>CALKHM010000255.1 GCA_937988695.1 uncultured Microbacterium sp. | reverse complement strand
GTGGGGCGACTGCGATCCGGCGGGCATCGTCTTCAACCCGCAGTACTTCCGCTGGTTCGACCACGGCACCACGATGCTGTACGAGGCGGGCGGCTGGCCGAAGCCGGCCATGCTCGCCGAGTTCGGCGGTGCGGGCTGCCCGATCGTCGAGACCCGCGCGGCCTTCCGGATGCCGTGCACGTACGGTGACGACGTACGGATCACCTCGGAGGTCACCCGTGTCGGCCGCTCCAGCTTCGAGATCACGCACACCCTCACCCGCGACGGCGAGGTGTGCGTGGAAGGGTTCGAGACGCGCGTGTGGACCGTCCACGGCGCGGACGGCGCGCTGCGCTCGGCGCCCCTGCCCGACGCGCTGGCGCGACGCTTCCGCGACGGGTAGCCGCTGCAGCGCACGCCGGCGGTAGCCGCGCGAGTTCCGTTCAACGGAATCACGACTCCCGCCCGTGACCGAGATGCCCTGGAATGGATCGTGGCAGTCGCATCCGACGGCTGCCGACGCAGCGGATCTCCGCGCCCGTGCGCAACGGTTGCATAAAGACACGCGCAGTGTGCATCCAAAATCGTTGACAATCTGAGCGCGAATCCGTACCGTCCATGCAGGGACGCGTGCGCGTCGACGACGAAGCGACGAATCGAAAGGCGGGCGATGGCTGCTCGACTGAGTCTGGGGGAGGTCAGCCTGCACTTCGGCGGCGTCTCCGTGCTCGACAAGGTCGGATTCGACGTGGAGCCCGGTCAGATCTTCGGGCTCGTCGGCCCCAACGGCGCCGGCAAGACGTCTCTGTTCAACTGCATCAGCGGGCACTATCGCCCGAGCTCCGGATCGATCACGATCGACGGCGAGGAGGTCCGCGGCGCACGTCCGGCCAGCCTCGCCCGGCACGGGCTGGCCCGCACGTTCCAGCACCCCGCCCTGCAGCTGAACCAGACCGTCCTGCAGAACGTGATGCTCGGCGCGCACACCCGCCTGCCCGGCGGCCCGCTGGAATGGGCCCTGCATCTGCCGCACACCGCGCGCGCCGAGCGCACCCTGCGCGACGAGGCACGCGCGCTGCTCGAGCACAACGGGCTCGGCTGGGCCACCGACGTGCGCGCCGACGAGCTCTCCCACGGCCTGCACAAGGGGATCGAGCTGTGCCGGGCGCTGTTGATGCGCCCGCGGCTGCTGCTGCTGGACGAACCGGCGGCGGGGCTGCCGCACTCCGAGGTCGAACAGCTGATCAGCACGGTGCGGCGCATCCGCGACGACGACGACATCACCGTCGTCATCGTCGAGCACCACATGGGTCTTATCGCGGCCCTCACCGACCGCGTCATGGTGCTCGACCACGGTCGCAAGCTCATGGAGGGCACGGCGGCCGAGGCACAGTCCGATCCGCGCGTCATCGAGGCCTACATCGGGAAGGACGCCCCGGATGCCGCTGCTTGAGCTGGAGGACGTCACCGCGTTCTACGGGCCGGTGCAGGTGCTGGACGGCGTCTCGCTGACCGTCCCCGAAGGCGGGGCCGTCGGCATCCTGGGCGCCAACGGGGCCGGCAAGACCACGACACTGCGCTCGATCAGCGGCACGGTGCGCGCGGGCGGACGGATCACGTTCGACGGCTCCAGCATCCGGGGTCTGCGACCGGAGCGGGTCGCAGCGCTGGGCATCGCGCACGTGCCCGAGGGCCGCGGCACGCTCGGCGACCTCACCGTGCGCGAGAACCTGCGGGTGGGCGCGTACATGCGCCACGACCACAAGGCGATCGCGCGCGACATCGACTACTGCCTCGACCTGTTCCCGCAGCTGCAGGACCGCATCCGCTCCAACGCCTCGGCGCTGTCCGGCGGCGAGCAGCAGATGCTGGCCGTCGGCCGGGCGATCATGGCAAAGCCCCGGCTGATGCTGCTGGATGAGGCATCCCTGGGTCTGGCACCGGGCACAGCGAAGACCGTGTACCAGGCGATCCGGCGGCTGCGCCGCGAGTCGGGCATCGCCATGGTCGTCGTCGAGCAGAACGCCAACCTCGCCTTCACCCTCGTCGACTCGGCCACCGTGCTGGAGACCGGGCGCAACGCCCTCTCCGGCACGACCGCCGAGCTGAAGGGCATGGACGAGATCCGACGCGCATATCTGGGAGGGTGACCTGTGGGCACGTTCATCCAACTCGTCATCGACGGGCTCTCGACCGGATCGATCTACGCCGCGCTGGCCCTGGCCATCGTGCTCGTGAACCAGGCGACTGGCCTCGTCAACTTCGCCCAGGGCGGCATGGCGGTGCTCTCCGCTTACATCGCCTGGTGGTTCACCGGCCTGGGCGTGCCGCTGATCCTCGCGATCCTGCTGTCGGTGGCCGCCTCCTTCGTGTTCGGCGCGCTCATCGAGCGATACCTGATGCGCAGGTTCGAGCGCGGCGACCCCGACACCGCCGTGGTGGTCACGATCGGCCTGCTCACCCTCATCACGGGGCTGTGCGGCTGGCTGTGGACGTACAACAACCAGCAGTTCGCGTCGCTGTTCTCCCTGGACACTGTCTCCGTGCTGGGCGCGTCGGTGAGCATCCGCTCGATAGGCACGATCGTGGTGATCGTCGTGATGATGGGCCTGCTGCAGGCGCTGTTCATCGGCACGAAGCTGGGCCTCGCGCTGCGTGCGGTCGCGGTCAATCCGCAGTCCGCCGCCTTCTCGGGGCTTCCGGTGGGACGACTGCTGATGGTCGGCTGGGGGCTCTCGGCCGTGCTCGGCGCCGTGGCCGGTGCGCTGGTGGCGCCGCAGCTGAGCCTGACCCCCGGGATGATGGACAACGCCCTGGTGTACGCGCTGGCCGCCGTCATCCTCGGCGGCATGTCCAGCCCGATCGGGGTGGTGGTGGCCGCCTGGCTGATCGGCGTGCTCGAGAACCTCGCGGCGGTGTACGTGCCGTTCATCGGCTACGACCTGAAGGTCGCTGTCCCCTTCATCCTCATCTTCGTCGTGCTGATCGTGCGACCCCAAGGGCTGTTCGGCCGGAAGTCGGTGGTGCGCGTCTGATGTCTGTGACCTCCTTCTTCCAGAAGACGTGGGTGCGCTGGGCCCTCGTCATCATCGTCGTCGTCCTGCTCGCGGTGGCGCCCCTGATGATGTCGGTGCTGACCAACCAGACGCTCGCCCGCATCGGTGTGTTCGCGGTCGGCGTGCTGGGTCTGAACGTCGTGATGGGCTACGCCGGCCAGGTCTCACTGGGCCAGATCTTCTTTGTCGGCCTGGGCGCGTACATCACCGCGTACGGCGTGCTGCACGACTGGAACATCGTGCTGGTGTTCCTGCTGGCGTGCATCGGTCCCGCCGTGGTGGGCCTGCTCATCGCGCTCGCCGCGGCCCGCCTGGGCGGCCTGGCGATCGCCATGGTCACGATCGCGCTGCCGATCGTGGGCGTCCCCCTCGCGAAACGGCTCGGGGATCTCACCGGAGGGTCGCAGGGCCTGTCGGCGAGCTTCACCGCCGCACCGGAGTGGAGCGGCCTGGCCAACGACCAGTGGCAGCTGTACATCGTCATCCTCATCACCGCGATCGTGTTCCTGCTCACCCGCAATCTCGTTCGCGGCAGATACGGCCGCGCGTTCGCGATCGTGAAGGGGAACGAGGCGGTGGCTGGCTCGATGGGGATCTCGCCGTACTGGTACAAGGTGATCGCCTTCACCGTGGCATCCCTCATCGGTGGCGTCGCCGGATTCCTCTACATGGCCGTCGTGCAGTTCACATCACCGGAGACGATGAGCTTCGCGCACTCCATCACGCTGCTGGCCTCGATGGTCATCGGCGGCGCGGCCAGCATCGTCGGGTCGCTGTTGGGCGGCGCCTACTACGTGCTGGTCCCCCAGCTGACGAACATCGTCGATCCGAACGCGACCGCCCTGCTGCAGGGCGCGATCCTGCTCATCGTCCTGTTCGTCCTGCCCGGCGGCCTCGTCTCGCTGCCGCGCGTTGTCCGGCGCCTGCTCACACGCGGGCGCGCGGGCCGGTCCGGACGCGGGCCCGGGCACCTTCAGACCACTCCGACTGCGGCGCCGGACCCGAGCGTCGCGGCGGAGGGAACCCCAACAGAGAGGCAAGGTCACGCATGAACATGCGCAGCACAGGCAGGAAGGCCGCCGGCGTCGTCGCCATGGCGTCCGTTCTCGCGCTCGCCCTGGCCGGGTGTGCGCGCGGCGGTGACAACGGCGGGGGCGGCAACGGCGGCGCGGCCGCATCCAGCCCCGGCATCACCGACACGACCGTCACGATCGGCATCACGACCCCGCTCAGCGGCGCGACGGCAGGTCCCGGCACCTGCACGGTCGCCGGCGTCACCGCGTACTTCGGTGCGAAGAACGCCGAGGGCGGCGTGAAGTTCGGCGACGGCAAGACCCGCACGGTCAAGATCGACGCGCTCGATGACGGGTACGACCCGCAGAAGGCCAAGGCCAACTACGACCAGCTCAAGGACAAGGTGTTCCTGATGGGCATCGGCCTGGGCACGCCCACCAACCGGGCGTGGCGTGAGGCAGCGATCGCCGACAAGGTGCCGCAGGTGCTCGTCGAGACCGGCGACCCGATCTTCAGCGACCAGAAGCAGAGCCCCTGGCAGCTCGGGTTCGTCCCGACCTACATGAACGAGGGCGAGGCGTTCGGCAAGCTGCTGGCCGCGTCCGGGCAGAAGCACACCGTCGCCATCCTGTCGCAGAACGACGATTACGGCGAGGGCTACGTGGAGGGCTTCAAGAAGGGCATCGAGGGCGCCTCGAACATCACGATCGCCAAGGAGCTCACCTACGAGGCCACCGACACGTCGGTGGACGCGCAGCTGACCGAGCTGGCCTCGACGAAGGCCGACGTGTTCTTCAACGCGATGTCGATCACCCCGCTCGCGATCGCCGCGCTGCAGAAGGCACAGCAGCTGAACTGGAAGCCCAGCTGGTTCCTGCCCTCGAACACCTCGAGCCCGGGTG
>CALKHM010000254.1 GCA_937988695.1 uncultured Microbacterium sp. | reverse complement strand
CACGCGGCGGCATGTCCGTGCAATCAGTTCAAGCTCGGCCTTGCGCGCGGCATCCGTCAAGACCGCCTCGTCGACGTTGAACACGAAGATGAACGGCTTCGCGGTGAGCAGGCCCAGCTCCCTGATCGGCGCGAGGTCGACGCCCGACGCCGACAGCAGCACGCCACGATCGAGAGCGTCCTTGGCCGCCAGCGCCGCCTCGAGCACGGACTTGTCGGTCTTGCGGCCCCGGACCTCCTTGTCGTATCGCGGGATGGCCTTCTCGAGCGTCTGCAGATCGGCGAGCATGAGCTCGGCGCCGATGGTCTCCAGGTCGCTCTTCGGGTCCACCTCACCCTCGACGTGCACGACATCGGCGTCGGCGAACCCGCGCACGACCTGCGCGATCGCATCGGCCTCGCGGATGTTCGCCAGGAACTGGTTGCCCAGGCCCTCCCCCTCGGACGCCCCGCGAACGATGCCCGCGATGTCCACGAACGACACGGTGGCCGGTACGATCCGCTCGCTGTGGAAGAGCTCCGCGAGCCGGTCGAGCCGTGCGTCGGGCAGGTTCACGACGCCGATGTTGGGCTCGATCGTGGCGAACGGGTAGTTCGCTGCGAGCACCTGGTTGCGGGTCAGGGCATTGAACAGAGTGGACTTGCCGACGTTGGGCAGTCCGACGATTCCGATGGTGAGGGCCACGGGCATCCAGTCTACGGGGGCGGATGCCGGGAGCCCGGGCGCTACGGACGCCGGGCGCGGAACGCGGTGGTGACGTAGGGCAGATCGATCACCGCGTCGTCGACGGCCCCGATGCGGTCGAACAGCGCCACGAGCTCTCGGTCGATGCGTGCACGCTCGTCGGTGTCGGCGGTGATGACGTAGCTGCGCGAGGCCACCATGTCGGACAGCTGCGCACGCGTCATCGCCCGAGGCCAGGCCCATGACCGCGACTCCAGCGTATCGAAGGGAGCCGCCACCTGCGGCCCGCCCTGGGCGAGCATCATCTCGGCGTTACTGCCGTGCATGATCCGGCTCATCTCAGCGACCCACTCCACGCTCTCGTCGCGGATGTTCCAGACCAGGCCAAGCACGCCTCCTGATCGCAGTACCCGACCCGCCTCCGCGCTGGCGGCCGGCTCGTCGACCCAGTGCCACGCCTGGCCGAACACGACGGCGTCCAGCTCCGCGTCGGGCAACGGCAGCGACTCGCCAGTGCCGATCGCCGTCGGCACCCCCGGCGACGCCTCGCGCAGCCGCTCGAGCATCACCGCGTCGGGTTCGATGGCGACGACCTCGGCGCCTGTGGCCACCAGCGCGCGGGTGAGCTTCCCGGTGCCCGCGCCGACGTCGGCCACGCGCGGCCGGCCACCGGAGCGGACGGGTTCCAGCATCCATTCCACGGCGGCGGCGGGGTACTCCGGACGGCCCGCCTCATAGGCGGCGGCCGCGGATCCGAACGACCGCGACATCTCTTCGTGTGAGGCCATGCCCCCGAGCCTACGCGCGGGCGTCCCCCGGCCCGGACCAACGGGCAGGCGCGGCGGCCGTCCCCCGGCCCGGATCGACGGGGCGGGCGCGCCGTCCTGCGACCCCACCGGTGCCCTCACGCCACACGCGTCCGGAGTACGGGACGAGGCGCGCGGGCGTCCCCCGGCCCGGACGAACGGACCGACGATACGCGCGGGCGTCCCCCGGCCCGGACCGACGAGGCGGGCGCGCCCTCCTGCGACCCCACCGGTGCCCTCACGCCACACGCATCCGGAGCACGGGACGAGTGCGGCGATTCCGGCGCGCCTCGCCGTCGGGAATCCGCCTCTGCACGAGAGTTGACGCGTGCCCCTGGACTTCACCGCGATCGACTTCGAGACGGCGAATGCCAGTAGCGCGTCTGCGTGCGCGGTCGGGCTTGTCCGGGTGCGCGCGGGGCGGGTCGTCGCCAAGACCGGCTGGTTCATCCGCCCGCCGGCCGGGTACGACCGCTTCTTCGACGTGAACATCGGGATCCACGGCATCCATCCCGAAGACGTCGTGCACGCCAAGACCTGGAGCGCGCAGCTCGACGACATCGTCGCGTTCGCCGGCGCCGACGTGCTGGTCGCCCACAATGCCGGGTTCGACATGGCCGTGCTGCGCCGCGCCTGCGACGCCACGGGTGATCTGTGCCCGCCTTACCGGTACTTCTGCAGCCTGCAGCTCGCGCGCCGCGCGTACGACCTGCCGTCGTACCGACTGCCCTCGGCGGCAGCCGCGGCCGGGTTCACCGGCTTCGCCCACCATGAGGCGACCGCCGACGCGCTGGCCTGCGCCCACATCGTGATCGACGCCGCGCGGCGCACCGGCGCGAGCGACATCGACGCCCTCGCCGCCGTCCACCAGCTCGCCGTCAAGACCATCGACACGCCGGTGAGGGAGCCCGTCTTCGCGGTCGCCTGACGCGGTCGCCTGACGCCGCCGCCCTCACCGCACGAGCAGCAGCAGCCCTGCGACGCCGATGAACAGCACTCCGAACACCGTGTTCAACACGCGCTGCCCGCGCGTGGTGCGCACGAGCCGGCGGAACGGCCCGGCCGCCGCCGCGAAGAAGAACCACATGACCAGCACGTCGACGACGACGACCGTCGCCACCAGCACGAGATACTGTCCCAGGGGCGGACGGTCGAGGCGGATGAACTGCGGCACGAACGCGAGGAAGAAGACGATCGCCTTCGGGTTGAGGATGTTCACCCAGAACCCGCGCCGCACCATCGACCAGCCGCTCTCCCGCGTGCGGGCGAGCACGTCCGCGTCGTCGTCGAGCCGTGGGCGCAGAACCAGCATCCGGACGCCGAGGAACACCAGGTACGCCGCGCCCAGATAGCGGATGGTCTCGAACAGCACGGGCGAGCGCGCGACCAGCAGCCCCACGCCGGCGGCGACGATCGCGACATGCACGACGAGGGCCAGCTGCTGACCGATCACGCCCCAGATCGAGCGGCGCCATCCCTCCGCCAGCGCGTTGGACATCGTGTTGATGGCACCGGCGCCGGGCGTCAGGCTGATCACCCCGCATGCGGCCAGGAGCGAGAGCCAGACGGTCAAGGTCACTCGGACATTGTAGAGACGCGCGCCGCGCCCACCCGATGTCGGAGCCGACCGTCATGATGGCGGCATGGACACGTTGTGGGTGGCACTGATCGCGATCGGATGCCTCGTGGCCGGCGGCCTTGCCGGCTGGGCGCTGCATGCACTGCGCGGCGCCGACGACCGTGCACGGCTACTGGCGCGGGCGTCTGCGGCCGAGAGCGCGGCGGGGGGCCTGCGCGATCTGTCCACGGTCGCGGGCGACGACGCCACGG
>CALKHM010000253.1 GCA_937988695.1 uncultured Microbacterium sp. | reverse complement strand
GAGGACTCGGTGTGCGCGATCCATTCCACCCGGGGCAAGGTCAAGCCGATCTCGGACCAGCTGCGCAGCGAGGTCTCCGTGGTCGTGGGCATCGCCCGCGCGCTGCTGGGCGACCAGGGCCCGGTGGACTGGGCGAGCTTCGAGCGCGACTACGACGTGATCCGCGATCACATCGAGCACGTCATCCCCGGATTCGACGACTTCAACAAGCGGCTGAAGGCCGACAACGGATTCATCCTGCCGCACGGGCCGCGTGACTCGCGCACGTTCCCGACCGCCACCGGCAAGGCCATGATCACGGTCAACGACCTGGAGTACATCCAGTGCCCGCCCGGACGCCTGCTGCTGCAGTCGATGCGCGCGCACGACCAGTTCAACACGACGATCTACAGCCTCGACGATCGCTACCGCGGCATCAAGAAGAGCCGTCGGGTGATCTTCGTGCACCCCGACGACCTGGTCGAGCTCGGCTTCGCCGACGGGGCCATCGTCGACGTGCACAGCGAGTTCGCCGACGGCATCGACCGCGTCGTGCACGCGTTCAAGGTCGTCGCCTTCCCGACATCGCGCGGATGCGCAGCGACGTACTTCCCCGAGGGCAATCCGCTGGTGCCCCTCGGCTACACGGCGCTGGGCAGCAACACCCCGGCATCCAAGTCGGTCGTCGTGCGGCTCGAACCGGCCGCGACGGCGGGCGGCGCCGACGCCGCGAGTGCCCCGGGGACGCTGGCCACCGCCGGGCGCTGAGCAGCGCGCTCCCGCTACCGCTTCCCTCCGCGCGCTGTCGCTCTTTCCCCGCGCTACACCTTTCTGCTGATGCGCCAGCTTTTTACTGGCGCATCAGCGGAAAACTATAGCGCCCGGGGGAGAGGTGGCGCATCAGCGGAGAACCATAGCGCCCGGGGGAGAAGTGGCGCATCAGCGGGAAAGTGCAGCTCCAGAAGAGGGATCGCAGCGTGCCGGGGCAGTGCCCCGGGGAGAGGGATCGCAGAGCACCCGGGGGCAGCGCCCCGGGGAGGGGATGACGATGACCGACCGCACCGCGGCCGGGGCGCGGCCGCGGTCTACGGGCGCCGCAGGCGTTCGGGGTCGGGGGCGGCCACGGGGTCCCACCCGCGCCGGGTCGCGCGTGTGCCGCTGCGGTGCTCGTCGCGTGAGCGGTACACCACGTACGGGCGGAACAGGTACTGCACAGGCGCGGAGAACACGTGCACGAGGCGCGTGAACGGCCAGAGGATGAACAGGAGCGTCGCCGTCAGCGCGTGCAGCTGGAACATCAGCGGCGCCTGGGCCATGAGCTCCGGATGCGGCTGGAAGAGGATGATGCTGCGCACCCAGGGGCTGATCGTGGTGCGGTACTCGTAGCCCGGTCCGAACAGCTGATACATGAACGTGGCGAGCGTGCCGAACACCAGCGTCAGGCCGAGGAACACGTACATGACCTTGTCCATCCTGGTCGTGGCCAGGAACACCGGGCCCACCGTGCGGCGGCGGTAGATGAGGATTGCCAGGCCCGCCAAGGTCAGCACGGCCGCCGCGGTGCCCAGCGTCGTGGCGCCCAGGTGGTACATGTGCTCATCGATGCCGATCGCGTACAGCCACTCGCGGGGGATGAGCAGACCCACGGCGTGACCGACGAGCACGCAGAGGATGCCGAAATGGAACATCGGCGAGCCCCAGCGCAGCAGCCTGTTCTCATATGACTGGCTGGAACGGGTGGTCCAGCCGAACTTGTCGTACCGGTACCGCCAGATGTGGCCGACGATGACCACGGCGATCGCGATGTACGGCAGGGCGACCCACAGCAGCATGGACAGGGGGTTCATGTGTCCTCCCTCGCTGGGAACGGCGGCAGGTTGCCGAGGAAGCTCAAGCCCACCGTCTCGGTGGGCGGGCCCTCGTTGATGAGGTCGAGGTAGCGCTCACGGGTGGCGTCGTCGATGGGCGGCAGCGACAGCGTGACCGCGCGAACCACATCGGCCCACGGACTGTCCATGCCCTCCAGCGCCGCCCGCAGCACCTCCACGCCCTCGCGATGGCTCGACAGCAGCGCACCGGCGATCTCGGAGTCGCTCATCGCCGAGAACTCGAGCACCGCCGGCAGGTAGTCGGGCAGCTCCTGCGCGTCGAACTCCCATCCGGCGGCGCGGTAGGCCTCCAGGATCGTCACGAGCGCCGTGCCGCGTTTGCGGGTGTCGCCGTTGGCGAAGTAGGTGAGGTAGAGGCTGCACTTGCGCTTGAGATCGAAGGTCGTCACGTACCGGCGCTCCCACGTGCTGGGGTGCGGGCCGGTCGCCTGGTCGGCGTCTGCCTCGCCCTGCACGGCGTCGATGAACCGTGCCAGCGGCGTGCGCAACTCGTCGGGCAGCGGATCGACCAGGGCCCGCACGGCCGGCAGCTTCGCGAACCAGGCGGCGTCGGGGTAGTCCAGCAGCACCGAGGCCGCCATGTGCACGCGCTGGCGCTGCTCTCGGGTGAGCGCGAGGGCATTCAGCTGCGGTGGGAGCTTGCGCCGCGGCGTCACCCGCGTGCGCGATCGGGTCAGCACCGACATCACGGCTCGTCCTTCGGCGGGAACAGTCCCTCCGGCGACCCGTTGCCGTCCCAGTTCAGCAGGTTCACCCGGCCCGGCGCGGCCGGGCGGTCCGATGTCTGCCGGTCGGCGAGTGCGTGGAAGTTCTCCACGGCCACCGGGACCGGATGCCCGCTGGAGGTCCCGAAGTGGTTCGGTCCGCCCATGCCCGGGCCGCCGTCGTAGTCGAGCGAGCAGGCCAGCTCTTCCAGCTCGCGCGCCTGCTCGGCGTGCGCGGCCGGGATGACGTAGCGGTCGTTGTACTTGGCGATCGCCAGCAGCCGGTACATCTCCTCGATCTCGGTGCCGGTCATGCCCACCGCGGATGCGATCGACTCGTCGCGTTCGTCGTCGAGGTTGATGCCGCGCATGTACGAGCGCATCGCGGCGAGCTTGCGCAGCGACTCGTCGACGGGCTTCACGTCGCCGGCGGTGAACAGCTCCGCCAGATACGAGATCGGGATGCGCAGCTTGTCGATCGCCGCGAACAGGGTCCGCGCGTCCTCTCCGTCGTTGCCCGAGCCGGTCACGACATCCACCACCGGCGACAGCGGCGGCACGTACCAGACCATCGGCATCGTGCGGTACTCCGGGTGCAGCGGGAGGGCGACCTTGTACTGGCTGATCAGCTTGTGGATCGGGCTGTTCTGCGCGGCCTCGATCCAGTCCTCGGGGATGCCGTCGCGACGGGCCGCCTCCACGACCGCCGGGTCGTTCGGGTCGAGGATCACGCTGCGCTGCGCGTCCAGCAGATCGTGCTCGTTCTCGACGCTGGCGGCCTCGGCCACCCGGTCGACGTCGTACAGCACCAGTCCCAGGTAGCGCAGGCGACCGACGCACGTCTCCGAGCACACGGTGGGAAGGCCCACCTCGATGCGCGGGTAGCACAGCGTGCACTTCTCGGCCTTGCCGGTCTTGTGGTTGAAGTAGACCTTCTTGTACGGGCATCCCGACACGCACATCCGCCAGCCGCGGCAGCGGTCCTGGTCCACCAGCACGATGCCGTCCTCGGCGCGCTTGTACATCGCACCCGACGGGCACGAGGCCACGCACGAGGGGTTCAGGCAGTGCTCGCAGATGCGCGGCAGGTAGAACATGAACGCCTGCTCGAACTCGGCGGACACGCGCTCGCTCATCTTGCGCAGGATCGGGTCGTCCTGCATGGTCTGCACCGACCCGCCCAGGTCGTCGTCCCAGTTGGCCGACCAGGAGATCTTCATGTCCTTTCCGGTCAGCAGCGACTTGGGCCGGGCGACCGGGGTGTGCTCGCCCTTCGGGGCGTTCAGCAGCATGTCGTAGTCGTACGTCCAGGGCTCGTAGTAGTCCTCGATCTCGGGCAGGTTCGGGTTCGAGAAGATGTGCGCGAGCTTGGCCAGACGCCCGCCGCTGCGCAGCTTCAGCCGACCGCGTCTGGTGCGCACCCAGCCGCCGCCCCACTTCTCCTGGTCCTCGTACGTGCGGGGGTAGCCCACCCCGGGACGGGTCTCCACGTTGTTGAACCACACGTACTCCACGCCGGTGCGGTTCGTCCATGCCTGCTTGCAGGTCACCGAGCAGGTGTGGCATCCGATGCACTTGTCGAGGTTCATCACCATCGACATC
>CALKHM010000252.1 GCA_937988695.1 uncultured Microbacterium sp. | reverse complement strand
TGAACGCGGCTCAGGCCGGAGAGGTCGACGTGGTCACCGGGTTCGACGCGAACCTGAAGGACCAGATCCAGGCTGACGGCGACTTCCGGCTGGTGCTGGGCAAGTCCACCGACAAGGGCACGCTCGCCATGAACAGCCATGACAGGTGGCTGTCCGACAAGCGCGTGCGCCAGGCCATCCGTCAGGCCATCGACCACGACGCGGTCGTGAAGGCGCTGGGCGCCGGGCAGACCATGTACGGGCCGATCCCCGCCCTCGACCCCGGCTACGAGGACCTGTCGTCGGTCGCGCCGTACGACCCGGCGAACGCCAAGAAGCTGCTGAAGGAGGCTGGCGCGGAGGGCATCACGCTCACGCTGACGATCTACAACGGCTACGGCACGACGATCCCGCAGATCCTGGTCTCGGACCTGAACGCCGTAGGCATCACCCTGAAGGTGGACGCGGTCGAGTTCCCGACCTGGCTCAACGACGTGTACGTGAACAAGGACTACCAGCTCAGCTTCGTCCTGCACACCGAGGCGCGCGACTTCGAGAACTGGGCGAACCCGGACTACTACTTCACGTACGACAACGCGACCGTGCAGCGGCTCTATCAGGACTCGCTGGGCGCCACCAGCGACCAGCAGGCCGCCGACGACCTGCGCAAGGCCGCGCGGATCGTGTCCGAGGACATGGCCGCCGACTGGCTGTACAACGGCGCATCGGTCGTGGCCGTCGGCACTAACATCACGGGTATGCCGTCGATCAACGTCAACGAGCGCCTCAACCTCGCCGAGATCGCCAAGAGCTCGGAGTGATCCGGTACGCGCTGACGCGGCTGGACCTGCTGGTGGTGGGGCTGTTCGTGGCCAGCGTGCTGATCTTCCTGACGCTGCGGGTGCTCCCGGGCGACGTGGCACAGCTGATCGCCGGAGCCGACAGCACGCCCGCGCAGCTGGCCGCCGTCCGCGCCCAGCTGCACCTGGGCGACCCGCTGCCCGCGCAGTACGCGGCGTGGATCGGCGGAGTGCTGCACGGCGACTTCGGCTCCTCGCTGATCACCGGCAGCCCCGTGCTCGGCGAACTCGCGCAGAAGGCGCAGGTGACGATCCCGCTGGGCCTGCTGGCGATGGCCATCGCGCTGGTCATCGCCGTGCCGCTGGGCGTGCTCTCGGCGACGCTGCGCGGGCGCGCCGGCGGCACCGCCATCAACGTCGCCTCGCAGGCGGTCGCGGCCGTTCCGGTGGTCTGGGCGGGCATGATGCTCGTGGTGGTGTTCGCGATCTGGCTGGGGTGGCTGCCCGCCCAGGGGTTCCCCCGCGCCGGCTGGCACCAGCCCGGTCTCGCGCTGCGCGCGCTGCTGCTGCCGGCGGTGACCATCGGCGTCGTGGAGGGTGCCGTGCTGCTGCGGTTCGTGCGCAGCGCGACGCTGCAGGCGATCGGCCAGGACTTCGTACGCACCGCCGCCGCCAAGGGCCTGACCCGCACCCAGGCGCTCATCCGCCATGGGCTGCCGAACATGGCGCTGTCGGTGATCACCGTGCTCGGCCTGCAGGTGGCGGGCATCATCGTGGGCGCCGTCGTCATCGAGCAGCTGTTCTCGCTGCCGGGCATCGGCCGGATGCTGGTGACCGACGTCGGCAACCGCGACCTCGTCAAGGTGCAGGGCGAGCTGCTCGTGCTCACCGGGTTCGTGCTCGTGGTCGGCTTCCTCGTCGACCTGCTCCACCGGGTCATCGACCCCCGGCAGCGGGAGGCCGTGTGAGACGCGGGAGCTGGCTGCGGGAGCTGTGGCGGCTGTCGACCGGGCGCTTCGGCGTCATCGTCGTGACCGCCATCGCGCTGGTGGCGGCCGTCTCGCTGTTGTGGACGCCGTTCGATCCACAGCACGTCGACATCGCCGCGCGGTGGCAGGGCCCGGGCTGGCCGCATCTGCTGGGCACCGACGGATCGGGACGCGACATCCTGTCCCTGGTCATGGGCGGCGCGCGCACGACGGTCTTCGTCGCCGTGGGGTCGGCGGTCATCGCGGCGGTCTTCGGCATCGCGCTGGCAGCTCTGGGCGCCCTCACCGCCCGGTGGATGCGCGAGTCGATCGCCGTGCTCGTCGACATCCTCATCGCCTTCCCCGTCCTGCTGATAGCGCTCATGATCGCGGCGATCTTCGGCCGCTCGCTCTGGGTCGTGATCTGGGCGGTGGGCATCGGGTTCAGCGTGAACATCGCCCGGGTCACGCGACCCGAGCTGCGACGCGTGCTGCACAGCGACTTCGTGCTGGCGGCCCGGGCGAGCGGCCTGACCGGGTCGCAGAACCTCTACCGGCATCTGCTGCCCAACGTCGCGCCGGTGTTCATCGTGCAGCTGTCGTGGGGCATGGCGGTGGCCGTGCTGGCCGAGGCGGGACTGTCGTATCTCGGCGTGGGAGCATCGGTCACCGAGCCCAGCTGGGGCTTGCTGCTGGCCGAGCTGCAGCAGTTCCTCACCGTGCATCCGCTCTCGGTGCTGTGGCCGGGTCTTGCCATCACGATCACCGTGCTCGGCCTGAACCTGCTCGGCGATGCGCTGCGCGAGGCGACCGATCCGACGCTCTCGCACCGCGGCGACGACGCCGGGATGCCGCAACGGGCGGTGATCGCGTGAGCCTGGCCGTGCGCGAGCTGACCATCGACATCGGCGGGCGCCGTGTGGTCGACGGCGTCTCGTTCGACGTCGCCGAC
>CALKHM010000251.1 GCA_937988695.1 uncultured Microbacterium sp. | reverse complement strand
GAGCGACCCGGCCGTCGAGCGAGCGACCCGGCCGATGAACGAGCGACCCGGCCGTTGAACGAGCGACCCGGCCGTTGAACGAGCGACCCGGTCGTTGAGCGAGCGAAGCGAGTCGAAACGACGTCTCCCTCGCTCCATCTCGTGGCTCAACGGCGGAGAGCTCTCGTCCGGGCGCTCCAGCCGCTGACGGCATCCAGGCCACCGTCGATGAGCGCCTGCCGCTTGGCATGGTTCCAGCCCTGGATGCGTTTCTCCCACGCGAAGGCGAGGTCGATGCGGTCGAACTCCTGGCTCCACACCAGCGTCACCGGAAGCCTCCGCCGGGTGTAGGCGCTGCCCAAGCCGCTCTGATGCTGCGCGACTCTGTCGCCGAGATGGCGCGTGCTTCCGGCGTAGAACGTGCCGTCCGCACACTTGAGCAGATACGCGTATCCCGTCATGCGCCAGATCGTAGCCACGCCGCCCGACACTCCCTCGTCCAGGCGGCGTCGTTTCGACTCCTCGCTGCGCTCGTCGCTCAACGAGCGACCCGGTCGTTGAGCGAGCGAAGCGAGTCGAAACGACGCGGCTCTCGTCCGCCGGAGACGGAAGACAGTAATGTGTGTCCATGGCCATCGCACGTCTTGCCGGAGGCCCGCTCGACGGGCAGATCATCCCTCTGGACCCGGGAGTGACCGACTCGCTCATCATGCCCTACGGGGAGGGGCAGCTCATCTACCGGCGCGTGGGCGCCGAGGCGAACACCGGCGCTCACGACGGGCCGACCGAGGCGCGCTTCGTCTACGAAGAGGCGACCGAGGACATCAACCCTGATCCCGACGGCCGGGACGAGTGACCGCGAGACCCGCCCACTCGCTGGAGATCGAGCGCAAGTACGACGTCGGCGAGACCGTGCGGATGCCGGACTGGACAGCGCTGCCCGGCGTCGCGACGGTGGATGCCGCCGAGCACCGCGCCCTCGACGCGCGATACCTCGACACGTCCGACGCGGCGCTCGCGCGGGCAGGCGTTGCGGTGCGCCGTCGCGAGGGCGGTCCCGACGCCGGATGGCACATCAAGGCGACGGCGCCCGAGGGCAAGCACGAATGGCACTGGCCGCTGGGCCCGGACCCCGACGAGCATGCGCCCGCGGAGGTTCTCGCCGCCCTCTCCGAATGGGCGGTCGGGCCACTGGTCGCGCTGGCGCGCATCCGCAACGACCGGGTCGCCCACGCTCTGCGGGACGAGGCCGGCGGCCTGGTCGCAGAGGTCGTCGACGATCACGTGCATGCCCGCGACGAACGCAGCGGCGCGGAGTCGACTTGGCGCGAGTGGGAGGTCGAGCTCGGCCCCGCTGCTCCCGCCGACCACGCCGCGTTCTTCGCCGAGGTCGACGCGCTGGTGGAGGCGGCGGGCGGACGAGTCGCGGCATCCGGCTCGAAGCTCGCGCGCACGCTCGGCCGCTGAGGAGTCCCTCGTTTCGACTCGCTGCGCTCGCTCAACGACCGACGGGGAACAATCCTCGTCTCGACCCGCTGCGCTCGCTCAACGACCGGAAGGAAACAATCCTCGTCTCGACCCGCTGCGCTCGCTCAACGACCGGAAGGGAAACAACCCTCGTCTCGACCCGCTGCGCTCGCTCAACGACCGGAAGGGAACAACCCTCGTTTCGACTCGCTGCGCTCGCTCAACGACCGACGGGGAACAACCCTCGTCTCGACTCGCTGCGCTCGCTCAACGACCGACGGGGAACAACCCTCGTTTCGACTCGCTGCGCTCGCTCAACGACCGGAAGGGAAACAATCCTCGTTTCGACTCGCTGCGCTCGCTCAACGACCGGAAGGGAAGAATCCTCGTTTCGACTCGCTCCGCTCGCTCAACGACCGGGGGCGTCAGTGCGTGGGGAAGCCGAGACTGATCTGGCTCTCGCTCGGCTCGGGCCAGCGGCTGGTGACCACCTTGCGACGGGTGTAGAAGTTGAACGCCTCCGACCCATACATGTGCGTGTCGCCGAACAGCGAGTTCTTCCAGCCGCCGAACGAGAACGAGCCGACCGGCACCGGGATGGGAACGTTGATGCCGACCATCCCGACCTGGATGTCGTATTCGAACTGTCGCGCGGTCTTGCCGTCGCGGGTGAAGATCGCCGTCCCGTTGCCGTACGGGTTGTCGTTGATCAGCTGCACGGCCTCGTCATAGGTGTCCACGCGCAGCACCGAGAGCACCGGGCCGAAGACCTCCTCGTCGTACACGCGCATGCCCGGCCTCACGTCATCGACCAGGGATGCCCCGAGGAAGAAGCCGTCGGAGTCGAACGTCTGGTCACGCCCGTCGACCACGAGCGTCGCCCCCTCCGGCTCGGCACCGGCCACGAAGCCGCGCACGCGCTCGCGCGCGGCGGCCGTGATCAGCGGGCCGATCTCGTTGCCCGGGTCGAAGCCGTCACCGATGCGCAGGCCCCTCATGCGGTCTGCGACCTTGGCGACCAGCGCGTCGCCGACGCCGCCGACCGCGACGACGGCTGAGATCGCCATGCACCGCTCGCCGGCGGAGCCGAACCCGGCCGAGACCGCGGCGTCGGCCGCGGCATCCAGGTCCGCATCGGGCATGACGACCATGTGATTCTTCGCGCCGCCGAGCGCCTGCACCCGCTTGCCGTGTGCGGCCGCCTCGGTGTAGATGTAGGTCGCGATGGGCGTGGAGCCCACGAACGAGACGGCCTTGATCGTCGGGTCGGCCAGGATCGCGTCGACGGCCTCCTTGTCGCCGTGGACGACGTTGAGCACGCCGTCGGGCAGCCCCGCCTCGCGGAACGCGTCGGCGAGCCAGACCGCCGCGGAGGGGTCGCGTTCGCTGGGCTTGAGGATGACGGAGTTCCCCGCCGCGATCGCCGTCGGCACCATCCACAACGGCAGCATGGCGGGGAAGTTGAACGGGGTGATGCAGGCGACCACACCCAGCGGCTGGCGCACCTGATGTACGTCGAGCCCGGTGGCGATCTGCTCAGAGTACTCGCCCTTCAGGTGATGCATGAGCCCCGTGCAGAACTCGACGTTCTCCAGGCCCCGGGCGACCTCGCCGCGCGCATCGGGCACGGTCTTGCCATGCTCGGCGGTGATGATGCGCGCGAGCTCGTCGGCCCGCGACGTGATGATCTCGCGCACCCGGAACATCAGTTGCGCGCGCTTGACGAGCCCGACATCGCGCCATGCCTTCTGCGCCTCGGCCGCGACGGCGGCGGCCTCGGCCACCAGGGCGGCGTCCGCGAGCCCCACCTCGCCGGTGGCGACCCCCCGCGACGGGTTGTACACGGTGCCGCGTCGCGCGCCCGGGTCGAGGTGCCGACCGCCGATGACGTGCGGGATCTGAAGGAGAGTGGTCTCGGTGATGGTGGTCATGATGCTCCTTATGGGAGGGACGGATGTGGGATGTCGGGGTGTCGAGTGTCGTTTCGACTCGCTTCGCTCGGCAGGCGACCGGGAGGACGCTTCGCTCGGCAGGCGACCAGGCGAGGCGTCAGGGCGTCCAGCCGCGCAGCGTTCCGTCGGGCGAGGCGAACCGGGTGACCAGCGAGCAGTCCTTGCCGCCCAGCCCCTCCTCGACGAGCTGGTCGAGCTGCGACAGCGCGAGGGTCGCCGCGGGCAGGTGCACGCCGGTGCTCTGTCCGGCCTGCACGGCCAGCGAGCAGTCCTTGCGTGCGAGATCGACCGAAAACGTCGCGTCGAAGTTGTGGTTGGCCGCCGCCGTGGGCACCACGCCCGGCACTGGGTACCAGGTGCGCTGCGGCCACGACTGTCCCGACGACACGTTCGCAACGCTCCAGAAGACGGCGGGATCCAGTCCGAGCTGCTCGGCGAGCTGTGATCCCTCGGCCACGCCCATCATCGAGATGAACAGCATCATGTTGTTCACGAGCTTCGAGGCGATGCCCGCCGTCGCCGCGCCGCACAGGATCACCGCGCCTGCCATCGGCTCGGTGAACGCCTTCGCGCGCTCGAGGGCTGCCGGCTCTCCCCCGAGCATGAAGGTCAACGAGTGGGCTTCCGCCCCTGCGGTGCCGCCCGAGACCGGGCTGTCGACGAACGCGAATCCTCGCGCGGCCGACTCGTCGTGACACCAGCGCGACGTCTCGACGTCGACGGTGGAGGTGTCCAGCAGCAGCGTCCGGGATGCCGCGTGGGCCCAGATCCCGTCGGGTCCGTCGTACACGCTGCGCACGTGCGCGGGCATGGGCAACGAGGTGAAGCAGGCGTCGGCGCCCTCGAGCGCCTCGGCCACCGACCCGACCGTGATGACGCCGTGCGCTGCGGCGGCCTCCAGGCACGCCGGCGCGATGTCGTAGCCATGCACGGTGTGCCCGGCTTCGACCAGGCGCGCGCTCATCGGGACGCCCATGTGTCCCAGTCCGATCCAGGCGATCGTCGACATCCTGCCTCCTCGAAGGTGTCCGTGCGCGACGTCCCCTCGACCGGACGTGCCGCGTCCTGGCCAGGATAGGCACGCTCACCACTTCTGTTCAATGCACAGAGAGTATGAATCTTGCACGCTCCATGTGCATGGATGCACACTGGTGCGGTGGTACGAGAACCTCAGCCCGAAGCGCTCATGACGTTCCTCGCGGTGGCGCGGCTCGGCCGCTACACGGCCGCCGCCGAGGTGCTCGGGATGAACCACTCCACGGTGTCGCGGCGCATCGCCGCGCTCGAGCAGGCCATGGGTGGCCGCATCCTGGTGCGCACCGCGGGTGGATGGGAGATCACCGAGCTCGGCCGCCGGGCGATGGCGGCGGCCGAGGGCATCGAGGCATCGCTGCGCGTGCTCGGCGAGGACACCGGCGGCGATCCCGTGCAGGGGATGGTGCGCATCGCCGCGCCCGAGGCGTTCACCTCGGCATTCCTCGTACCGGCGATGACACGGCTGCAGCAGGAGCATCCGGGGCTGGCGATCGAGCTGCTGGCGGCGACGCAGCGGGTGCGGCAGAACCGCTCCGGCGTCGACCTCGAGGTGGTGGTGGGCCGACCACAGGTGCACCGGGCGTTCGCGACGCCGGTGTGCGACTATTCGCTGCGGCTGTATGCGAGCGCTGCCTACCTCGACGCGCGGGGGACGCCGTCGGGCATCGAGGCGCTGGGGCAGCATCCGGTGATCTACTACGTGGAGTCGTCGCTGCAGGTGGACGACCTCGACCGGGCCGTGCAGAAGCTGCCGCCCTCTCCTCCGTCGATCCGCTCGACGAGCGTGTTCGCGCACGTCGAGGCGACGGCCGCCGGTGCCGGGATCGGCGTGCTGCCCGACTTCCTGGCCGATCGCGACGATAGGCTCACACCCGTGCTGCGCGACGAGTATGCGCATCCGCTGTCGTACTGGGCGGTCGTGCGCGATGAGGGTCCACGAAACGCCGCCGTTGCCGCCACGCTGGCGGCGCTGCGCGGCTATGCAGGGGTCGCCGCCGACTGATCCGTCGCGGGCGGAGCATCATCGCCCGCCCGGCCGCCCTGCTCCTGCGCCCCGACGACGATGTACGACGACGCGATCAGCAGCACCTGTGCGGACAGGTTCATCCACAGCAACAGCGCGATCAGCGACGCGAACGAGGCCAGCAGCGGGTTGGCCGTCGCTCCCCGGACGAACAACGAGGACAGCTGCTGCAGCACGGTCAGGCCCACGGCACCGATGAGCGCGCCGGGCAGCAGCGCCCGCGCGGGCGCCTTCAGCCCGGACAGCACCACGAACGCGAGCACGACAATGGCCGCGTCCAGCACGAACACGATGACGATCGCGGCCACCTGCGTGCCGAACGCCGCGAGGTCGGCCGATGCCGGCCCCGCCCAGGCGCGCACGGCATCGGCCGCCGCGGAGACGAGGAAGGTCGCGGCCGCCGACGCCACGATCCCGACAGCGATCGCCACCGCTAGGCCGAGGTTTCGCAGCAGCACCCAGACGAAGAACACGTCGTCGTGCACCTGTCCGGCGATCGTGCGCAGTGCCGTGCGGGTGGAGGTGATCGCACCGAGCGCCGCGCCGACGAGGCCGATGACCGCGACGATGCCGGCGATCGTGAGTCCCGCCGGCGCGGTGATCTGCGCCGGGTCGATGAGGCCGCCGTCGCCGACCAATCCCGGCACCACGGCGTCGACGGCCTGGATGAGGCGCCGGGTCGCACCGGCATCGCCGGCGAGCCAGGCCGCCGCCACCGTGAACCCGAGGAGCACCACGGCGAAGACGCTGAACAGGGCGCGATACGTGATCGCATCGGCCAGCAGCGGTCCGCCGTGCGTGCGATAGTGCAGGAACGCGCGCACCGGCTTGCGGGCCAGTGCCCACGCCTTGGCTCTGCCGAGGAGTTCGCGCACGGCCCCACCCTAGCGAGGCGGGCCCGTCCCTGGCGGCCCCCTACCCGTGCATCGGGTCGCCGGATAAGATGTGCGGGGATTGGGGCCGTTGTGAGAGACCTTGCACAGACGCTGGTGCAGACCGGCGCAGTGGATGCCACACAGATGGCGGCGCTGTTGCGCGAGGTCGGAAACGGCGACGACCTGCGCGAGAAGCTGCTCGAGTCGCGCCTGGTCACCGACCGGCAGATCGCCGAGGCGATCGCCCTGCACACGAACCACCGGTTCGTCGACCTCACCGGCGCGACGCTCGACCCCGACACCATCGCGATCGTGCCCGGCGCCCTATGCCGGCGGTACCAGCTCATTCCGCTGCAGCGGCTGCGCAACCGGCTCATCGTCGGGATGCTGGATCCCACCGACCTCATCGCCATCGACGACGTCACCAGTGTCGCCGACACGCAGATCGAGCCGGTCGTGGTGGCCGCCGACGCCCTGCAGCAGGCCTTCGAGCGCTACCTGCGCTCGGACGAGGAGCTCAGCGACCTCTCCGTGCAGATCGGCGAGGGGATCGCCTCCAGCTCGACGGCCGCATACACGGAGTCGCTCGACGACGGCGACGACACCCCGATCATCCGTTTCGTGAACCTGCTCATCGCGCAAGCCATCAACGACCGTGCCAGCGACATCCATGTCGAACCC
>CALKHM010000250.1 GCA_937988695.1 uncultured Microbacterium sp. | reverse complement strand
GCCCTCATCAAGTACGGGGGCAAACGTGACGACGCGCTCATCCTGCCGGTCACCGGCAGTCTGTCGCTGCCCCTCGACGTCTTCCCGACCACGCCCTCGGTGGTCGTGGTCCCCGATGCCGACATCGACGAGATCGTGTTCGACGGCGTGCCCGCCGCAGGCGCCGTCGCGGCACGCATCACCGCGTTCCTCGACCTCGTCCGGGCGCTGTCCGGCACCCGCGTCCGTGCGCGCGTCGATACCCGCAACTCCGTGCCCACCGGCGCGGGGCTGGCCTCGTCGGCGTCCGGCTTCGCCGCGCTCGCCGTTGCCGCCGCGTCCGCCTACGGACTCGACCTCGACTCCCGGGCCCTGAGCCGCCTCGCACGTCGTGGGTCGGGGTCGGCGTGCCGCTCGATCATCGGCGGCGCCGCGATCTGGCATGCCGGCGCCGACGATGCGACATCGTACGCCGAGCCGGTCGCCGGTCCCGAACTGGGCATGGTGATCGCGGTCGTGGACGCCGCGACCAAGGCGGTCTCCAGCCGCGAGGCCATGCGTCGCACGCGAGAGACCTCGCCGTATGCCGAGGCCTGGGCGCGCTCGACCGAGGCCGACCTCGCCGCGATGCAGCGCGCGTTCGCCGCCGACGACCTCGCCGCCATCGGCGAGCTCACCGAGTCCAACGCGCTGCGCATGCACGCGGCGATCATGGCCTGCCGGCCGCCGATCCGCTACCTGGCCCCGCGCAGCGTCGCCCTGTTCGACGCCGCCACCCGCCTGCGCGCGCACGGGCTTGCGGCGTACGCGACAGCGGACGCCGGACCCAACGTCGTCTTCGTTTGCCGCGCCGACGAGGTCGAGGCGGTGCGCGATGCCCTGGCCGCCGACCTGCCGGCCGACCGGCTCATCGCCGCTCGTGCAGGCGAGGGCGCCCATCTCGTCGAGGCGGCCGCATGATCCGCGAGAAGGCGCCCGGCAAGCTGTTCATCGCCGGCGAGTATGCCGTGGTCGAACCTGGCGAGCCCTCGGTGCTCGTCGCCGTCGACCGGCACATCACGGTCGAGATCGAGGCCGCCGACGCCCGCGGCAGCATCTTCTCCGACCAGTACGGTCGCGCACCGCTGCTGTGGACCCGCGACGACGGCGTCGTCGTGCTCGCGCAGGACCACGCTCCGTACGACTACGTGCTCTCGGCGATCGGCGTCGTCGAGCAGCTCGCCGCCGAGCGGGGCATCCCGCCGCAGTTCTGCGACATCCGGATCAGCAGCCAGCTCGACGACGTCTCGGGCCGCAAGTTCGGGCTCGGCTCGTCGGCGGCGGTCACCGTGGCGACCGTGCGGGCCCTCGACCGGCTGTACCGGCTCGCGCTCACCCCGATGCAGCTGTTCCAGCTCGCGCTCATCGCGACCGTGCGGGTCTCACCCGCCGCGTCGGGCGGAGACGTCGCCGCCAGCGCGTTCGGCGGCTGGATCGCCTACAGTGCACCCGATCGCGACCGGGTGCGCCGTGAGGCCGAGGCCGGCGACCTGCAGGGGCTTGTCGACCGCGAATGGCCCGGCCTGTCGGTGCGCCGGCTGCCGGCGCCGGCGGGCCTGCGGCTGCTGGTCGGCTGGACCGGGCAGCCGGCCTCCACCGAGCGGCTCGTCGGCAGTGTGCAGCATCGCCAACGGGCCGGTGAGAGCAAGTACCGCGAGTTCCTCGCCGACAGCCGCGCCGCTGTCGGGCAGCTCGTCGCCGCACTGCAGGCACAGGATGCCGCGGCCACCATGCACGCGCTGGGTCTGGCACGCACCGCGCTCGGAGATCTCGCCCGGCACGCCGGCCTGCAGATCGAGACGCCCGCGCTGTCGGCGCTGTGCGAGATCGCCACGGCTGCGGGAGCCGCGGCGAAATCGTCGGGCGCAGGGGGCGGCGACTGCGGCATCGTGCTGGCGCCGGACGGCGCCGACATCCACCGGATGCTGACAGAGTGGGAGCTGAACGACATCCGCCACCTCGACCTGAAGGTGCAGGACGCCCAGGGAGCCATCGATGAGCACTGATCCGGTGATCGGCGGGCACGACGCGTCATGAGCAGCCAGCGGAAGGACCAGCACGTCGACCTCGCCGACGCTCAGCAGCGGGATCGCCCGGCACGCAACGACTTCGACGACGTGCGCCTCGTGCACCACGCGCTAGCCGGCATCGACCGGGATCGCGTCCGGCTGGACACGTCGTTCGCCGGCGTGTCGTGGCCCGCGCCGCTGTATGTCAACGGGATGACCGGCGGCAGCGCGCGCACGGGCGAGATCAACCGGTCGCTGGCGGTGGCCGCCCGGGAGACCGGCATCCCGATCGCCACGGGATCGATGAGCGTGGCCCTGCGCGACCCGGAGATGATCGGCACGTTCCAGGTCATGCGCGACGAGAACCCCGAGGGATTCGTGATGGCCAATCTCAGCGCCGACGCGACTGTCGACGACGCGGCGCGCGTCGTCGACCTGTTGCGAGCCGACGCGCTGCAGATCCACCTGAACAGCGTGCAGGAGACCGTGATGCCCGAGGGCAGCCGCGACTTCTCGGCATGGCCGGGCAACATCGCGGCGATCGTCGAGCGGGCCGGGGTACCGGTGATCGTCAAGGAGGTCGGCTTCGGTCTGAGTCGCCCGACCCTCGAGCGTCTCGCGGGTCTGGGCGTGCGGATCGCCGACGTGAGCGGATCCGGCGGCACCGACTTCGCACGCATCGAGAACTCCCGGCGAGCCGAGAGCGACTACGCCTTCATGGCGGGGTGGGGGCAGTCGGCGGTGTGCTGTCTGCTCGACGCGGCTGACACGTCGCCCCCTGCGTGCCGAGACGATGCGCTGGCGGCGATCCCCGCGCTGGTGGCCTCCGGCGGGGTGCGCACCCCGCTGGACGTCGTGCGCGCGCTCGCGCTGGGCGCCCACGCGGTCGGGGTGTCCGGGGTGTTCCTGCACGCCGTGCTGCGCGGGGGCGCCGAGGCCCTCATCGCGCAGATCCGCGCCTGGCTCGAGCAGATCGCGCAGCTGCACGCGCTGGTCGGGGCATCCGACCCCGCGCAGCTGGCCCGCACCGACCTGCTGCTGCGCGGCGACGTGCGGGAGTTCTGCGAGCTTCGCGGCATCGACGCCGCCGCATACAGCCGGCGCAGCGAGCGCCCGACGAGGAGTGCAGATGAGGGATGACACGATCGGCGCGGCCCCCGTTCCGATGAGATGGGTGGGGCCGATCTCGATCAGCGGAAACGTGATGACCGGGCTCCAAGAGGTGCCGCTGGCCACCTACGAGACGCCCCTGTGGCCGTCGGTGGGGCGAGGCGCGAAGGTCTCCACGCTCACCGAGCGGGGGATCGTCGCGACTCTCGTCGACGAGCGGATGGCTCGTTCCGTGCTGTTCGAGGCCGACGACGCCGGCACGGCCCTGGCCGCCGTGCAGGCGCTGGACGCGCGCCGCGATGAGCTGCAGCAGGTGATCTCGCAGGCCAGCCGCTTCGCGAGACTGCTCGATCTGCACCACCAGATCGTGGGCAACCTCTTGTTCCTGCGCTTCGAGCTGTCCACCGGCGACGCATCCGGGCATAACATGGTGACCCTGGCCGCCGACCGGCTCATGGACCACGTCCTGTCCGCGTTCCCCGGCTTGCGGTACGGGTCGATCTCGGGCAACTACTGCTCGGACAAGAAGGCCACCGCGGTCAACGGCATCCTCGGCCGCGGCAAGAACGTGGTCACCGAGCTGCTGATCCCGCGGGAGGTCGTCACCCGTCGGCTGCACACCTCGCCCGAGGCGATCGCCGAGCTGAACGTGCGCAAGAACCTCATCGGCACGATCACCGCCGGAGGCCTGCGCAGCGCCAACGCGCACTACGCCAACATGCTGCTGGGGTTCTATCTGGCCACGGGACAGGACGCCGCGAACATCGTCGAAGGATCACAGGGCATCACCCATGCCGAGGTGCGCGACGGGGATCTGTACTTCTCCTGCACCCTGCCCAACCTCATCGTCGGCACCGTCGGCAACGGGAAGGACCTCGCCTTCGTCGGGGAGAACCTCGCGCGCCTGGGCTGCGCGGACGACCGCCCCGTCGGTGAGAACGCACGACGGCTGGCGGTGCTGTGTGCGGCCACCGTGCTGTGCGGTGAGCTGTCGCTCATGGCCGCGCAGACCAATCCCGGCGAGCTCATGAACGCCCATCTGTCCATCGAGAGGAAGAACGCGCGATGACGATCGGCATCAGCGATCTGGCCTTCGCCACCGCCCACCGGGTGCTCGACCTGCAGCAGCTGGCCGACCACCAGGGCATCGACGTCGGCAAGTACTACATCGGCATCGGGCAGAGCGAGATGAGCATTCCCGCCGCCGACGAGGACATCGTCACGATGGGGGCCCAGGCCGCCGCGCAGATCCTTGCCCGACACGGCGCCGACGGCATCCGCACCCTGCTGTTCGCCACCGAGTCCGGCATCGATCAATCCAAGTCCGCGGGCGTGTTCGTTCACGGCCTGCTCGGCATGGGCGCGCACTGCCGGGTGGTCGAGCTCAAGCAGGCGTGCTATTCGGCGACCGCGGCGCTGCAGTTCGCGCTGGGCATCGTCGCGCGCGACGCCAGCGAGAAGGTGCTGGTGATCGCCAGCGACGTGGCCCGCTATGCACTGGACACCAGCGGCGAGCCCACGCAAGGCGCGGCCGCGGTCGCGTTCCTGGTGACCGCGGACCCCGCGCTGCTGGAGGTCGAGCCGGTCACGGGTGTGCACACCGACGACATCCACGACTTCTGGCGTCCCAACTATCTGTCGACGGCGCTGGTAGACGGCAAGTACTCGCTGGCCGCCTACCTCGGAGCGCTGGAGGCGGCATGGGGCGAGTACCAGGCCCGCGGCGGCGTCGCCTTCGACGAGATCGCGCGGTTCTGCTACCACCAGCCGTTCACGAAGATGGCGGTCAAGGCCCACGATCGGCTGTGCAGGATCGTCGGCTCCGATCTCGACCGCGATCAGCGGCGCGCGCAGATCGACGCGAGTCTGGAACTGAACCGGCGCACCGGCAACAGCTACACGGCCTCGATCTATGTCGGCCTGCTCTCACTGCTCGAACGCGACCCCGACGAGCTGGCCGGCCGCCGCATCGGCTTCTTCAGCTACGGCTCCGGCAGCGTGTCGGAGTTCTTCACCGGCATCGTGCAGCCCGGATATCGCGACCTGCTGCGCACCGCGGCGGATGCCGCATCCCTCGACGACCGCCGCCCGATCGACTACCCGCGCTACCGCGCGCTGCACGAGAGCGTCGACGCCGTGCAGGGATCGGACTACGAGACGGCGGCCGAGACCTCTGGGCCGTTCCGGTTCGCCGGAGTCGTGGACCACGTGCGCCGGTACCAGAGGCGCGACTGATTCTGGGAGCAATCTGACGGAGTGCGGCCGCGCCGTCCCGTAGAATTCGGATGCCGCGGACTGCGATCCCGCCCGTCCTGCGGCGTCCCCTTCCCTGTGCGTGCGGGATCCCCGCCGAGAGGACCCGGCCATGAGTCCGAAGACACGTCGCGAGCCGCTCGCGCGGCACGCGCGTCTTCGTTCGCCGCATCCGATCGGACAGATCGCCACGATCCTCGGAACGATGGTGGTCGTCGTACTGCTGGGCGTGATCGGCACCGCGGCGTTCGCGGCATGGAACGCGACCAACCTGGTCGGCGAGGGTGCGGTGGCGTTGGAGTCGACGAAGCCGCTGCCGCCGTCGATCGGCGAGATCGAGGGCGGGGTCAACCTGCTGCTGGTGGGCACCGACTCGTGCGCGGGACAGGATCTGAAGCTGTTCCCGCGGTGCAAGCACGATGACGGCGGGGAGGGCAACGACGTCACGATGCTCGCGCACATCGGCGACAACCCGCGCCGGGTGACGGTGGTCTCCTTCCCGCGCGACATGATCGTACCGATCCCGTCGTGCCCATCGCCGAGCGGTGGGCGCTACTCCGCGATGAGCGGGCAGATGCTGAACGTCTCGTACAGCTACGGGGGTCTTGCCTGCACGGCGCTGACCGTCCAGCAGCTGACCGGAGTGGACATTCAGTTCGCCGCCGCGATCCGCTGGACCGGCGTGATCCACATGTCCGATGCGATCGGCGGCGTGCAGGTGTGCGTGGCCGGCGACATCAACGACCGCAACACCGGGCTGCACCTGACCAAGGGCGAGCACACGCTCGTGGGTGCACAGGCGCTGCAGTTCCTGCGCATCCGACACGGCATCGGCGACGGGTCGGATCTCGGGCGCATCTCGAACCAGCAGCAGTTCATGTCGTCGCTGGTGCGCAAGCTGCAGTCGGGGGGCGTGCTGGGGGATCCGACCAAGCTGTTCGCGTTGGCGACCACCGCGCTGCAGCAGGTGGCCGACAAGCAGCTCGTGCTCGATCAGAACCTGGCCAACCCGACCCGCATGGTGCAGATCGCGATGGCGATGAAGTCGGTGCCCTACAAGGACATCGTGTTCGTGCAGTACCCGACCTCGTACGACCCGCAGGACGCCTCGCGCGTGCTGCCCGTGTACGGCGCCGCCGACACGCTGTTCGCGGCGCTGAAGGCCAACAAGGCGCTCAAGCTCACCGGCCAGGCCAGCTCCGGCAACGGGGTGGAGGTCTCCGGCGATGTCGGCGCGACGCCCTCGCCCACCGACAGCGCTTCGCCGGATGACGGCGACGCGGTCGAGCTGCCCACCGTCATCTCCGGGACGACGGCCGCCCAGACCACCTGCACGCGACCCGAGCCGAAGGGCCGGTAGATTCGGTAGACGATGAGCACCCACCGCCGCAGCGCCCGATCCGTCTCGCTGTTCATCGTCATCGGGCTGGCGGCGGGCCTGCTGTCCGGCCTGTTCGGCGTCGGCGGCGGCACGGTCATCGTGCCGCTGCTGGGGATGCTGGCCGGCTTCCCGCATCGGCTGGCTGCCGGCACGTCGCTGGCGGCGATCGTGCCCACGGCCATCGTCGGGGTCATCTCCTACGCCGTGCACGGCGCTGTGGCCTGGATCCCGGCGCTCATCCTTGCGGCTGCCGCGGTGGTGGGCGCCCAGGTCGGCACCTGGCTGCTGCACCGCATCCCGGTGACCGCGCTGCGGTGGGCGTTCGTCGCGTTCCTCCTGGTGGTCATCGTCGGTCTGTTCCTGGTCGTCCCCTCCCGTGAGGCCGACATCCGTCTGACCGTGCTGAGCGTGCTCGGCCTGATCGCGACGGGGCTGGTCACCGGCGTCCTGTCCGGGCTGCTCGGCGTCGGCGGCGGCGTCATCATCGTGCCCGCCCTCATGCTGGGCTTCGGCGCCAGCGACCTGATCGCCAAGGGCACCTCGCTCATGATGATGATCCCGACCGCGCTGTCCGGCACGATCGGCAACATCCGCCGCAAGAACGTCGATCTCGTCGCCGCCGCCCTGGTCGGCCTCGCGGCGTGCACGACGACGGCCCTCGGGGCGTGGTTGTCGACGCTGCTGGATCCCGCGGCCGGGAACATTCTGTTCGCCGCGTTCGTCGTGGTCATCGCCGTGCAGATGGCGGTCAAGACCGTGCGGGGCAGCCGCCGCTGAGACCGGGACGACGCCGCGCCCCGGATGGCGGCTGCGGCTGTCCGGTTCGCACCACGGGCACGGATGCTGCCCGCCGATAGACTGAGCGGGTGCCAGTGAACCCCGATCTCGTCGGTCGCGCCTTCGCACCGACCGCACCGTACCTGGTCGGCCGGGAGAAGGTGCGTGAGTTCGCGCGCGCCGTGTTCGCCACCGACCCGCAGCACACCGATCCCGACGTCGCGCGCGCGCTCGGTTACGCGGACGTCGTCGCACCGCCCACGTTCGCGATGGTCGTCCAGGACCGCACCCTGCAGCAACTGCTCGCCGAGCCCGACTCGGGCATCGCGCTGGAACGGACCATCCATGCCGAGCAGCGCTTCCGCTACACCCGTCCCATCGTCGCCGGCGACGAGCTGACCGCACAGCTTTCCATCACGGGAGTCCGCGCGGTCGGCAAGGGCGCGATGGTCACGAGCGAGGCGGAGATCACGGATGCCTCCGGCGCACACGTCGTGACCGCGACATCCGTACTGCTGATCGGGGGAGACGAATGAGCGAGCTCGCCGTCGGCGACGTGGTTGCCGAGCGCACCGTGCAGCTCGAGCGCGAGTCGCTCGTGCGGTATGCGGGGGCCTCGGGCGATTTCAACCCCATCCACTACCGCGACGACGTGGCCGCTCGCGTCGGTCTTCCTGGCGTGCTCGCCCACGGGATGCTGACGATGGGCCTGTCCGTGGAGACCATCGTGCCGTGGCTCGGCGACTCCGGCCGCATCCTCGAGTACGGTGTGCGGTTCACGCGCCCGGTCGTCGTCGACGCGTCCACCGGGGCCGAGGTGACGGTCGTCGCGAAGGTCGGGGCCGTCGAGGACGGCGCCGCCCGCATCGATCTGACCGTCACCTGTGCCGACACCACGGTGCTCGGCAAAGCCCAGGTGCGGGTGCGTCTGCCCTGACATGCCCGAGGTCTCGCCCGTTCCGCTCTCCCGGCTGACGACTCTGCGCACGGGAGCGCCTCCCGCGCGCATGTATGACGCGCATACCACCACCGAGCTCGTCGATGCGCTGCGCAGCACCTGGGACGACGGCGACGAGTGGTTCGTGCTGGGCGGGGGATCGAATCTGTTCGTCGGCGATGAGTCGTTCGACGGTGTCGTGGTGCGCATCCTCACCCGGGGCGTCGAACGCGTGGACGGTGCCCGCGACGGCTGCGTGCGGCTGCGGGTGCAGGCGGGCCAGAACTGGGACGAGCTCGTCGCCTACGCCGTGGACCACGGGTGGTCCGGGATCGAGGCGCTGTCCGGCATCCCGGGCACCGCCGGTGCGGCGCCCGTGCAGAACGTCGGCGCCTACGGTCAGGAGATCGTGCAGACGCTCGTCGAGGTCGAGCTGCTCGACGAGGACACCGGCGAGGTCAGCGTGGTGCCGGCCGACGAGCTGGAGCTGGGCTTTCGCACCTCGGTGCTCAAGCACCACTACGGCTCGTTCCCGCGGCGGCGGGCCGTGATCGTCTCGCTCACGCTCGAGCTCGATGAGCAGGGGGATGCCGCGCGGCCGGTGCCCGGCCAGCAGCTGCGAACCGCGCTCGGGCTCGGCGCCGACGACGCTGTCACGCTCGCGCAGGTGCGCGGCAGCATCCTGGCCATCCGTGCTCGCAAGGGGATGGTGCTCGATGCCGGCGACCCCGACACGGCCAGCGCCGGCTCGTTCTTCCAGAACGCGGTGGTCTCGGCATCCTTCGCCCGCACGCTTCCTGACGAGTGTCCGCGCTGGCCGGTCGCGCCCGACCCCGTGCCCACGCGCATCATCCCGTTGGAGTCGTACGCCGGGCTGTCGCCTGCCGCCCCCGCGCCCGAGCCGGGCGTGAAGGTCAGCTCGGCCTGGCTCATCGAGCATGCCGGGTTCGGCAAGGGCTTCCGGCTGCCGCGATCGCGCGCGGGCCTGTCGACCAAGCACGCTCTCGCACTGACCAATCGCGGAGGTGCGAGCGCCGGCGAGCTGGCCGAGCTCGCGCGGTTCATCCGCAATCGCGTGCAGAGCGAGTTCGGGCTCGTCCTGCAGCCCGAACCGGTGCTCGTGAACGTGGACCTCTAGCGCCCCGGCGTTGTGCCGCCCCGGCGCTGTGCCGCCCCGGCGCTGTGCCGTCCCGGCGCTGTGCCGCCCCGGCGCTGTGCGCCAAATTCACATGAATTGGTCGAATGCACATCAAACCGCCGGCAGTTTCGTGTGCATTCGGCAATTTGATGTGCATTGGCCGAGAGGATGCGGCGCCCGCGCGATGCCCGCGGGGACAGACGCCGCAGGTCGGCGCGGCCCGCGCGACGGCCGCGGCAGGCCCGCGCGCCGCGTCGAGGCCCACCCCACGTGCGGCCGCGCGCCCGCGTGTCGCGTCGAAGCCCACCTCGCGCGCTCCCTCGTGCCCGCGCGCCACGTCGACGCGCCCCCGCGCCGCTTCCCGCGCTACGCCTCCGCGAACAGCCTCTGCAGCCGCTGGATGCCCTCCAGCAGCTGGTCGTCGCCGAGGGCATACGACAGGCGCAGGTAGCCGCTCGGCCCGAACGCCTCGCCCGGCACGACGGCGACCTCGGCCTCGTCGAGGATGAGATCGGCGAGCTCCAGCGACGTGGTCGGCGTGGTGCCGGCCCACTGGCGACCGAGCAGGCCCCGCACGTCGGGGTAGACGTAGAACGCGCCGTGCGGCGTGGGCACGGCGACCCCGTCGATCTTCGAGAGCTCGGCGACGATCAGTCGGCGCCGCCGGTCGAACGCCTGACGGAACTGCTCGGTCTCGTCCTGTGGTCCGGTCAGGGCGGCGATCGCCGCGCGCTGCGCGATGTTGTTCACGTTGCTGCACAGGTGCGACTGCAGGTTGCCGGCGATCTTGATAGCGTCGCGCGGTCCCACCATCCAGCCCAGGCGCCACCCGGTCATCGCATACGACTTCGCGACGCCGTTGACGAGGATCGTCTGCGCGGCGGCCTCGGGCGCGGCTTCGACGATCGACACCGCCTTCACCCCGTCGTAGGTGAGGTTCTGGTAGATCTCGTCCGCGACGATCCAGATGCCGTGCGCGAGAGCCCATTCGCCGATCGTACGGGTCTCTTCGCGCGTGTAGACCGTGCCGGTCGGGTTCGACGGCGACACGAACACGAGCGCGGTGGTCTTGTTGGTCCGGGCGGCCTCCAGCTGCTCGACGGTCACCTTGTAGTCCTGGTCGGCACCGGCGAAGACCTCCACCGGGATGCCGTCTGCCAGCCGGATCGCCTCGGGATACGTCGTCCAGTACGGCGCGGGCAGCAGCACCTCGTCGCCGGGGTTGACGACCGCCTGGAACGCCTCGTACACGGCCTGCTTGCCGCCGTTGGTCACGATGATCTGTGCGGGGTCGACGTCGAGCCCCGAGTCGCGCAGCGTCTTGGCGGCGATGGCCCGGCGCAGCTCGGGAAGGCCCGCCGCCGGCGTATAGCGGAAGTTCTTCGGATCGCGCAGCGCGTCGGCCGCGGCATCCACGATGAACTGCGGCGTCGCGAAGTCGGGCTCGCCCGCGGCGTACGAGATGACGGGCTTTCCCTCGGCCTTCAGCGCCTTGGCCTTGGCGTCGACCTTGAGGGTCGCCGACTCGGCGATCGCGGACAGTTTGCGGGAGAGCGGGGCGCGTTCGGTCACGCCTCCAGCGTATCCCCGGCCCGCGTCGGGGTCATAGTGAGTCACGGATGCCGCGGCGGGGCTAGGTGTGAGACTCAGTGCCGTCTAGACTGGTCCTCAGTACCACCCGTGAGGAGAACCGATGGCTGCCGAGTCCGACTACGTCCCGCCCGTCGACGACTACGCGTTCCTCTATGCGGAGGCGTTCGGGCTCGATCTCGTCGCGCGCGCGACCGGCGGCGAGCTGTCGGCCGCCGATGCCACCGAGATCGTCGCCGGCGCCGGCGAGTTCGCGGCATCCGTGCTCGCCCCGCTCGAGACCGTGGGCGACCGCGTCGGCGCACGGCTGGCCGACGGCGAGGTGCACCTGCCCGAGGGGTTCGCCGAGGCGTACCGGGCGTTCGTCGAGGCCGGCTGGATCGCGGCCGAGGCTCCCGTCTCGGCCGGCGGCGAGGGGATGCCGGGGGCGGTACGTGCCGGACTGGGGGAGATCTGGAACGCCTCCAACGCGGCCTTCGCGCTGTGCTGGCTGCTGACGGCCGGGCAGATCCACGCGCTGGACGCCGCGGCGTCGGACGAACTGCGCGAGATCTACCTCACGAAGCTCGTGTCAGGCCAGTGGACCGGCACGATGAACCTCACCGAGCCCGATGCCGGTACGGACCTCGGCGCGATCCGCACGATGGCCTCGCCCAGGGCAGACGGCACCTGGGCGATCAGGGGCCAGAAGATCTTCATCACCTGGGGCGATCACGACGTCGCCGAGAACATCGTGCACCTCGTGCTCGCACGCACCCCGGGCGCCCCGGCCGGTGCTCGAGGGCTGTCGCTGTTCGTGGCTCCTCGCCTGCTCGTGAACGACGACGGCACCCTCGGCGAACGCAATGCGATCCAGACCGTGGCTATCGAGCACAAGCTCGGCATCCACGGCAGCCCGACGTGTGTGCTCTCTTATGAGGACGCCACCGGGTACCTGGTGGGCGAGGTCGGCGGGGGACTGGCCGGGATGTTCGTCATGATGAACTCTGCCCGCACCGGGATGGGCTTCCAGGCCACCGGCATCGCCGATCGCGCCTACCAGCAGGCATCCGCCTATGCCGCGCAGCGCCAGCAGGGGGCGGTGCTCGAGCGTCCCGAGGGAACGCCGATCGCCGAACATCCGGATGTGCGCCGCCTGTTGCTGTCGATGGCGAGCAAGGTCTTCGCCATGCGGGCGCTCGGCGTGTATGTCGCCGACCTGTTCGACGGCGACGACACGGCCCTCGCGGAGTTCTTCGTGCCGGTTCTGAAGGGGTGGACCACCGAGGATGCGGTCACGGTGACCAGCGACGCCATCCAGGTGCACGGCGGAATGGGCTTCATCGAGGAGACCGGCGCCGCCCAGCACTATCGCGATGCGCGCATCATGCCCATCTACGAGGGCACCACGGCGATCCAGTCCAACGACCTGGTCGGCCGCAAGGTGATCCGCGACGGCGGCACGACCGTGCAGCGGCTGCTGATCCTCGTGCGCGAGACGATCACCGCGCTTCGCGACAGCGACGTGCCGGTCGCGCAACGCACCGCCGAGCGTCTGGAGCGGGCGGTGGAGGCATCCCGGCGTGCCACGCAGGCAGTGCTCGGCTTCGCTGCGGCCCCACGTGACGCGCATGCCGTGAGCGTTCCGTATCTGATGCTGCTGGGCACTCTCGCCGGCGGCTGGATGCACGCTCTCGCGGTCGTCGCCGTGCTCGCACACGACGAACAGAGCGAGCAGGATGCCGCGCGCCTGACGCTTGCGGACTTCTACGGCGCGCACCATCTGCCGCGCGTGCACATGCTCGCCGAGACCGTCGCCGCCGGCGAGATCGGCTGAGCGCGCCGCGGTCTCGCTGCCGCTCGCTCGCACAATGACGCGTTCTTCGCACGAATTCGCGCGAGGCGTGCGAAGAACGCGCGGTTCTGCGACGATGCGCGCCGATCCCGGCGCCCGAGACGGCGCCCGGCCGGTCGGCTAAGCTCCTGGCAACCGGGATGAGGAGGTCTCGTGCGCGCGTGGGCGGTGGTGCTGGTCGGTGCGGTGGCCGCGCTGCTGTGCGGGTGCGCCGGTGGCCCGCAGGCGCGTCCTGTCGCGACTCCCATCGCTGCGCTCGGGTGCGCGCAGGAGGTCGCCGGCCCTGTGGCGGGCGGCGTGCCCGGCGACTTCACGCCGGATGCGGCCTACCTGTGCGATCGCGTGGCCACGCAGGACGACGCCGAGGGCACCTGGTCGGGGACCCGCCTGACCCGCTACGAAGGCGACCTGGCTCCGCTGCTGAAGACGCTCGCGGTGCCCGACGAGCCGGCGTGGGGCGGCGCCTGCCCGGCGATCGGCTTCGCCGGCCCCGAGCTCTGGCTGGGTGATGCCACCGGCAGCTATGTCCACGTCGCGTACCCCGTGAACGGATGCGGGATGCCGCAGACCGATGCCGTGTTCGCCGCACTGGACGCCCTCACCGTGGTCGACGAGCACTTCGAGCGGAGCCGGCTCGTCGATTCCGCCGCCGCCCGACGCAGCGGCTGCCCGTCGGTGCCCGATCCGCTGGTGCGCATCGGGCACCCGGCCGGCGCGATGCCCGACCTGCCCGCCCCGGACGGACTGGTCGCGTGCCGGTACGAGTCCGCTCCACCGGCCTCGGACGCCCCCGACGCCTCGGTGTCATCGCCGGCGTTCGCCGGAGCCGCCGTGCTCGACGCGCGAGCTGCTCGCGCCCTGCTGGCCGCGGCGGCATCCGGCGCTCCCGCTCCGGCGGCGTGCTCACAGCCGGCATCCCGCTACGTCGTCGTTGTGCCCGCCACCAGGCCCGCGCGCGGCGACCAGGTCACCATCGAGCTCGACGGATGCCGCCGCCTCATCGATCGCGCCCACTCGGCGTTCCACGCGCCCGACGCCCTGCTCGCCCAGCTCGAGCGCCGGTAGCCGATGACACGGGCCTCGGAGCGCCGGTAGCCGATGACACGCGCCCCGCGCAGCCCCCGGCACGTGACTCGACGCGCCCAGACCGGCTCAGACCTGCTCGACCAGGTAGCTCGAGTACGCGCCCTGGGTGAGAAACGCCGGGAACTCCTCGCGCAGGGACACCTCGCGGAACACCTCGGCGGCGTCGTCGAAGCGGTCGCCCTCGGTGCGC
>CALKHM010000249.1 GCA_937988695.1 uncultured Microbacterium sp. | reverse complement strand
GTCGGTCGATCCCGAACACCTCCTCGAACTGCGACTCGAGCCAATAGCGGACCGGAGTGCCCAGGAACTTGTCCCAGTGCGCGCAGAACGCTCGCCAGACGCTTCGGGACTCCGGCTCCAGCAGCGGCCGCGAGGACGGCAGTCCGAGCTGCTCGAGGGGCACGCCGTTGGCGTGCAGGAGACGGATGACGTAGTGATCCGGCTGGATCAGCAACGAGGCGGGATCGGGGAACGGCGCGTCATCGGCCAGCACCCGGGCGTCCACGTGTCCGTGCGGGGAGAGGATACGCGCGGCTCGCACCCGCTCGTAGAGGTTGCGCGCGACAGCGCGTGTGGCCGGGTCTGCCGGCAGCAGTCGGTCTGGATGCATGTTCTCTCCACTTCTGGCCCGAGCCCTCGCCGTCTCCGACGGGACCGGGCGACGTTGCGAACGCCGTATGGCAACCGGTGACCGCTCGTGAGCGGAACAGGCGTGCACACCTTCAATACTTCCGTTGAACGCAGAGTTTGGCAACCGGTTGTATAGTCGGGACACGACGTTCGAGGGAAGGCTCATCGTGAACGCACACCCCGATCCCGCACCCCCCGTGCGCATGGCGCACCTGGGTCTGGGTGCGTTTCACCGCGCCCATCAGGCGTGGTACACGCAGCAGGCGAACCAGGCGGAGCAGGATCTGTGGGGATATGAGAGCTTCACCGGGCGTTCTCCGACGGCGGCACGGATGCTGACGGCGCAGGGATGCCGCTATCACCTCGTGATCCGGGGGCCGGAGCACGACCGCATCGAGCGGATCTCGTCGATCGTCCGTGCCAGCCACGGCGGTTCACGGCGGCGGATGCGCGCGGTCCTGGCGGCGCCATCGACGGCCCTGGCCTCGCTCACGGTCACGGAGGCCGGCTATCACCTGGACGCGCGTGGCGAGCTCGACTCGTCCTCTCCCGCGGTGGTCGGAGACCTGTCGGCGGTGCGCGCGGGCGGTGACGGATCGCTGACCACGGCGGTGGGCCGACTGGTGGATGGACTCATTTCGCGTCGTGACGCCGGCGCCGGGGGGATCGCCCTGGTCAGCTGCGACAACATCGGCAGCAACGGCGCCGTGCTCGAACGTGCCGTGCTCGGCTTCGCCGCGGAGATCGACCCCGGGCTCGCGAACTGGATCGAGGACGAGGTGGGCTTCGTGTCCACGATGGTCGATCGCATCACTCCTGCGCTCGATGAGCGGATGCGCGCCTCGCTGCCCGACTTCGGCCAGGAGGCCGACCGGATGCCCGTGGTGGCCGAGCCGTTCACAGAGTGGTTCCTCGCCGGCCGCTTTCCGGCAGGTCGTCCGGCGTGGGAGGCCGGCGGCGCACGCGTGGTCGCGGATGTGGCGCCGTTCGAGGAACGCAAGCTGTGGATCCTCAACGCTGGACACTCGCTGTTGGCCTACCTGGGAAGCCTGCGCGGGCACGCGAGCGTCGCGGAGGCGATGACCGATCCCGTGTGCGTGAGGGCGCTCGAGCGCCTGTGGGACGAGGCGGCGCCGGCGATCCGCCTTCCCCGAGAAGAGATCCGTGCCGCCCGGCTCGGTGTGGCGCAGCGTTGGCGCAACCCTCGGATAGAGCATCTCCTGCGGCAGATCAGCCGGGACGGGCTGCACAAGCTGAGGGTACGACTGGCCCCCGTGCTGGTCCTGTGGCGCGAGCACGGCTGGGGCCTGCCCGAAGGACAGCTCGCGCTGCTGGGCACCTGGGTGCAGGCGGTCCGCGCGGGGGTGAGCGAGGACGTGTCGGCACCGCAGCTGCGCGAAGGGACTCTCGACGACGGCGTGCGCCGGGGGCTCGCGATGATCGCGCCTTCGCTCGCCGGCGACGAGGCCATGATCGCCTCGGCCCTCGCCGCCGCCCGTGCCGCGCAGTCGGGGTGAGGGCGCAGCCGGGTGAGAGCCGACCGGCCGGTGCCGCGCTCAGCCGGGCGTACGCAGCTGTGTGCCGGCGCTGACTCGCACATCGAGGGCGGGCGTGAAATCGGTGTCGAGCGGAAACATCGGGCGCGACCGGCGCTGGTAGTCGAGGCGCCCGAAATCGAGGTCGCTTCCGCCGGGGGTGATCGCGAGGAACGCGCTGCCGGCGGCCGCGGTCTGCGTGGGGAACAGATAGCCGTTCTTCACGACGACGACGTCGTAGGCCTGCGGCGCAAAGGGCACGAGCCGTTGCAGCATCCCGGGTGAGAAGGCAGGATCGTCCGCACCGACGAAGGGCGATCTGCTGTCTTGGACGATGACGGCCTCAGACGAGGACGTCAAAAGGGCCCCGACCACCTCACCCGCGCTCTGGAACAGCCGATCCACCCTCCAGTCATCCTCCACGGGGCCGCCGAATCGACGGTCGACGACGGCGCCGATGGGTCGCCGGATCACCGCTTGCTCGCCGGCCTCGCGGGCCGCCGCCACCGATGGTGCGTCCACGAGTCCCGCGAAGAGCCATCGACGACCGACCCGGCCGGCGGCTCGGGCACGCCGCGTCGCGTGGATCGCGAACGTGATGTCACCGGATCCACCGGCGGTGACATTGTCCCCGGAGTCGCTGACGAACACGGGCAGCGCATCGGAGCCCTCCGCATGAGCGATGGCCTCCTGCCAGTCCCCATGATGGTCGGCGACGATGCGCAACGACGTGCGCGCGGCCCAGAACTCTCGCGCCAGCGTCTGGGCGATCCGTGCCGCTGCCTCGCCGTCGTCGCCGATCGCCAGGACCGCGGCCGCGCAGCGTTCCTCGTCCGCCCATGCACGGCCGACCCAGATCGCGGCGTCCCAGACCTCGCCCGAGGCAAGGGCCGTCGAGACGGCATCCAGGAACAGACGTCGGCCGGCCGGGGCGAGCGTGCTGGTCCGCTCGCCCGACAGGAGCACGGGCACGCGTGCCCAGGCCTTGGCCGGTCGTCGTCCGTCGCGCAACGATCGCACGAGGAGGTCGGCGGCCCGGTCCCGGGTCGCGAGATGATCGATGTGCGGTGAGTGCCGATGACACGTCGCGATGTCGACGAGTCCGACGAGCTCGGGGGAGAGATTGCCGTGCGGATCCATCCCGACCGCCACGACGGTCTCGGTGCCGATCACCGCACGGACGCGTCGCAACAGCCTCTCTTCGGCCGCGTCCCGCCCGGCCACCACCATGGCCCCGTGGATGTCCAGGAGCAGACCGTCCAACGGCTCTGCGCTCACTGCCTGCTCGAGCCGGGTCAGCAGCTCCGACTCCAGCGCATCGTACGCCGACGGCTCGACGGGGCCGCCCGGCGGCGCCACTGCCCGCAGGAGTGGCACCCAGCGCACGTCGTCGTCCGATCGGTAGCCGTACAGGTCGAGGATCTCCTCGTCTCGGAGGACCTCGAAATCCGTCAGCTGCGTCCGATGCTCGGTGAACGAGCTGGACTCGGTGGCAAGGCCGGCGATGCCGATGCGCAGCGTCATCGCTCAGATGGCTGCGAACCGGAGGGCAGAGACGGCCCAATCGTACGACTCCCTCAGGGAGTCGTAGACACTGGGGATGCTCGGCACGTCCACCTCGATCATGAAGTCGCCCGAGTAGTCGTCGGGCATCGCGGCGACGACGGCGTCGAAGTCGACGACTCCCTTGCCGGGCTCGGCCCACAGGCGGCGCGTGGCCGTCGTCGAGGTGTAGTCCAGATCCTGGGTCTGCACCGTCTTGCCGAGGTGATCGGGGAAGACGTCCTTGATGTGGATGGCGCCCACCCGGTCGGCGTAGTCGCGGATCATGGCCGCCGGGTCCATGCCGCACCACGTGAGGTGGCCGGTGTCCGGTCCGAAGCCGATGCGCTGCGGGCCCAGCGTGTCCAGGACCCGTCGCAGCTCGTCCTCCGTCTCCACCCAACCGCCGGTGTGACCGTGCAGGAACGGGCGCACGCCCTCGGCGCCCAGCGCATCGGCGACCGTTCCGATGTCTTCGATGACGTTCTGCAGCCGGCCCTCGTCGAACTCGGCCCCCACAGCGGGCTTCGCCAGCCGCTGCGGCACGAAGATGGGGCACAGCATCGTCACATCCAGGCCCAGCTCCAGCTGCTGGGCGGCGAACCTCTTGGCCTGCTCGACGTCCTGTTCGATCGGGATGCTCCGGTCGAACGTCGAGTTGTACAGGCTCACCGCCGGCGCCAGCCCGTATCCGCCCACCCATTCGCGGTATTCGCCGGTCGTCATTCCTTGCGGGACATCCGCCTTCACGGCGCTGAAGCCGATCTCTGCGAGGTCTCGGAAGGCAGGGTCGAGGTTCTCCCTCGTCTTGGCCCCCTCTGCGGTGACCGTTCCCTTCAGCCAGTAGGGGATCGGGTTGGCCGCGACGCGTACGTTCATGACTGGTCCTTTCGTTCTGTGTCAGGCGTGTGGGTCCGGTGCGCTCTCCGGCGCGTATCCGGCGGCTTCTGCTGCCGCTCTCACGGTGCGCACCGCCAGGTCGACGTGGGCGTCGAAGTCGCTCCAGAAGGCCTCGATCGAGCAGTCGCCGTCGAAGCCCGCACGTCGAAGCACCGCGAAGAACTCCGTGAAGGGGTAGTCCCCGGTGCCCGGTGCGTCGCGTTCGCGGTCGGCGACATGTGCGTGGACGATCAGCTGCGCGTTCTCCTCGATGGCCGAGAGCGGCTCGCCCTGCATCATGAGGTGATAGAGGTCGGCGACCAGGTGGACGTCCTCCAGCCCTCGCTCGCGGACGAAGCGGCCGCATTCGCTGAGGGTGTTGAAGATGTTGGACTCGCCTTGGTGCAGGTGCTCGAGGTTGAGCGTCACGCCCGTCTGGCGCGCTCGCAGCCCCGCCCTCGCGAGGAAGTCGGCGATCTGGTCGCGCGCGCGGTCGGGCGAGAAGCCCTCGGGGACATCCCGCGCCCCGGCGCTGCCCACCGTTGCCATGACGCCGCCTCCGGGGGCGATCTTCTCGATGCGCCAGAACAGCTCGTCGAGGTAGGCGTCCTGGAGACGCGGATCGGCATCGGGGCCGCAGAGCTTGAGCTCGGGCGGGATGAGCCCGCTGAAGGCGCGCGGGGGCGTCTGCCAGGCGGCCGCCGCGGTCGCGAACGAGCCGAAGTCGTCGCGGTCGCCGGCCATGACCGTGCGGGTGACGAACAGCTCCGCGTACTCGCCACCCGCGGCGGCCAGCCGGTCGACCCGCTCGGGGGTGATGAACGAACCGATCCTCATGTCGTCCTGCCTTCCGTGTCAACCGTTTGCCGCCGCCCCCCGCCGGCGAGGACATCCTCGACGAGGACGTCCTCGCCCCAGCGTGCCGAACGGTACAGGGCCTCGACGACGGCCAGCGTCGCGACGGCGTCGTCCACGGCGATCCGCGGATGCGAGCCGGTGTCGATGGCCCGTGCGAGGTCCTCGTACTGCCGCGCGTGACTTGCTCCCATCACGGTGCCCCTGCCGTCTTCCACCCGTGCGCGCTCCTCGGCGGCGGTGTTCTCTCCGCCGCCGGAGTCGTGTCGTTCGCCCGAGCGGTCCTCCGGCGAACTGTGGAAGTAGACCAGCTCGTCGTCTTCGATCACGGCGGAGCCGAGGGAGCCGTGGACCTGCAGGCGAGCAGGCAGTTGGGGGTAGGCGGCCGTCGTCACCAGCAGGGTTCCGATGGCGCCCGACTGGAAGTCGATCGTCGCTGCGAGCGTGTCTTCCACCTCGATCGCGCGGTGCGCCAGCAGCCCCTGACGTGCGTGCACGGAGCGGACCGGGCCCATCATCCACAGGAGGAGGTCCAGGGTGTGGATCCCCTGGTTCATCAGGGCGCCGCCGCCGTCCAAGGCCAGCGTCGCCCGCCAATCCGCAGAGGCGTAATACCGCTCGCTGCGCCACCAGGGAAGGAGTGCGACGCCCGACGTGGGGCGCCCGAGTCGCTGCGAGTGCACCGCGTCGTGCACGGCGACCGCACTGGGATCGAACCGGTGCTGGCTGATCACGGTGCAGGCCGACTCGGGTGCTGCTGCCGCAGCGCGGGAGACCCTCATCGCTCGCCGGAGCGTCACCTCGATCGGCTTCTCGATGACGACGTGCTTGCGGGCGCCTAGGGCCTGCTCGGCCAGTGCGCCATGGGTGCCGTTGGGTGTGCAGATCGCGACCACGTCGCACCGGGGGAAGGCCTCGGTCAGGTCGGTGAGCACGTCCGGTCGCGATCCCGAACGGGCGATCCGGTCGGCCAGGCGATCGGCCGCCGGCCCCGTGCGGCTCACGACGGCGGTCACCTGAAAACGCGGCAGGGTCGCGAGAACGTCGGCATGGAGCTCACCGATCACGCCGGCGCCTACGATGGCCACGCGCAGCGGCTCGTCGCCCATGGGTCCTCCTCGTTCTCACTGACACACCCATGATAGGAATTTCGCAGGGATTTGACAATCGGTTGCCATTTTGTGCCGCCCGAGGATACGATCCATCTCAGCGAAGGGAGTGGGCATGGAGGCTGAGCGCATCGTGTTCGCCGGGCAGGACGACTGCCGCGTCGAGCGGTTCGACGTCGGGGAACCCGGGGTCGGGGAGGTGAGGGTGCGCAACCGTGCCTCGCTCGTGAGCGCGGGGACCGAGCTCGCGGTCCTGCGACGACGACATCGCGCGTTCAGCTCCGGCGGCGAGGCGGCCGCACGGTTCCGCTACCCGTTCCACCCCGGCTACGCCATCGTGGGCGTGGTCGAGTCCGCTGGCGATGGGACGGGATTGGCCGTCGGCGACACCGTGTGGCACGACAGCCCGCACGCCACGTGGTCCGTGGTGGCGGCAGAGCGTTGCCGCCTGGTCCCCGAGGGAGTGGATCCGCGGGATGCGACGTTCTTCGGCCTTGCTCAGATCGCCATGACCGCCGTGCGCAGGGCGCCTGTGCTCCTCGGCGAGAGCGTGCTGGTCAGCGGGCTCGGGTTGGTGGGGATGCTCGTGGGGCGCCTGTATCAGCTCGCGGGAGCGGAGGTGTCCGGGGCGGATTTCTCCCCGGGTCGCCGGGCGCGTGCGGCGGATTTCGGCTTCGACCCCGTGCTCGACCTGTCTGAGGCCCCTCTGGTCGAGTGGTTCGACGCCCATCCCGACCGCAGGCCCGATGTGGCCATCGAGGCGGCAGGCATCGAGAGCAACATCGAGGCGTGCATGAAGGCGGCACGCCCGGGTGGCCGTGTGGTGCTCCAGGGCAGCCCGCGTAACACCATGACGATCGACCCGTACACCGACATCCATCGGAAGGGCCTGACCATCATCGGCGCCCACGACAGCACGGTGCCCGATGAGGTGCGTCGCAGGGATGTCCCCCTGCTGTTCGAGCTGTGCCGCGACCGGCTGCGCATCGGCGAGCTGCGCACGCATGAGGCGCCGATGGCGGATGCTCCGCGGCTCTACGACGAGCTGGAGTCGAACCTCGACCAGTATCTGGCCCTCGTGCTCACCTACTGAGGGTGTGTGTGAGCGGCCGGGAGCGATCGCGGTCGAGACCGGAGGCGACCCCGGTCGACTCCCGCACGATGAGGTTCGCGGGCAGGTGCATCGGCGAGGTGGCGCGCGGTGACTCGAGCTGCGCCAGCAGGAGGTCGACGGCGTCGCGTCCCATCCGCTGGGACGGCACGGCGAGGGTGGTCAGCGACGGAGTCACATAGCTTCCAGCCGTGATGCCGTCGAACCCGATGATGGACAGCCGCTCGGGGACGGGGACCCCACGGTCGGTGAGCCGATGCAGCACTCCCAGGGCGACCAGGTCGTTGTAGCAGATGACCGCGGTCACACCGCTGTCGAGCACCCAGTCGGCCGCGGCCACTCCGCCGGAGAACGCCGGGGCAACGCGGCCGAACTCCGCGAGCTGGACGTCGGGCGTCTCCTCGATCGCCAGGCGCAGCCCCTCCGCTCGCGATCGGTCCGCCCACGATCCCACCGGACCGGAGATGTGCCCGACCAGGCGGTGTCCCAGCGAGCGCAGATGGAGGATCGCCTGACGCATGGCCTCCCGGTCATCCACGCCCAGCGACGGGATCGCCTCCACTTCGCGATTGACCAGGACCGTCGGCAGCCGCTCGGCATGCTCCTGGATCATCTCCGACGACATCCGAGGCGAGAACAGGACGATGCCGTCGACCCGGTTCTCGAAGCTCCTCAAGAACTCCGTCTCCAGCCGCGGATCCTCCTCGGAGTCCGAGACGAACACCGAGTAGCCCCACGACCGTCCACGCGCCTGCGCGCCCTTCACGAGAGAGGCGAACACCGGGTTGTCCAGGTCCGGCACCACGACGCCGATGTTCTTGGTCTGGCCGGTGGTCAGCCCGCGCGCTGCGAGGTTGGGCCGATAGCCCAGGGAATCGGCCAGTCGCTGAATCTCGAGGCGTCGTGCGTTCGACACCTTGTCGGGCTGGGACAGAGCACGGGACACCGTCGAGGCCGAGACGCCCAGCCGTTTCGCGATGTCGCGCACCGTCACGGCCGCAGGCTCCTTGTTCGGCTCAGCCATCCGCTCTCCCCGTCCTCCGCCTCGCGCTAGTCGTCGAGCGAGACGGCTCGTCCGGTCCTGGCCGATTCGTAGATCGCCAGGATGGTCGCAAGAGCCTCCTCGGCCTCGGCCAGCCCGACGCGGATCTCCTGCTCGCCGGCGATCGCGGCGAGGAAATTGCGGTACTGGTATCGGTGGGCGTCCGAGAGGGCTCCGGGGTCGCTGCTTCCGGTGCGTCCGGGCGGGGCTGCCGCCGCGCCCACCGCGAGGTCTTCGACGGTCCCGTCCGCGTTGACGATCGACATCGAGACGAGCCGGTCGTCGTCGATCACCGCCGATCCCCGGTCCCCGTGGATCTGAAGACGCGCACCGAGGCCCGGCGCGGCCGCGGTCGTGCCGTGGATGACCCCTAGCGCGCCGCTGTGGAACCGGAGGATCGCAACGGCGGTGTCCTCGACCTCGATGCGCTCGTGCGCGATGATCCCCGTGTAGGCGGTGACCTCGGTCACCCGGCCCATCGCTCCCAGGAGCAGGTCGATCGTGTGCACGCTCTGATTCATGAGAGCTCCGCCACCGTCCAGGGCCCACGTGCCGCGCCAGTCGCCGGAGTCGTAGTACTCCTGTGAGCGCCACCACGGGATGCTGGCGATACCCGACGTCAACCGTCCCAGCCGACCGCCCCGGATCGCCGCGTACGCCGCCTCGGTCGCGGGGTCGAAACGGTGCTGGCTGATCACGGTCAGGGTCGTGCCCGCACGCTCGTGGGCAGCGCGGATCCTGCCGACGCTTGCCCTGTCGACGTCGACGGGCTTCTCGATCATGACGTGCTTGCCCGCCTCAAGCGCTTCGACGGCGATGTCGGCATGACGTCCGCTCGGAACGCACACCGCCACCGCGTCGACCTGCGTCGCCTCCAGCGCCTGCGCCAGCGAATGCGCGGCGACGGCGGAGTGCGCCGATGCCAGCTGCGTCGCCCGGTCGGCGACGGTGTCGACCACTGCGGCGAGCTCGCAGCCGTCGACGGCGTCGATGACCGATGCGTGCCAGCGGCCGATGATCCCTGCGCCCACGATGGCGAATCTGATCGGGGTCGTCATGCGTATTCCACCTGCTCCCTGTCGAGGATCTCTGTCAGTGCGTTCCATGCGGTTCGGAATCCATCGGGTCCGGAGAAGCCGCCGAAGCCGGTCGAGTGTCCGAGGTGCGGCTCGACGGAGAGGAAGCCGTCGTAGCCGCGGGCGTGCAGTGCGTGCACGAGCTGGGGGATCTGCCCCTTTCCGGCGCCCGCCGGCACGGTGTGCTGTGCTGTCGCATCCTTCACCTGGAGGTACGCCAGATCGTCGGCCAGCACGTCATAGCCGTCGTCGAACGGCGCCGCGCCGGCGAGGACGAAGTTCGCCGGGTCGATCACCGTCCGCAGGTGGGGAGAGTCGATCGTGCGCATCAGATCATGGCAGCGCCGCGGGATGTCTCCGTATGTGCCCACCTCGTTCTCATGGAGGAGCACGATGTCTTCGCGTTCGGCGAGATCCACCAGTTGTGACATCCTCTCGACGACGTCGGGCCGTGCATCGTCGGGCGCCGTTCCCGGGGGGATGTAGAAGGAGAAGATCCGCACGTAGCGGGTGCCGAAGCGGTGGGCGGCGTCGATGGCGGCGCGCAGCTTCGCGAGCTGACCGGCCAGCTCCTCCCGTGCGCCGGCCTTTCCGACCGGTGATCCCACGCACGAGACCGCCAAGCCCGCCGAGCTCACGATCCGCGCGGCTTTCTCGATCCCGGCCGCGCCGAGGTCGACGACGTTGGTGTCCCACGCACTGCGGAACTCGAGATACGCCGACCCCAGCTCGCTCATCACCGCGCACTGCTCGGCAAGGTCCGGCGAGATCTCGTCGGAGAAGCCAGTGAGCTTCATTTCGCTCCTCTCCGCCGCGGGCCAGCGGCGATTCGCGGCAATCCAAGCACATCGTCTGCAACGAATGCAACCGATCGCACAACACGGCGTTGTCGTTCCGAGCTCGTGACTACTTCTGAAGCATTGTCGCCTTACCGATCAAGGTAAGAATTCTTCGGCAAACGGTTGACAACGAGTGCATGTTGTTGCACAGTTTCCTCACGGACCTGTTCCGCCCCGACCCAGGAGGCCGCCCCAGCGCGCGACGATGCGTGCGCACGACCAGGCACCGCCAGGTGCACCCGAGAGTGAGGAAGTGTTGTGAACAGAATGCGAAGCCCGCTGCGGCGGGTCACCGGAATCATCGCAGCGGCCGCTGTCGGCATGCTGGCTCTGTCCGCCTGTGCCCCGCCGAGCGGCCCAGGCGGCGGAGATCAGACGCCGGTGGCCGATCTGCCGGCCAAGCCCTCCAAGCCCGTGTCGCTGAACATCATCGACGGTGGCGGCAAGGTCGCCGTCGCGACGGCGATCGACGCGTTCGTCAAGGCGAACCCCGACGTCATCTCGTCGGTGAGCTGGGAATCGACGTCGGAGGGCGACATCGCCGGCGCCTTGAAGCCCCAGGTGGACAGCGGCAACCTGAAGGTGGATCTGGTCATCACCGGCTCCTCCGGACTGGCCGCCGGCATGGCGAGCAACCTGTGGCTGCCCATCGCGAAGGACTACTCGGACCGGCTCGGCAACATGGCCAACTTCATCCAGCCCGCCAAGGACCTCCAAGCCCTCACCGAGGGGTACGGCGTCAACGTGGTCTGGTGCTACTGCGGACCGACCATCGAATACAACCCGAAGGTGGTCACCGGCGACCTGCCCAAGACGACGGACGAGCTGCTGACCTGGGCCTCGAAGAACCCCGGCAAGTTCGGCTACGCTCGGCCGGCGAACTCAGGAGTGGGCAGGACCTTCCTGCTGTCGCTTCCGTACATCCTCGGAGACAAGGACCCCAACGACCCGAAGAACGGGTGGGACAAGACGTGGGACTATCTCGAGAAGCTCGGCAAGTACATCGACAACTATCCGACATCCACCGGTCAGTCGATGGAGAACCTGGCCAACGGCACCTGGACGCTGATGCCGTCCAGCGCCGGGTGGGATGTCGGGCCCCGGGCACGCGGCCAGGTTCCGGCCTCCATGGAGGGCTACGTCCTGGAGAACACGACGTGGGTCATGGACCCGAACTACGCGCTCGTGCCGCGCGGGGTGTCCGATGACAAGCTGTCGGCGCTCCTGCTGCTGATCGACTACCTCATCTCCGCCGAGGGCAACGCGTCCGCGGGCAGCGACGGACAGTACATCCCGGGCATCGTGGTGGACAACGTCGACCAGAGCAAGGTCCCCGCCGCGACGAAGGAGCTTCTGGCCACGTATGGACGCGACTGGTTCTCGACGGAGTTCGAGAAGTCGAAGTACGTCACTCCCCCGGGACAGGACGTCGTCGTGGAGGCCCTCGACATGTGGGATCGGCGAATCGGCGCCCAGGGCTGACGGGCGCCCCGCCCGGACAGCGAACAACGAGAGAGCCACGAGGAGCACGGTATGTCGTCCATCCAGTCCGCCGGTCTGACGACCCTGGAGATCCAGGATGTCGGGAGGCGCTTCGGAGGATCGCAGGCGCTCGCCCATTTCGACATGACGGTACAGGGGGGCGAGTTCATCGCCCTCCTGGGCCCCTCGGGCTGCGGCAAGTCCACGGCGTTGAACTGCCTGGCGGGGCTTCTGCCGCTCACCTCCGGCCGGATCCTCATCGACGGGAAGCGCATCGACACCCTGCCCCCCGAGAAGCGGGACTTCGGCATGGTCTTCCAGAACTACGCGCTGTTCCCGCACCTGACCGTGGCCAAGAACGTCGCGTTCGGCCTGACCATGCGCAAGCTCCCCGCCGCCACGATCAAGACGAGGGTCGCGGAGGCGCTCGCGCTCGTACGGCTCGAGCCGCACGCGGGCAAGCTCCCCGGTCAGCTCTCCGGCGGCCAGCAGCAGCGGGTGGCGATCGCACGCGCGATCGCCACCCGGCCGCGCCTGGTCTTGATGGACGAGCCGCTGTCGAATCTCGACGCGAAGCTGCGCATCGACACTCGCGCGGAGATCCGCAAGCTCCACCAGATGCTGGGGTTGACCACGATCTACGTGACCCACGATCAGGAGGAGGCGCTGTCGATGGCAGATCGCCTCGTGGTGCTGCGCGACGGGCTGATCCAGCAGATCGACACCCCGGAGCAGATCCACGAGCGCCCGAAGAACCCGTATGTCGCCGAGTTCATGGGGTATCGCAACCAGCTTCACGGACACGTCGTCTCGGCCCAGGATGACGTGGTGGGTGTGCGGGTGGGCGAGCTGGTGCTGAACGCGCACCCGGTCACCCCGCTGACCGTCGGCGACCCTGTCACGATCGCGATCCGTCCGGACGACCTGCTGCCGGTGGGTCCGGCCCGCGCCGTGCGGGATCGGAACGTTCTGACGGCGACCCCGACGATCGTCGAATATCAGGGGCAGAGCTTCGCCGTCGAGCTGCGGGGGCCGGAGGGCGTCGTCCTGCACTCGCGGGTCGGCGAGCTTCCTCCTCAGCCGGGGGAGCCGGTGCAGCTGACGGTGGGGGCGCTGCGGGCGTTGGCCTATCCGTCCGCGGATGCACCGGGGGCACCGGTCGAGTCCACCTCGCGGGCGGAGGCTGTGGCATGACCACGACCGATACCAATCCGGTGCGCGCCCATCGCCGTCACCGGCTCGCCGAGCGCGGTATCGACAAAGGCCTGTTGCTGCTGGTCCCGGCGCTGGTGGTCGCCATCGTGCTGTTCGTCTACCCCTTCGCCTATGGCCTCGGACTCACCTTCCAGCCGAGCGCGAAGATGCAGGACGAGTGGGGGCACACGCCGTTCGCGAACTACATCGCGTTCTTCTCGGATCCGTTCCTGTTCGACACGATCTGGATCACGCTGCGCCTGGCCCTGCCCGTGGCACTGCTGAACGTGCTGGTGTCGATCCCGATCGCCTACAAGCTGCGCCCGCAGTTCCGCGGGAAGCGCACGCTGCTGATGATCCTCGTCCTTCCGGTGACGCTCGGCGCCGTGCTCACCTCTCAGGGGCTGATCATCTTCGCCGGCCGTTCCGGGTGGATCAACCAGTTCCTGACCGGCATCGGAGTGATCCACGATCCCCTCGTGCTCACGATGAACTACACCGGCGTGTTCCTCTCCCTGGTCATCACTGGGTTCCCGTTCGCGTTCCTGCTCGTCTCGAGCTACCTCTCCGGGATCGACCCGAACCTGGAGGCGGCTGCCAGGACGCTGGGCGCCGGCTGGCTCAGCAGGTTCACCCGGGTCGTCTTCCCGCTGCTGCTGCCGGGGCTGGCGACGACCTTCATCCTGACCTTCGTGCTGGCGTTCAGCGTGTTCCCGTCGGCGCGTATCGTCGGTGATCCGCTGGGGGAGACGCGCGTGATGTCTCTTGTGCTGTACCGCGCCTTCGGCGACCAGAACGACTATCAGCTGACGGCGACGCTCGCGGTCATGCTGGGCGTGGTCGAGTTGATCGTGGTCGCGATCGTCCTGTTCGGACGATCGCTCGTGTATCGGGGCCACAGCGGAGGGAAGGGCTGATGACGAAAGCGGAACGCCGAGCCGGGCGGCTTCCCGGCGAGCGCTCAAGCCTTGCGATGCCGTCGACGTGGATCGCGTGGGGCCTGGTCGCGATCTTCCTGCTGCTGCTGATCGGGGTGCTCGGCGGCGTCGTGGTCGACTCCTTCGCCCGGCAGTGGTTCTCGGGCTGGTGGCCGGATGGCCTGACCGCGCACTGGTACACGGATGCCTGGGAGCGCTTCGACCTCGGCCATGTCATCCTCGTCACGATCGTCGTGTCCCTGGCCGTGGTGGTGATCTCGGCGGCGGTGGGACTTCCTGCCGCGTATCAGCTCGCCAGGCGCAGCTTCCCGGGCAAGCG
>CALKHM010000248.1 GCA_937988695.1 uncultured Microbacterium sp. | reverse complement strand
TCACAGCGTCGCCGCTCACCGCGTGGCCGTGGCCGGCCGAGTGTCACGCCAGGTCGGCGATGATCGGATGGATGGCCTCGTCGAAGGCCGCGACATCCTGACGCAGGCCGTCGGTCACTGCCACCGTCAGCGCGCCGATCCACCAGACCCCGCGCTGGGTCAGCGGAAGCACCTGCACGTTCAGCTCGAACGGGTGCGCGCGGCGCCCGACTTGCCGCTCGTGCTCGGCGATCGCGCTGGCATACGCGCGGTACGCCGTGCCCGGCTTGGCCGTGGAGACCTTCGCGTACTGCGCGTGCATCTGCGCCGACGCTGCCATCGCCTCGGCCGCGTGCGGTGCCAGTGCTCGCCGCAGCTCGTCGAAGCCCGACACCGGCAGCGCGATGAACGTGCCGAATCCGTCGACCAGCTCCAGCGGCACCGCGGACAGATGCGCCTGCGGCTCGACCGTCATCTCCCAGTACGCCGTCCATTGCCGTTCCAGGATGGCCTGCGCCTCGGCACTGCGGTCGTTCACCCGAGGGGGGATGCCGCGCAGGTGCGGAAGCTCGTCGGGCGAGCGCACGCCCACCAGCTGCCGCAGGCACAGCGCGAGCAGCACCGACTGATCGGCGCGCTCGCTGATGACCCAGCCCGGGCCGTCGCTGCTGTGCATGCCGCCATTGTAGGGCGGCAGGATCGGCCGGCGGACGGTCATCCCGGCAACCGTCCAGGCGTCCCCCGGGTAGGCTTGTCGCGTGGCCGCGCCCTCTCCCGCCAACCCCTACGCACAAGCCGGAGTCGACACCGCCGCGGGCGATCTCGCGGTCGAGTTGATGAAGTCCGCCGTCCGCCGTACTCACGGACCGGAAGTGCTCGGCGGCGTGGGCGGATTCGCCGGACTGTACGACGCGTCTGCGCTGCGCGACTACACGCATCCGCTGCTGGCATCGAGCACCGACGGCGTGGGCACGAAGGTCGCGATCGCACAGGCCATCGACAAGCACGACACGATCGGTGAGGATCTCGTCGGCATGGTCGTCGACGACATCGTCGTGGTGGGGGCCAAGCCGCTGTTTCTCACCGATTACATCGCGTGCGGCAAGGTCGTGCCCGAGCGCATCGCCGACATCGTCGCCGGCATCGCCCGCGGCTGCGAGCTGACCGGCACGGCTCTTGTCGGCGGCGAGACCGCCGAGCACCCTGGGCTGCTCGGCGTGCACGACTACGACGTGGCGGGCGCCGCGACCGGTGTGGTCGAGGCCGACCGGGTGCTCGGAGCCGAGCGGGTCCGCCCCGGCGACGCCGTGCTGGCACTGGCATCCTCGGGCCTGCACTCGAACGGCTTCTCGCTCGTGCGGCACATCATCGCCGGCGCCGGGCTGTCGTACGGCGACAACTGCGCCGATCTGGGCACCACCTGGGGCGAGGCGCTGCTGGAACCCACCCGGCTGTACACCACACCGCTGCTGGCGCTGATCGAGCAGTACGGATCCGGCATCCATGCGCTCAGCCACGTCACCGGTGGCGGCATCGCCGCGAATCTCGCTCGCGTGCTCCCGCGGGACACCTGGACCGAGCTCGACCGCTCCACGTGGTCGCCGGCGCCGGTGTTCCGAGTGCTCGTCGACCGCGGCGGCCTGGAGCTGGCCGCCACCGAGGGCACGTGGAACCTGGGCATCGGGTTCCTCGCCGTCGTCGCCGACGAGGTCGCGCAGGATGCGGCATCCGCGCTCTCGGCCGCGGGCATCGACACCTGGCAGGTCGGCGTCGTCGCCGACGGGGCACGGCCGGTGGGCGAGTTCGAAGAGGGTGCGAAGGGCGTCGACGGGGGCGCGGTGCGCCTGGTCGGCACGTACCGGGACGGAGCGAAGTAACCCCAGATGTGCGGCATCGTCGGCATGGTCGGGCGCGGCCCGGTCAACCAGGACATCTACGACTCCCTGCTGCTGTTGCAGCACCGCGGCCAGGACGCCACCGGCATCGCCACCACCGAGCCCTCCGGCGTCATCCACATGAGCAAGGCGCAGGGGATGGTGCGCGAGAGCTTCCGCACGCGTGACATGCGGTCGCTGCTGGGCAACGTCGGCCTCGGCCACGTGCGGTATGCCACGCGCGGCGCCGCCTCCAGCGAAGAGGAGGCGCAGCCCTTCTACGTCAACTCGCCGTACGGCATCGTGCTCATCCACAACGGCAACCTCACGAACACCCGCGAGCTCGCCGACGACATGGCGCACCGCGATCGTCGCCACCTCAACTCCTCCAGCGACACCGAGCTGTTGCTGAACGTGCTGGCCAGCGAGCTGCAGGAGACTACGAGTCCTGTCGACCTCGAGCCCGCCCGCATCTTCGAGGCGGTCAGCCGCACGCACAAGCGGATCGAGGGAGCGTACGCGGTCATCGCGCTGATTGCCGGCTACGGTCTGCTCGCCTTCCGCGACCCGTTCGGCATCCGCCCGCTCGTGCTCGGCCGGCGCACCGCGGCGCTCGCCGGTGACGAGTGGGTGGTCGCCAGCGAGTCGCTCGTGCTCGAGAACGGCGACTACGAGATCGTGCGTGAGATCGCGCCGGGCGAGGCGGTGTTCATCACGAACGGCGGAGACCTGCACGCCCAGCAGTGCGCCCAGGAGCCCCGGCTGGTGCCATGCTCGTTCGAGTACGTGTACCTGGCCCGCCCCGACTCGGTCATGAACGGCGTCTCGGTGTACGATGCGCGACTGCGCATGGGCGCCAAGCTCGCCGCGACGATCGCCCGGCACACCCCTGTGGACACGATCGACGTCGTCATGCCGATCCCCGACTCGTCGCGCCCCGCGGCGATGGAGGTCGCCCGGGTCCTCGGCATCGAGTACCGCGAGGGCTTCTACAAGAACCACTACATCGGCCGCACCTTCATCATGCCCGGGCAAGCCGTGCGCAAGAAGTCCGTGCGCCAGAAGCTCAATGCGATGTCCAGCGAGTTCCAGGGCAAGAACGTGCTGCTCATCGACGACTCGATCGTGCGCGGCACCACGAGCAAGCAGATCATCCAGATGGCACGGGATGCCGGTGCGGCATCGGTCACGTTCGCCTCGGCCGCGCCGCCGGTGCGCTACCCGCACGTGTACGGCATCAACATGCCCTCGGTGCGCGAGCTGATCGCCTACGGCCGCACGATTCCCGAGATCGCGACGGAGCTGGGCTGCGACCACCTGGTCTACCAGGAGGTCGACGATCTCAAGGACGCGATCATCGAAGGGTCGGGACTGGACGACCTCGATCTGAGCTGCTTCGACGGCCGCTATGTGACCGGCACCGTCACCGCCGAATATCTCGCCTGGGTGGAGGGCTCACAGGAGTCCTGACCCGCCGGCGCCCCGCCGCTCCTGCGTCTGGGCAGAAGGTTCACAGCCCACGTTCGACCGCGGTTGCTACCGTCGGATCATGTCGACCGCCTCATCGTCCGCGGGCCCGCTCGAACGGGCGATCCGCTCCGACATCGCGGTCGCAGAGAGCCCCTCGGGTCCGCTGCGCAGACTGCTGTGGCGCTGCCGCCGATGGTTGGTCGGGCACCGGCGGCTGGAGCTCGCCTACCGCGTGGGCGTGGCCGTCGGAGGGACCGTGCTCGTGCTGGGCGGTCTGGTGCTGGTGCCGCTGCCAGGACCGGGCTGGCTGGTCGTCTTCACCGGCCTTGCGCTGCTGGGCACCGAGTTCGCCTGGGCGCACCGGGTCACCGCGTGGCTGAAACGACGGCTCGCGCAGTTCTGGACGTGGTGGCGCGCTCGCCGCGAACTCCGCCGGGCGGCGCGCTGACTCGCCGCTTGCCGCGCTGACCCGCCGCCTGCCCTGTGCGCCGCAGGCGCACTAAGGTGCGTCGACCGCTACACGGCAGGCGCGCTACGCCTTCTGATGCTGGAAGGAGCCCGCGCTCTCGTCGTCCTCGTCGTCGGCGTACTCATCCGCCCACTTGTCGACGTACTCGTCTTCGCCGTTCTCACCGTGGTGTCCGAGCTCGCGCTCGAGCGCCGCGAGATTCACGTTGTACGTGTCGTACTTGAGTTCGCGAGCGATCTTGGTGTGCTTCGCCTTCTGACGGCCACGGCCCA
>CALKHM010000247.1 GCA_937988695.1 uncultured Microbacterium sp. | reverse complement strand
GCACGGCATAGAACGCCGACAGAACCCCCAGCGACGCCGGGGAGCTGCCGAGTCCGAGCGCCGCGTACGACAACGCAGGGCGCATGCCGAAGACGATGACCTGCATCAGGGCGGCGTGCGCCAGCAGCAACAGCAGTCCGCGCCGCCCGCCCGGCATCAGCGCGCGACTCGTTCGTCGTGGGGAGCCCTCCCGGCTTCCGGCAGTCGCTGGCGCAGCACGTACCTCATGATGCCGCCATGGCGGTAGAGCTCGCGCTCGCGCGGCGTGTCCAAGCGCACCGATGCCGTGAAGGCGACCTCGCCCGCGCGCACCGTGACCTCCCCGGCATCCAGGTCAGACAGGCCGACGATGTCGATCGGCTCGGCGCCGGTGAGCCCGAGCGAGGTCGCGCTGTCGCCGGGGAGGAACTGCAACGGCAGGATGCCCATGCCCACCAGGTTGGCACGGTGGATGCGTTCGAACGACTCCGCCAGCACCGCGCGCACGCCCAGCAGAGCCGGCCCCTTCGCCGCCCAGTCGCGCGACGACCCGGTGCCGTACTCGGTGCCGCCGATGACGACGAGGGGCACGCCGGCCGCGCGATACGCCTGCGCGGCATCGAAGATCGACTGCTGCGAGCCGTCGATCAGGTTGCGTGTGTACCCGCCCTCGACGCCCGGCAGCAGCCGGTTGCGCAGCCGGACGTTCGCGAAGCAGCCACGCATCATCACCTCGTGGTTGCCGCGGCGCGAGGCGTAGGTGTTCAACTCCGAGGCGGGCACGCCGCGCTCGGCGAGGTACCGGCCCGCCACGGACGCCGCAGGGATCGCCCCGGCCGGTGAGATGTGGTCGGTCGTGATGGAGTCGCCGAGCAGCACCAGCACGCGGGCGCCGCGGATGTCCTGCGCGACCCCGGCCGTCGCAGCCATCCCCGTGAAGAAGGGGGGATGCCGGAGGTAGGTGCTCCCGGGATCCCAGTCGAACACCGGCTCGGCCGGCGCCTCCAGCCGCCGCCACCGGTCGTCGCCGCCGAACACGTCACGGTACGCGGTCGTGAACATCTCCGGGCTCATGGTCCGCTCGATGAGCCCGGCGATCTCCTGCTCGTCGGGCCAGAGGTCGGCGAGGTGGATGGGCGTGCCTGCGGCATCCCTGCCGAGTGGATCGTTCACGAGGTCGACGTCCATCGTGCCGGCCAGCGCGTAGGCGATCACGAGCGGCGGAGAGGCGAGATAGTTCATCCGCACGTCGGGGTTGATCCGGCCGTCGAAGTTCCGGTTGCCGGACAGCACCGCCGCCACGGCGATGCCCTGCGCGCGGACGGCGTCTTCGACCGCGGGGATGAGCGGACCTGACGCGCCGATGCACGTCATGCAGCCGTAGCCAGCGGTGGTGAAGCCGAGGGCGTCCAGCGGCGCTGTCAACCCTGCCTTCTCGAGGTACTCGGTGACCACGAGCGAGCCCGGCGACAGCGTCGTCTTCACCCAGGGCTTGCTGTGCAGCCCCGCCGCGACGGCGTTGCGGGCGAACAGGCCCGCGGCGATCATGACGGCGGGATTGGACGTGTTCGTGCACGACGTGATGGCGGCGATCGCGACGGCGCCGTGGCCGATCTCGACGGCGCCGCCGCCGAGATCGACGGTGAAGCGCTCGGCCGGCTCGACCGGTCCACCCGGCACGGCCGGCAGCAGATCGGGCAGCGTGCGGCGGTGCGCGTCACGCGCTGCGCCCAGGGACACACGATCCTGCGGACGGCGGGGACCGGCCAGCGACGCGCTCACCGTGCCGAGATCGAGCTCGATGACCTCGGTGTAGTCGGCGACCCGATCGGGCCGATGCCACAGCCCCTGCCGCTTCGCATATGCCTCGACCAGCGCGATGCGCTCGGGCGCGCGGCCGGTGAACCGCAGGTAGCGGATCGTCTCGTCGTCCATCGGGAAGTATGTGCATGTCGCGCCGGACTCCGGGCTCATGTTCGCGATGGTCGCACGGTCGGCCAGCGACAGGTGCGAGACGCCGTCGCCGAAGAACTCGACGAACGAGCCGACCACGCCGTGGGTGCGCAGGACCTCGGTGACGGTGAGCACGAGGTCTGTCGCGGTCGTGCCGGCCGGCAGTGCTCCGGTCAGCCGGAACCCGACCACCCGGGGGATCAGCATCCCGAACGTCTCCCCCAGCATGACCGCCTCGGCGTCGATCCCGCCGATTCCCCAGCCCAGCACGCCGAGCCCATTGATCATCGTGGTGTGCGAGTCGGTGCCCAGGCACACGTCGGGGTAGGCCCACCCGTCCTCGGCAACCACCACCCGGGCGAGGCGCTCGAGGTTGACCTGGTGCATGATGCCCGAGCCCGGGGGCACCACCTCGAAGCCGTCGAGCGCACGCTGACCCCATTTCAGGAAGCGATACCGCTCGGCGTTGCGCTCGTACTCCCGTGCGACGTTGCGCTCGCGCGCGTCGGCGGTGCCGAAGAAGTCGGCGATCACGGAGTGGTCGACGACGAGCTCGGCGGGGATCGACGGGTTCACAGCCGCGGGGTCGCCGCCCAGCGCCACCATCGCGTCACGCATCGCGGCGAGGTCGACCAGTGCGGGCACGCCGTTCGTGTCGTGCAGGAACGCACGGGACGGGCTCAGCTCGATCGCGGTGCGGAACGAGGCATCCGTCCCCCAGTCGACAAGGGCGTCGACCTGTTCCCGGGTGACCCGGCGGCCGTCCTGGTTGCGCAGCACGTTCTCCAGCAGGATGCGGATCGAGTACGGCAGGCCCGCCGGCGCAACCCCGTCCAGCGAGACGATGCGGTGGTCGCCGAAGGGGGTCGTGAGCACGGCGGCGTCAGGCATGCTCGGTCATCTCCTGCGGGCGGGCGGCGACGACGGATGCCTCGCGCGGTGCGCTCGGCTGCGCGGGGGACACGTCGCTCACCCGCGCACGGTCGCGTCGGCCGCGCTCGCGTCGATCGCGTGGGCCACGGCCTGGGCGAACCCGCTCGTCGACGCCGAGCCGCCGAGATCGCCCGTGGCGGTGCCGGCGGCCACGGTGTCCTCGACGGCCGTGCGCATGAGCGCTGCCGCACGAACGAGACGCTCGTCGTCATGACGGCCGCCGAGCCATTCCAGCAGCATCGCGGCGGACAGGATCATCGCGATCGGATTCGCGATGTCGCGACCGGCGATGCCCGGCGCCGGGCCGTGTGCGGCCTACGCCATGGCCTGCGTCAGCGAGCTGTTCAGCGACGGCGCGATCCCCAGCGACCCCGCCAGCTCGCCGGACAGGTCGGACAGGATGTCACCGAACATGTTCTCGGTGACGATCACGTCGAAGTCGGCCGCGCGGCGGACCAGGTGCACGGTCATCGCGTCGATGTGGAAGTCGTCGATCGTCACCTCCGGGTACTCCGCGCCGATCTTGCGGCACACGTCGCGGAAGAGCCCGGTGGTGACCTGGAGCACGTTGGCCTTGTGCACGATCGTGACGTGCTTGCGGCGCTGCATGGCCAGCTCGAACGCCACCCGGGCGATCTTCTGCGTGGCCGCCCTGGTGATGATGCCGTGCGCGATGGCGACATCGGGGGTCGGCATGAACTCGCCGGTGCCGGCGTACGTGTTCCGGTCGGCGTAGAACCCCTCCGTGTTCTCACGCACGATCACAAGGTCACAGCCGGGCACGAGCGCCGGGCTGCCCGGGAACGATGCGGCCGGCCGGATGTTCGCGAACAGGCCCGCATGCTTGCGGATCGTGCCGCTGGGGTTCAGCTGCGACCTGTGCGGCTCGGGATACGACACGCTGTCGTGCGGACCGAGCATCCATGCCTCCAGGCCGTCGAGCGCGGCGAGGGTCTCGGCGGGGACCGCCGCGCCGTGCGCATCGATCGCGGCCCGGCCGAGCGGGAGCTCGACCCAGTCGACCGGCTCCAGGCCGGCTGCGCGGGCCGCGGCATCCACCGCCGCCACCGCCGCCGGCACGATCTCGGGGCCGATGCCGTCGCCTGCCAGCAGGCCGATCCTGTACGCGTGTGTGCTCATACCGCCACCTTCATGAGATCGAGGGCTTCCGTGGAGGGTCCGGACTCGCCGGGGAAGACGTGTGCGTCGCCGGGGCCGAACACCAGGCGCACCGCGCCGCGCAACGAGCCGTCGGGCGAGACCACCTGCAGTGCGATGTCGCCCAGGCGCAGGATGTACTCGTAGCGCGAGCCGACGTAGGCGGTCGTGACCACCTCGGTGTCGAGCACGTTCAGATCGCGGCTGCCCGGCTCCTGCGCGACGATCGCCAGACGCTCGGGCCGTACGGCCACGGTCACCGGCGCACCGGGCAGCCAGTCCGCGTCGGTGGCGATCGAGACGGTCGTGCCGGTGGCCTGCAGCCGCACGTCGACGTGGCCGGCGCGCAGCTGCTCCACCGTGCCGAGCAGGAAATTGCAGCTGCCCACGAACGCCGCCACGGCTGCCGTGGCCGGGTGCTCGTAGATGTCGCGCGGCGAGCCGATCTGGGTCATCACCCCGTCGAACATCACCGCGATCCGGTCGCTGAGGGTGAGCGCCTCGTCCTGATCGTGGGTGACGTACAGCGTCGTGATGCCGAGGTCGGACTGCAACCGCTTCAGCCACGCGCGCGCCTGCTCGCGCAGCTTCGCGTCGAGGTTGGAGAGCGGTTCGTCCAGCAGCAGCACGGTCGGCGAGTACACGAGCGCCCGCGCCAGCGCCACACGCTGCTGCTGACCGCCGGAGAGCTGATGCGGATAGCGGTTCTGAAGGTGGGCAAGGCCCACCTTCTGCAGCGCCTCATGGATGCGGGCGTCCCTGTCGGCCCGGCCGGCCTTGCGGATGTTCAGCGGGAAGGCGAGGTTCTTCTTGATGGTCATGTGCGGCCACAGTGCGTAGGACTGGAACACCATGCCGAGGTTGCGTTCCTCGGTGGGCACATAGACGCGCTTGGCGCGGTCGACGAGGGCACGGTCGCCGATCGCGATCGACCCCTCGGTGGGATCCTCCAGCCCGGCGATGCAGTTGAGCGTGGTGGACTTGCCGCAGCCGCTAGGGCCGAGCAGTGTGAAGAACTCGCCGTCCTTCACCTCGAAGTCGATGTCGTGCAGGACCGAGACGTCCGCGAACGTCTTGGCCATATGGGAGACACGGATATCAGGCATCCTTCTTCTCTTTCATGAGGAGGCTCGCCAGGCCGACGACGACGGCGGTGATGGCGATCTGAATGGTGGCAAGGGCCGCGACCGAGCCGGTGTTGCCCTGTACCCAGAGCTCGAGCATGGTCGTGCCGATCACGTTCGAGTTCGCCGACGAGAGGAACAGCGCGGCCGAGTACTCCTTGAGCATCGTGACGAACACGAGCAGCAGCGCGCCAGCGAACGCGGGCACCAGCAGCTTGCGCAGGATGCGGGTGAACACGCCCACCCAGTCGGCCCCGACGACCCGGCCGGCGTTGTCCAGCTCGGTGGCGATCTGCATCAGCGCGGGCGAGATCGATCCGAACGCGGTGGGCATGGCCCGCAGCCCGAACGCGATGATCACCGCGACCAGCGTCCCCTGGATGAGGTTGCCGCCGGGCAGGATCGCGAACGCCCAGAAGAAGCCGATGCCGACGATGATGCCGGGCACCGCCTGGGGCGCGAGGGCCAGGTACTCCACGGCCCGGGCGAACCTGAACGTGGACCGTTTCGCCACGACGACCGCGATCAGGGCCAGCGCGCTGACCACGATGGCGCCGACGACGGCGATCACGACGCTGTTGACGATCGACTGCACGTACGACTGGTAGGTGAACACGGTCTGATAGTTCTGCAGCGTCAGGCTTTTCAGCGGGCTCTGCAGCGGCGTGAAGATCAGCGTGAACGAGCGCAGGACCAGGCCGAGGATCGGCAGCGCGGCACCGAACACCACGTAGATGACGATGAGGATCGTCGCCACCCATTTCAGCCACCCGAGGTCGAGCCGGCGCGGACGCGTGGCCTTGCCGCGCACCGACACGAACCGCTGCGCGTTCTTGAGCACCTTCGCCTGCACCGCGACCGTGGCGATCGTCACGCACAGGATGATGGTCGACGCCGATGCCAGCACGCCGTAGTCGGGCCGGATCGATTGCAGACCGTGCGTGTACAGGAAGGTGGAGAACACCTCGATGCGCACCGGGGTGCCGTACAGCAGCGGCACGCTCAGCGTCTCGATCGACATGCTGAAGATCAGCACCGACGCGTACACGATGGGCGGGCGCAGCAGCGGCACGATGATCCGGAACAGGATGCGCAGCGGGCCCGATCCGCACACCTGTGCGGCGCTCTCCAGCGACGCGTCGGACTGTCGCAGCGCGTTCGCGCAGAAGACGTAGGCGATCGGGGCGAGGCCGACGGCCTCGGTCAACGCCATCCCGGGGATGGAGTAGAGGTTCCACGGCACGAAGCCGACCAGTCGCTGCACCTCGACGCTGATGAAGCCGGCCGGGCCGTACAGGGCGATCCACCCGAAGCCCAGCAGCAGCGAGGAGACGAAGAACGGCCACTGCATGGATGTCGCCAGCACCCGCCCGAACGGCAGCTTCGTGCGCACCACGAGCACCGCCATCGGAATGGCGAACAGCAGGGTCAGGAACGTGGTGAGCACGGCGAACATCGCCGTGTTCAAGATCACCTGGCCGAAGCCGGCCTCGGTGAACAGCTTCACGTAGGCGTCGACGGTGAAGACGCCGCTCGCGTCGTACAGCGGCTTGCTGCGGATCGACTGGTAGAGGATCGGCGCGATCGGTGCGACTACGAACAGCGCGACGACGACGAGCACCGCGTACTGCACGACGCGGTCCCTCCCGACGCCGAAGACCCGCAGGTACTTCGGCGCCGGGAAGGTCTGCGACCGATCTGACGCTGCCGTGTCGGGGGCGTCGGTCAGAGTTGTCATGAGGTCAGTTCCCGTTCAGGATGCCGCCGCGGTCACTTGCCGAGCAGGCCGTTCCACTTGTCCGTGAACGCCTTGACGTCCGCGTCGGAGGTGACCTTGTACGGCACGCGGATGATCGCGCTCTCGCCGGCCTTGTCGACGATCTCCTGGTAGGTGTGCAGCCCGTCGACCTGCTTCACGCTGTCGCGATAGGCCGTCAGGCCGCCCTCGGCGACGGCGTTCTGGCCCTCTTCGGACAGGACGAAGTCGAGGAACAGCTTGGCGGTGGCCGGGTGCGGCCCCTTCGGCGTGATGCCGATGCCGCGACCGAGCACCACGGTGCCGTCCTTCGGGAACACGAACGAGAAGATGCCGGCGGCCTTCTGCTCCTGCGGGAACGCGACGGCGCTGGAGATGAAGAAGCCGGCCAGGTACTCACCCGACGTGATCTTGTCGATCTGGGTGCCCGATGAGGTCTCGGGGCGCGCCGAGGGCAGGATCTTCTCCAGCTCGGTCCAGGCGTCCGGGTCGCCGTCGACGAAGCCCTTGGACACCGTGAAGCCGAACGATCCGCTCACGTCGCGCGTGGTGATCTTGCCCTTGAACTTGCCCGGGTCGGCTTCGACGAGCTTCGCGAGGTCCGCGATGCTCGTCGGATCACTGCCGAGCAGCTGCTTGTTGTATGCGAGCCCCACCGGGTCCATCGACATCGCGGCCACGCCGGGCATCAGCTGCGCATAGTCGGGCAGCTTCGCCATCTCCGGCGAAGTGTAATCGAGCACACGGCCCGGCTCGCTGTTGTACTTCGCCCAGGCCTGCACCGCGTTGGTGACGAGGATGTCGGCGGGGGCGTTGCCCGTGGACATCTCGCTGAGCTGCTTCTGGAACACCTCGTCGCTGTCGAGGTTGTTCGCCTGGATGTTGGTGACGAACGGGTACTTCTTCTGGAAATCGCGGAAGATCGGCGCCCAGTTCTCCT
>CALKHM010000246.1 GCA_937988695.1 uncultured Microbacterium sp. | reverse complement strand
ATCGAGCAGATCAACCCGTCCATCGAGAGCGCCGCGCGCATGAGCGGCGCGAGCACACGCGTCCTGTTCATCCGCATCCTCGCACCGCTGCTGGCGCCCGGACTGCTCGCGGCCAGCGTGCTGGTGCTCGTGCGGACGGTGGGCCTTTTCGAGCTGACGTTCCTCGTGTCCGGACCCGATACCGACACGCTGATCGTGGCCCTCTACCGGGCGATGACCGCTGCCGGCGGGACGGTCCTGCGTCAGATGATCTCCGCGATCTCCGTCATCTACTCGCTCACGATCGGGATCGTCCTGATCGTCGCCTTGCGCTTCGTGAACCCGACGCAGCTGGTTACGCGAGTGAATGCGACAAGGAACGAGTGACGGAGGACATCATGCGTGCCGAGGGCCGGTGCTGCCGCGCACGATGAGCCGCGTGCTCAGCGGCGGGGCGGTCTCGATGCCGGGCTGACCGTCGAGCATCGCGCGGATGCGCTGGAAGGCGAGCTGGCCGGCATCGAACAGCGGCGAGGCGATCGTGGTCAGCGCCGGCGTCGTGAAGTCGGAGCCGAAGATGTCGTCGAAGCCGATCAGGCTCATGTCCTGCGGTGTGGAGATTCCGGCCACCGCGAGCTCCTGCATGAGGCCGATCGCCATGAGGTCGTTGTACGCGAAGACGACGCTGGGCCCTTGCTCGCGCACGTACGCGGCCGCCTCCCGGCCCCCGTCGATCGTCGGCGCATGCGAGGGCCCGCGGCGCGCCTGGATCCTGGCCCACGCCGCCTTCTGCTGGATGCACTCCCATCGATGCTCCGACATCCACGACCGCTCGGGGCCGGGCAGATAGAGCAGCGAGGTGTGACCGAGTCCGGCAATGTAGCGGATCGCCTCGCCGATGCCGTACTCCGCGTCCACGACGACGCTGCGCACGCCGTCGAGCTCGCGATTGACGAGCACGGTCGGCTTCGACTGCGCGATCTGGGCGATATCCGTGTCGTTCAGGCGTGACGAGACCAGCAGGAGGCCGTCGGCGACGCGGGACAGCTGACGGGCACTGACCGATTCCACGCTCATCGACTCATCCGTGTTGGTGAGCAGGAGCGTATATCCGTCCCGGCGGGCTGCGGATTCCACGCCATGGACGAGGTCGAAGAACACCGGGTTGGTCACGTCGGAGACGATGAGGCCGATCATCGACGTCTTGCCCGTCGGAAGGGCCCGAGCCATGGGGTTGGCGTGGTAGTTCAGCCGCGTGGCCGCGTCTCGCACGCGTTCCTCCGTCTTGGGGCTCAGCCGCCCGGGGCGCGTGAGCGCGCGAGACACCGTGGACGGGCTCACCCCGGCGATGCGTGCGATGTCGTAGATCGTGACGGTGCGACCTGGGCTCTTGTCTTCATCCACGTGCGTGCAGTCCTCATGCAATCGGTTGTCAATCCAAGTATCGCCGATCATGCGCCGCAGCATCCGCGCACGACAGCGCGTGCCTCGCACGAATCCCGCCGACCCGTCCGAGATACGCGCTGTTCTGCGAACAGAGCGCGCGTACGGGTACGCGAGCGGGAGAGGATGCCACGGGCAGGGTGTGCGGATGCCACAATCCGAGCCGGCGGCGCGGCGCCGCCAGATTGTGGCATCCGTCAACCGGCTTGGGGTGTTGTTGTGGGGGTTCTACGGTAAGACGACACCCCCGCGAAAGGTGACCCATGGTCGACGTCGTCCGCACGAAGAAGCCCTCCGTCCACAAGCGCCACCCCGCCGGCGGCGCGCCCACTGCCCCGCACAGCGCCGATGAGGCGCGGCGGGTCGACGCATCCGAGCCGCGCATCGACGTGGCCGCCGTGACGGAGCTGCTGCTGGGCACATGGGCGCAGGCGCGGCGCGAGGCGCGCGAGATGATCAAGGACGAGGCGTTCTGGCAGATCCCGGGCCAGTCGATGGCGGAGCATCGCGAACGCGTGCTCGGCCAGCTGCACCGGTTCGTCGAGGCGGGAGCGGCCGGCCGTGCGTTCCCCGTCGAGCACGGCGGCCAGAACGACAACGGCGCGAACCTCGCCTCGTTCGAGGAGCTCGTGCTCGCCGATCCCAGCATGCAGATTAAGGGAGGCGTGCAGTGGGGGCTGTTCGGCTCGGCGATCCAGCAGCTGGGTACCGCGAAGCACCACGCCAGGTGGCTCGACGACGTGCGCACCCTGACGCTGCCCGGCGCGTTCGCGATGACCGAGATGGGGCACGGATCGGACGTCGCCGCGATCGGCACCACGGCCACCTACGATCCCGACGGCGACGAGTTCGTCATCCACACGCCGTTCCGTGCGGCGACGAAGGAGTTCCTCGGCAATGCCGCCCGGCACGGGCGGGCCGCCACGGTGTTCGCGCAGCTGATCACGGGCGGCGTGAACTACGGCGTGCACTGCTTCTTCGTGCCGATCCGCGACGAGAACGGCGATGACCTGCCGGGCGTGACCAGCGAGGACGACGGTGTGAAGGGGGGGCTGAACGGCATCGACAACGGCCGGCTCTCGTTCGACCACGTGCGCATCCCGCGAGGGAACCTGCTGAATCGATACGGTGACGTGGATGCCGCAGGCGTCTACTCCAGTGACATCCCGAGCCCCGGCCGACGCTTCTTCACGATGCTCGGCGCGCTCGTGCAGGGCCGCGTGTCGCTCGACGGCGCGTCGACGACGGGCGCCGCGCTGGCCGAGTACATCGCGATCACCTACGCGAATCAGCGCCGGCAGTTCGACTCGGGTGTCGGCACCGACGAGGTCGTGCTGCTGGACTACGGCAAGCACCAGCGCCGCCTGCTGCCGCGTCTCGCGCAGACGTATGCACAGTTCTTCGCCCACGATCAGCTGCTGCGACGCTTCGACGGCGTGTTCAGCGGAGCCAGCGACACCCCCGACGAGCGCGAAGACCTGGAGACTCTCGCGGCCGCACTGAAGCCGCTGTCGACCTGGAACGCGCTGGAGAGCATCCAGGAGTGTCGCGAGGCGTGCGGCGGCGCCGGGTTCATGGCCGAGAACCGCCTGGTCGGGCTGCACCACGACCTCGACGTGTACGTCACGTTCGAGGGCGACAACAACGTCCTGCTGCAGCTGGTGGGCAAGCGGCTGCTGAGCGACTTCGCCGCCCAGTTCACCGACAAGGATGCCGCGGCTCTGGCCCGCTACGCCGTCGGCCAGACGGCGGGAAGGATCTTCCACGGCGCCGGGCTGCGCCGGCTGGGACAGGCCGTGACCGACTTCGGCTCCACGGCCCGCTCGGTCGAGCTGGGTCTGCGTGCGGAGCAGCAGCACGAGCTGCTGGCCGGCCGTGTCGAGCAGATGGTGACCGACGTCGCCACCGCCCTGCGGCCCGCCGCGAAGCTGTCGCCGGCGGATGCCGCGACCCTGTTCAACGAGCACCAGACCGAGCTCATCGAGGCGGCGCGCGCCCACGGCGAGCTGCTGCAGTGGGAGGCCTTCGCCGAGGGCGTGGCCGGGATCGACGATGCTGGCACCCGCCAGGTGCTGACCTGGCTGCGCGATCTGTTCGGGCTGTGGCTCATCGAGAAGCACCTGGCCTGGTATCTCATGAACGGCAGGCTGTCGGCCCAGCGCGCGGCATCGGTCACCCGCTACATCGATCGGCTGTGCGCACGACTGCGTCCGCACGCGCAGGACCTCGTCGACGCGTTCGGCTTCGCCCCGGAGCATGTGCGCGCGCCCATCGCCTCGGGCGCCGAACAGCAGCGGCAGGACGAGGCGCGCGCGTACTATGCGGCCTTGGCGGCCTCGGGGCAGGAGCCGGTGAGCGAGAAGACGCTGCGCAAGCAGAAGAGATGACATCGGCAGGACCGGCCGTTCGGGCGCGCGTCGTACGAGACGCAGATCACGGCTTGATAACGATCATCGATCGAGTGTCAGGAAAAGGGTCTGTCCGGGCATTACTTCATGAAGGCATCTCTGAGATGCTCCCGCCGTCGGGTGAGTGCGGGACGCATGTCTTCACGGGGGCCGTGGTCGGGACCGCGGCCCCCTCTTCCATGCCCGGGCGCCGGTGCCCGTGGGCGGCCGAGGTCGGTGTCCACCGCGGTGGATAGGCTGACCCGGTGACCAGCGACACGTCCAATCCCGACCTGCAATGCGGCGACGACGGCCGCGTGCGCTGTGCGTGGACGGGGACGGATGCCGAGTATCGGCGCTATCACGACGAGGAATGGGGCACGCCGCTGCACGGCGACCGGGCGCTGTTCGAGAAGATGTCGCTGGAAGGCTTCCAGGCGGGCCTCAGCTGGATCACCATCCTGCGCAAGCGCCCGCGCTTTCGCGAGGTGTTCGCAGGTTTCGACCCGGTGACCGTCGCCGCCTTCGGCGATGCCGATGTGGCACGACTCCTCGCCGACGCGGGCATCATCCGCAACCGGGCGAAGATCGAGGCGGTGATCGGCAACGCACGTCTGGTCGCCGGGATGGCCGACGGCGAGCTCGACGAGCTGCTGTGGTCGTTCGCGCCCGCGGCCGGTGCCCGTCCGAGCGCGTTCGCCGACGTGCCGGCGGTCACGGCGGAGTCGACGGCGATGAGCGCGCAGCTGCGTCGTTGCGGTTTCCGGTTCGTCGGGCCGACCACGATGTATGCACTCATGCAGTCGACCGGGATGGTCGACGACCATCTCGCAGGATGCTGGCGCGCAGGCTAACCTGGGCCAGAGCCACCGACGGAGGATGTGGATGCTGTTCGCCGCACGACGAGCCGCGCAGCATGCCGGTCAGCTCGCCGTGCTGGCAACGATGGTCGCCGTGCTCGGCGGCGCGCTCGGGGCAGCATCCAGTCTGTCTGCCACCGTGATCGACACCGGCACTGCCCGGATCGTCTCGGACGCCGACCCCGCGCAGCAGAGCGTCGTCGTCGACGCACCGATCACCGCCGACGACGCCACGATCGCCGCCGCCGTCACCCAGGCGTTCCGTACGGCGCCGGTCACCGTGCACCGCGCCCGCTGGGCGACGGCGCCCGGCTCGCGCGGGCCCGTGCTGCTGCTGGCCGACCCCGACATCGCGTCGCAGGCAGCGCTCGTCGACGGCTCATGGCCGGCCGGGGACGCACAGGTCGCCGTCGCCGCCCCCGCGGCCGCGGCCGCGCCCACGCGCATCGACGACACGCCGGTCACCGTCACCGGCACGTGGCGGGCGAAGGACGTCGCGGCCGTGGTCTGGGCGGGGCACCCGGCGGTCGCGTCGGGCACCGCCGACGGCGCGGCCGGACCCGTGCTGGTCTCCGACGCGTTCCTGGCCGCGCACGGCCACAGCGCGCGCACCTCGTGGACGGTCAGCGCCGCCGGCCCGATAGCCGCCGACGCGATCGCCGGCTATCGCGCGGGTCTGACACGACTGACCGCCGCGCTCGACGACCTCGATCAGGGCCTGGGCATCCGCACCAGCGGAGGGTGGGATCAGACTCTTGCCCGAGCCGCTGGAGCGGCGGCCGTCGGCCGCGGCATCCTGGCCGTGCCGGTGGCCCTGCTGACGGTGATGGGGGCTCTCGTGCTCGGCGTGCTCGCCCGCGCCTTCGGGCGCGGCCTGGCAGCCGACATCCACCTGCTGCGCGCGCGCGGAGCCTCCGCCGGGGCCGTGGTGACCGAGGTCGCGGCCATGAACGTCGCGGTCATGGCTGCCGCCGGGGTCGTCGCCGCCGGCATCGGCCTTGCCGCCGGCAGCGCACCGGGCCCGGCGGTCGCCGTGGCCGGGGTCGTCGCGCTGGGCGCGGTCGTGCTGGTGACGGCCGTCGCCGCGACCGCGGCCTCGGCCGCGCCGGAGGTCCGTGGCGACGTCAGCCGACGCGGCCTGTTCGCGACGGCCGGAGCCGCGGTCGTCGTCGCCATCGTCGCGGGCCTGGCATCGTGGCAGCTCGTGACGGTCGGGCTCGCCACGGACGGCACAGCGGATGCCGCCGCCGCCACCGCCCCGGCGTGGGCGGTGATCACCGGCGCACTCCTGATCGCGCTGCTGGCCGGCCCGGTAGCCGCCGGAGGAGAACGCCTCGTGCGCAGGTCGCGCGGTGCCGGCGCGGTGCTCGCGCTGCGTCGCATCGCACGCCAGGCATCGGTCGTGGTGGCTGGCGTGCTCAGCCTCGCCGTGGCGGCCGGATCGATCGCGTTCGCCGCCGTCACCGACACCCGCGCCCAGCGGGTCGCCCATGCGGAGGTCGCGCACTTAGTCGGTGCGGACGTGCGCGCCGTCTACGACGTGTCGCCGATCGTCGACGGCTCGTCGAGGCCGTTGTCGGCCGCGCGGGTGGATGCGTCCGGCGCTGACGTGTTCGCCGCGTTTCGCGCGCCGATCTCGGTCGGGCAGACGCAGACCCGGCTCGTCGCGCTCACGGCCGAGCGGCTCGCCGGGGCCACCGGCCTTCCTGCGCAGCGCATCGCGGGCGGCGCGCCGCTGGCTCTGGACGGCGACCTCGAGCTCGACGTCGTCGCCGTCGGAGTCGACGGCGGGGTGCACCCGAGCGCGATCGTCGCCGTGCGAACCTGGCTGGTGGATGCCTCCGGCTCGGCCCGGCAGGTGGCCGCAGGGCACGTGCGGGTGGACGGGAAGCAGCATCCGCTCACCGTCCCGGTCGAGCCGGGCGACGCGCTGGCGGCCGTCGAGCTGGGCGGACCCGATGCGGGACTGGACGGTGCGAGCGTGCAGGTGATCACGCGCACCGGCGGTGCGACGACCGGCACGACGCTGACCGCCACCGTCGGCGGGCAGACGCCGCGGGCTCGCGTGGTCGTCGTGGCCGGGATGGACAAGCCGCTCCCGGTGGTCATCACGGACTCTCTGGCCGGCAGCCTCGCGCTGCGCGCGGGCGACCCGATCTCGCTGCACCTGGGCACGCTGGCCCGTCCGATCGAGGGGACGGTGACGGCCGTGCGCGGGTGGCTGCCCGGCTCGGGCGCCGGCCCGTCCGTCGCTGTCGACCTTGACGGGTTGATCGGTCGTGCGCTCGTGCAGGGCGGCTCGGTGCCCGCCGTCGGGGAGCTCTGGGCGCACACGACAGACGTCGCCGCCATCTCCAGCGCGCTGCGGAAGGTCGCCGACCGTCCCGTGCAGGTGGTCGCCGCCGCCACGATCGGCACGGCGGCCGTGATCGACCCGATGCTGGCGCTGGTCACCGCCGGCGTCGGCCTCGTCGCGCTGCTGGCGGCGGCCGCGTTCGTCGCCGTCGCCGTCGCCCTCGTCCGCGCCCGTCGCGCGCAGGCCGTGCCGCTGCGCGCGTTCGGCTTCACCGCGACCCGTCAGCGGGTGGCGGCCGTCATCGAGCTGACCGCGACAGCCGCGTTCGCGCTGGTGGGGGGAACGGCCGTCGGCATCCTCGTCGCGGCGTGGCTGGGGCCCGCGCTCATGGCATCGCTGTCGATCGGGGGTGGCGTGTGAGGGGCATCGGCCTTCCGCGGGCGACCCCCGGGCCCGCGTCCGCGGCTGACCGCGGCCGGCGTGTGGGGAGCGTGCGCCTCGCGCTGCGTGCCGCCTCTACCGCGCCGGCGGTCTCGCTGGTGGTGGTGGTGCTGGCGGCCGTCATCGCCATGGCCGGGGCTGCGGTGCCGTCGCTCGTGGACGCTGCGCGCACGGCCACCGTGCGCGCAGCCCTCGGCGGGCTCTCGCACGCGGCACTGGATCCCACCGCCACCATGCAGGGAGCGGCATCCGTCGATTCCGCCGCCGGCGCCGATCCGTGGACCTCGGCGGCGACGACCATCCGTGACATCCACCGGGGGCTGCCGCAACCGC
>CALKHM010000245.1 GCA_937988695.1 uncultured Microbacterium sp. | reverse complement strand
CAGTTCCCCACGGTCGTCACCCGCATGATCGAGCAACGCCCCGGTCGGCTCGTGCTCGGTCAGGCCGACGGCATCCAGCCGCGCAGCGTGGAGACGTTCCAGGCGTTCGGCTTCGCCCCGCAGATCATGGCCGAGGGGTACAACATCGCCTGGATGAACTACTGGAGCCCCGATCCCGACAATCCCGAGAACATCATCCGCACGACGCGTCAGGCCGACTACGCGAAGGACATCAGCGAGTTCCCGCACCTGATCGTGAACCAGGCGCGCGTGCTCGACTACTTCGCCGAGGCCGCGGTGCGCGGGCCGGGGCGGATCGTGCCGGACTACGGCATCGAGTTCGAGGGCCTGGTCGTGCATGACGACGGCGCATACCCGGTCGAGGTGCAGCTGCGATACGTGGCCGGCCCCCGGCAGGGCGAGGCACGCACGGTGCGTGCCAGGTATGTGGCGGGCGGCGACGGGGCGCGCAGCATGGTGCGCGAGGCCATCGGCCGCAAGCACATCGGCAGGTTCGCGGCCCACGCGTGGGGCGTGATGGACGTCACCGTGGACACCGACTTCCCGGATTGGCGCACGAAGTGCGCGATCAACTCCGAGGCGGGCAACATCCTGCACATCCCGCGCGAGGGCGGATACCTGTGCCGTGTGTATGTCGACCTAGGTGAGGTGCCGGCCGACGACCACCATCACGTGCGCGACACGCCGCTGGAGAAGATCGTCGAGAAGGCCAACGAGATCCTGCATCCGTACACGCTCGCGGTCAGGCAGGCGGCCTGGTACAGCGTCTACGAGGTGGGGCACCGGGTCACCGACAAGTTCGACGACGTCGACGTCGGCTCTGACCGCGCCCCGCACGTGTTCCTGATGGGCGATGCGTGTCACACGCACTCGGCGAAGGCCGGGCAGGGCATGAACGTGTCGATGCAGGACGGCTTCAATCTGGGCTGGAAGCTCGGCTCCGTGCTCACCGGCCGCAGTTCCGCCGCGCTCCTGTCGACCTATTCCGCGGAACGACAGCCGGTCGCGCAGCAGCTCATCGACTTCGACCGGGAGTGGTCGTCGCTCATGGCGCGCAAGCCCGAGGAGATCGACGACCCGCAGGAGATCGCGAACTTCTATCTGGCCACCAGCGAGTTCCCGTCCGGCTTCATGACGCAGTACCCGCCGTCGATGATCGTCGGCGACGCCACGCACCAGGAGCTTGCCGCAGGCTTCCCGATCGGCAAGCGGTTCACCTCCGCCGAGGCCGTGCGGGTGTGCGACGGCAACATCGAGCACATCGGCCACCACCACGTCGCCGACGGCCGGTGGCGCGTCTATGCGTTCGCCGACCGTCCCGGTCAGGGCCAGCCGTCCGCGCTGGCCGACTGGGCGCGATGGCTGCACGACGCGCCCGAGTCGCCGCTGGTGCGCTACACGCCGGCCGGAGACCCCGACGCGGTGTTCGACGCGAAGGTGGTCTACCAGCAGCGCTTCGACGACATCGACGTGCTCGCGGCGCCCGAGGTGTTCCGGATGCGCTCTGGTGAGTACGGTCTGATGAACTGGGAGCAGGTCTACGCCGCCGGCGACGGCATCGACATCTTCGAGGCGCGGGGCCTGTCGCGCGACGGCGTCGTGATCGTCGTCCGCCCCGACCAGTACGTCGCCGCTGTGCTGCCGCTGCAGGCGACCGGCGAGCTCGCGGCGTTCTTCGCGCAGAACATGACGCCTGCCGCCGCGTGAGCGGCGGGGTCAGCCACCGCGTACGCTCCGGTAGCGGTGCTCGGGGCGCCCGGTCGAGCCGTAGCGCAGCCGCAGCTCGATGACGCCCTGCTGCGCGAGCGCCGACAGGTAGCGCTGCGCGGTCGGGCGGCTCACCCCCAGCTCGGTGGCCACGTCCGACGCCGAGACGTCGGGGTCGGCATCGCGCACGAGGTCGCGCACGAGCCGCATGGTCTCGGGGGACTGCCCCTTGGGCGCGACCGGGATGGTCCCGGTGCGCATGAGATGGAACAGGCCGTCGACCTCGTTCTGGTCGGCCTCGGCGCGGCGCTCGTCGAGGTCGGCAAGTCGCCGGTGCAGGTCGCGGAATGCGCCCAGTCGCTCAGCGAACGCGGCGAACCGGAACGGCTTGACGAGGTAGTGCACGGCACCCTGCGTGATCGCGGTACGGATGTGCGCGAGATCGCGCGCCGCAGTGATGACGATCACGCCCGGCGGGGTCGGCTGCTCGCCGAGCCGCCGCATGAGATCGAGCCCGGACTCATCGGGCAGGTACAAGTCCAGGAGCACCAGGTCGGGATGCTGCGTGCGCACCTGACTCAGGGCGTCGCCGGCCGTGTGTGCGATCCCGGTCACCTGGAACCCGGGCACACGCGCCGTGAACTGGGCATGGATGGCTGCGACGCGGAAGTCGTCGTCGACGATGAGTGTGCGGATGGGCGCGTTCGACGCGGTCATGGGCGCACCGCGGCCGCGTGGCGGGGAAGCATCACCGTGAACACGGCGCCCGGTCCCGCAGACACCTCGATGCGACCGCCGTGCTGGGCGACCACGCGGTGCACGAGCGCCAGTCCCAAGCCGCGTCGGCGGACCCCCTCGTCGGGCTTGGTCGAGAAGCCGTCTTCGAACACGAGAGCGGCAGCCTCGGCAGGGATGCCAGGTCCGGTGTCGCCGACTCGCACGAGCACGTCGTCTCCGTCCACCCGCAGCGTGACCTCGACGCGGCCTGCCGCGCTGCCGGTCACCGCGGCGTCGATGGCGTTGTCCACGAGGTTGCCCAGAACCGTCAGCAGCGCGCGTGCGTCGGCCTGGCCCGCGCCCAGTTCCGAGTCCTCGGTGAGCGCCAGCGCCACCCCGCGTTCGGCGGCGACGACAGACTTGGCCACCAGCAGACCCACCAGCTGCGGGCTCTCGATCTGCTGCTGGAGGCGGGCGGCCAGGCCCCCGGCCTGGGACGACAGCTCGGCGACGTAGGCGGTGGCCTCGTCGACGCAGCCCAGCTCGAGCATCCCCGACAGCGCGTGCACGCGGTTGGCGAACTCGTGCTGCTGCGCCCGCAGCGCGTCGGTGAGGCCGCGCACACTGTCCAGCTCCCGCAGCAGCCCCTCCTGCTCGGTGCGATCCGACACCGTCACCACGTGCCCGAGGTCGCGGCCCTGCAGCGTCACCGGCATCCGGTTCATCACCAGGCAGTGCTCGTCGGTGAGCACCACCAGATCGCTGCCGGCGATGTCGCCGGTGAGGATGTCGCGGATCCGGCCGGGCGGCACGACCCGGTCGACCTCCAGGCCCCGGCCGTCGCCGTCGATGGTCAGCAGCCGGCGCGCCTCGTCGTTGATGAGGGCGATCCGGTCGTCGGGCCCGAGCCCGATCACGCCCTCCGCGATGCCGTGCAGCATCGCCTCGCGCTCCTGCAGCAGCGTCGCGATCTCACGCAGCTCGAGCCCGAACGTCTGACGCTTGAGCCGGCGCGCGAGCAGGAGCGAGATCCCGACGCCCACCGCCAGGGCGATCCCCGAGTACAGCGCGATCGACGGCAGCAGCCGCCACAGGCTGAACCCGATCTCCTCCGCGTCGATGCCCACCGACACCTCGCCGACGATGCGCCCGGAGCCGGTCCGCAGCGGCACCTTCGCCCGTGCCGACAGGCCGAGCGTGCCCCGTTCGACGTTGACCACGCTGGCTCCCGACAGCGCCGCGCCGGGGTCGGTCGACACGTGCTCGCCGATGCGGTCGGGCACGGGGTGCGAATAGCGGATGCCGCGGTCGTCGGTGACCACGACGAACAGCGCGCCCGTCGAGGCGCGCACCGCCTCGGCACGCTGCTGCACGACGCCGTTCGGGTCGTCGGCCACGACGGCGTCGGCGATGCCCGGTTCGACGGTCACCGCGTTCGCGATGGCCAGCGCTCGCTGCTCGTACTGGTGCACGAGCAGCTCGTGCGACTGCCACAGTGACAGCGCGAAGCCGATGAGCAGGGCCAGGAAGAGCACGGCCAGCTGGGTGCGCAGGATGCTCGTCGACAGACGGCTGCTACGGGACATGCGAACGCTCCGGCCTCATCGCGGGTACGTGACGGCGGCCGTGCTCAGGCGATCCGCCGCTGGCCATCATGCCACCGGTGGTCGGCGGCGGCGCAGTCGAGCGCGAACAGAATGCACGAAAGGGTGCTGCCTTCCTGCGCATCAGGAGTTCACGCGGATGATCTCCTGCTGATACGGCGCGATGACCTCCGGCGAGATGCGGCAGTCCAGCAGCAGGAACGGCCGCGCGGCGGCGGGCCGGCGCGCCCAGGCCGCGAGGCGATCGAGATCGTCGAGCTCGCGCACCACCACGCCCTCCGCTCCGACGGCTTCGGCCAGCCCCGCGAAGCTCACGTCGGGGATGAGCATCGGGGTCGTGGCCAGGCCCTTCACGCCGTAGAGGTTGATCTCGGCGCCGTACGCGCCGTCGTTCCACACCACGGCCAGGCCTCGGCCGCCGGCGACGCGCACCGCCGTCTCGAGGTCGGCGAGCGCCATGAGCCCACCGCCGTCTCCGGTCGTGAGCACGATCGTCGCCTCGGGCTGGGCAAGCGCCGCCCCGGCCACCGACGGGAAGCCCTGTCCGATCGCCTGGAAGGCCGTGCCCACCATGAGCATGCGGTCGGGGGAGGCGACCGGCCAGTACATGTTGGCCCAGCCGATGAAGTGCCCTCCGTCGGAGACCACGACCCGGTCCGCCGGCAGCAGCTCGCCGACCCGGCGCGCCACGGCGCGCGGATCGAGCCTCCCGTCGGCGGCCAGGTCGTCACCGGCCTCGCGTGCGATCAGCGCGGCCCGGTCGATCGTGTCGCGCCAGCCACTGGGCGTCGCGGCGAGGGCATCGAGCGCGGCGACCAGGGCCGAGGCCACCACGGCGGCGTCACCGCGCACGAAGCCGCCCACGTGCGGGTGGGTGGCGGCCGGTGCGATGTCGACCTGCACGACGCGGGTGCCCGGGGCGAACAGGTCGCCGAAGCGCATCGTGAACTGGTTGAGGGACGCCCCGAACACGACAGCGACGTCGGCGTCGCGCACGAGCGCCATGGCGCCGTCGGCGCCGAAGCCGCCGGTGACGCCGAGGTCATAGCGGGCGTCGGGGAAGACGCCGCGGCCCAGAGCGGTGGATGCGGTGACTGCGCCGGTGCGCTCGGCGAGGGCCCCGAGCGCGTCGCCGGCATCGGCCAGCCACGCCCCGCGCCCGGCGAGCAGGAACGGACGCTCGGCGTGCGCGAGTGTGCGGGCGAGAGTTGCGATCTCGGCGGCGGCGAACGCGCTCGGCTGCAGGGGCGGGGGCAGCACCGGCGCGGGTGCGGTCGGCACGGCGCCGGCGTCCAGCCGGGCGACGTCGTACGGGATCGCCAGGACCGTCGGCACTCGGTAGGCCAAGGCGTGCTCGATCGCGATGATCGTGGTGGCGGCGGCATCGGCTCGTCCGACCGTGTACGTGCGCGCACCCACCGCGGAGGCCATCGCGATCTGGTCCACGTCCCAGGGGCGGGGGCCGCTCGTGGGCTCATCGCCGACGACGAGGATCAGCGGGATGTGCGCCTGCACCGCCTCGGCCAGGGCCGTGAGCGTGTTGGTGAACCCCGCGCCATAGGTCGCGGTGGCTGCGGCGATCCGGCCGCAGGCGCGGAAGTGCGCGTCGGCGGCGACGACCGCCCCCGCCTCGTGGCGGACGGCCGTGTAGTCGGCGACGGTCTCTCGCTCGAGCGCGTCGAGGAAGTAGGCGTTGCCGTTGCCCATCACCCCGAAGACATGGTCGATGTGGGCGGCGAGGGTGACGGCGACATGAGCGGACACGGAGGGCATGGCAAAGCCTTTCGAGACGGGAACGGTGGGTGAGAGCCGTATGTGTCTCGCGTGCGGGCTGCCGTGCGACGCGTGCTTCGTGCCCCTTTTTCGGGCACCGGCCGGCGCTGTGCGCCAGGGATTGCCGGACGCACCGAGTATATCGACGGCGCCTGGCCTGCTCCGGCGAGGAACACCGTGGGCGAGCGGCATCCTGCCCGCGTGAGGCGTGCTACCGGCGCGGGACCGCGTCCTCGTCGTGGTGCGATGCACCCCGCAGCACCGGGTCGTCATCGCGCCAGGTCGGGTCGTCGAGATAGCGGATGTTGCCCATGTGCGCGAGGATCAGCTCGCTGACGCTGGCCACGTCGCGGCGAGCGATCGCCTGGTAGAGCGCCTCGTGCTCGGCCACGACATGGTCGAGGTTCTCGTGCTGCGCCAGCAGCCAGCGGATGCGGCTGCGCAGCAGCGTGTCGATCTCGAACAGCAGGTCATTGCCGGCGATGGCCGTGACCGCCTCGTGGAAGTCGGCAGCGGCGCGGCGGGCGGCGGCCTCGTCGCCGGCCTGCGCGGCGGCGAGCTCGGCGTCCAGCACGGCCCGCAGCCGCTCCAGGCCCGCCCTGCTGCGCCGGTCGGCGGCGAGCCGGAACGTCAGCACCTCCAGCGCTGAGCGCACCTCGTTGAGGTCGGCGACATCGGCCGGCGTGAACTCGCGCACGATGGCCCAGGTCCTCGGACGCAGCGTGACCAGGCCCTCGGCGACGAGGGTCTTCAATGCCTCGCGCACCGGGACGCGGCTGACGCCGAGCTCAGCGGCGAGGTCGCGCTCGACCAGCTTGCTGCCTGGAACGCGCACCCGGTCGACGATCTCATCGCGGATCTGTCGGGTCACCCGCGCGGTCTCCGACTCGGTGGCGTCTGGGTCTGGCACGTCTCCATTCTCGCATCGACGGCTCTGGGCCCACGTCCCGCGTCGTGGCGCTCAGCCGATGCGGATCCGCAGGGCACCGGCATCCTCACAGACGTCGACGGTCGTCAGATCGGCGACCACGGCATGCGCGCCCTGCCCTGCGGCGCGGCTGCCGACGCCGATCACCGGCATCCCCGCAGCCCGTCCGGCTGCGATCCCGGCGGGGGAGTCCTCGATCACCACGCAGTCCTCCGGGGCGGCGCCCAGGAGCCCTGCCGCCCGCAGGAACCCCTCCGGATCGGGCTTGCTGCGGGAGACGTCCTCGGCGGTGATGCGTACCTGCGGCATCCGCAGTCCGGCCGCACCCATCCGCGCGGCGGCCAGGACGCGGTCGGCGGAGGTGACCGGCGCGTGCGGAGCGTGCGCGAGGGCGGCCAGCAGTGCGCAGGCCCCGGCCACGGCGACCACGCCATCGGTCTGCGTGCTCTCCGCCTTCAGCAGCGCGGCGTTCTCCTGCGCGTTGATCGCGGGATCGCGACCGGGCAGCAGGATCGCCATGCTCTCGTGCCCCTGACGACCGTGGATCACCTCGAGCACGGCATCCGGATCGACGTCGTGCTCGGCAGCCCACGCGAGCCACAGCCGTTCCACGACCGAGGTGGAGTCGACGAGCGTGCCGTCCATGTCGAGGAGGACGGCACGGGCGGAGAGGAACTGCGGCATGTCTCCATCCTCTCGTGCCCGCGGCACGCCGTGCACCTTCGGCGCCTGCCGCGCCCCGGATGAGGAGATCTCACCGGCGGAGGGCTGGAACGGGGCGAGGCATCCTCGTCTGGGCAGATCTCCTCGCGTGAGGCGAGGACCGGCCGCGCGTCGTCGCTGGCACGCGGCTCACATCCGGCGCCCCGGCAGCCGCGCTAGCGTCCTGTGCATGGAGGTAACGCGCAGGCGCCGGCTGCTGGATCTGGTCTTCTGGATCAGCCTCATCCTGAAGGGTCTGGACGGCGTGCTCGAACTGATCGGCGGGGTGCTGTTGCTGGTGCTCACCCCCGCGCAGATCTCCACAATCGTGCAGGTGCTCACGCAGCACGAGCTCTCCGAGGATCCCAGCGACCTGATCGCCAATGCGCTCGTGCGGTTCGCGGCCTCCCTCGACGTGTCGGCCACCCTGTTCGGTGCCATCTACCTGCTGCTGCACGGCGCCGTGAAGGTCGTGCTCGTGGTGGCCGTGCTGCGCGACCGGCTCTGGGCGTACCCGTGGCTGATCGGCTTCCTGCTGGTCTTCATCGGCTACCAGGTGTACGACATGGTCGTGCATTTCACCTGGGGGATGCTGCTGCTCACGCTCTTCGACGCGTTCATCGTCGTGCTCACCGCCCGGGAGTACCGGCTGCATCGTGCGCGGCACCAGGCGCGTGAGGCGACCGCGCCAGTGCGGGAACAATGAGCGTCGTGGGCGGCGGATGCGTCAGCATGGTGCCATGAGCCATCCGCCCGCTGCGCGCGCCGCCGCCTCGTCGGGCGTGCTCGCACCGCTGTATCTCGCGGGCTTCACGACGGCGTTCGGCGCGCACGGCGTCGCCACCGGTCTGGGCGTCGAGTCCGGCCGGCTGGGGCTCTCGCTGCTGGGCTTCGGCGCGATCCTCGCGTTGTACGACGTGGCCGAGGTCGTGCTCAAGCCGGTGTTCGGGGCGCTCAGCGATCGCATCGGCGTCAAGCCCGTCATCCTGGGGGGACTCGTGGCCTTCGCGCTGGTGTCCGCCGTCGGCATGCTGACCACAGACCCGGTCGTGCTCGGCGTCGTCCGGTTCGCACAGGGGGCGGCGGCGTCGGCGTTCTCGCCGGCATCGTCGTCGGCGGTCGCCCGGCTGGCCGGCGGTGACCGGCTCGGGCGCTACTTCGGCCGGTACGGTGCATGGAAGAGCATCGGATACGTCGCAGGCCCGTTGCTGGGCGCGGCGCTGATCGCGCTGACCGGGCTGTGGGCGCTGTACGCGGCGCTGGCCGTGCTGGCGGCGGCCGCCGCGGGCTGGGTCGCCCTCGCGCTGCCGTCGCTGCCCGTGCTTGCCCGTCCGCGCTACACGCTGGCCGATCTCGTACGCCAGACCACCGAACGCGGGTTCGTCGTGCCAGTGCTGATCCTGGCGGCTTCGACGGGGATGCTCGGCGTCGCCGTCGGCTATCTGCCGCTGATCGGCACGCGGTTGGGCCTCGGCGCCATCGCCAGTGCGGCGCCCGTCGCCGTACTGGCCACCGTGTCGGCGACAGCGCAGCCGCTGGCGGGACGCCGGCACGATCGCGGTGCGCTCACCACCCGCGGGGCAGCCGCGGTCGCGCTCGCGGCCGGCGCCGTCGCCCTCGTCCTGCTGGCGGCCGCCGAGACGATGACGCCTGTCGCCGTGATGAGCGCGGGCGCGCCCGCGCTCATCACGGCGGTGTTCGTGGCTGCGGTGCTGGTGGGTGCGGCAGTGGGCGTCGCGACACCGCTCGCCTACGCGCACCTGTCGGCTCACACACCGCCCGAGCGGTTGGGGCGCACGATGGGCAACGCCGAGCTCGGACGTGAGCTCGGCGATGCCGGCGGGCCGCTGCTGGTCGGCGCGATCGGCACAGCGGCCTCTCTGGCCGCCGGGTTCGGTGCGCTGGCCGTGGTCACCATCGCGGTCGCGGTCACCGGGGCCGTCGCGCTTCGTGCGCCACGTTGATGTCCGGGGCGCCGGGGATGATGGAACGATGACCGCGATGCTGATCGCCGATCGTCTGCGCGCACACCGGTTGACGGCCCCGGCGGCCTCACCCGTCGAAGCGGCCGCGCACCTGCTGGCCGTGCAGGCGCAGGAGTTCTGGGGCGGGCGCTGGGCGCTCGCGGTGCGCTCGCGCACCCACGGCGCCACACCGACGCTCTCGGAGATCGACGCGGCGTTCGACGCCGGCGAACTGGTGCGGTCGTGGACGATGCGCGGCACGATCCACATCGTGCGCGCCGGTGATCTCGGCTGGGTGCTGCAGGTGACGGGCGACCGGCAACGCCGCCAGGCGGCATCCCGCCAGCGGCAGCTCGAGATCGACGCCGGCACCCTCGAGCGCGCGCAGCAGGCGATCGCGCGCGCTCTGCGCGGCGGCGGGCGGCTGACGCGTGCGGAGGCCTTCGCGCTTCTGGAGGGCGCCGGGGTCGGAACGGCCGGCCAGCGCGGGTACCACATCCTCTACGCGCTGAGCGTGAACGGCCTGCTCTGCCAGGGCCCGATCGTCGCGCGCGAGGGCGCACCCACGCGCGGGCAGTACTTCGTGCTCGCCGACGAGTGGATCACGCCGTCGTCCGGCCCGGCCGACCCGCTCGCCGAGCTGTTCCTGCGCTACATCGACGGTCACGGCCCGGCTGGCGCCGCGGACTTCGCGTGGTGGTCCGGCCTGCCCATCACCACCGCGCGGCGCGCCGCCGCGGCATCCGCGCAGCGACTCGTCGAGATCGACGACGGGGTGTTCGTCGCGCGCCGTCTGCCCCCTGCCGACCCCGCCGCACCGCGGGTGATCGCGCTGCCGTCGTTCGACGAGTACTACATCTCCTACGCCGATCGCTCGGCGGTGGCCACCGCCGAGTCGGCGGCGCTCATCGGCCCGGGCAAGAACGGGATGGTGCGTCCCATCCTGCTCGCCGATGGTCGGGTCGCCGGCGCGTGGGCGCATTCGAAGGCCATCGGCCGGCACGCCGACGACCCGGTGCCCGAGCTGCACGTGGCCGGTGCCGCCACCGACGCCGAGGTCGCCGCGGCCCTCGACCGCTATGCACGGTTCATCACAGGTTGACCACTGGTCAGACCTCGGGCCGGCCATCGTCGAGCCGCCCGCCCGGCGCCGTGCTATTCCGCCGCGTGCTTGTCGAGGAACGCATAGACCTCGCTGTCGTCGACGCCGGGGAAGGCTCCGCTGGGCAGCGGTGAGAACATCTGCATGTGCACGCGCGCGCTCGGCCACGCCTTGCCCTGCCACCGCGCGGCCAGGTGGGGATCGGGGCGATGGCAGCACGACTCGTCGGGGCACGTCGACGCGGCTCGCTGCGGTGTCTCCCGCCCGCGGAACCACCTCGCGTCATCGAACGGCACGCCCACCGTGATCGAGAACTCGCCGTCGGCGGTCACCCCGGTCTGGGTGGCGCACCAGAACGTGCCCGCGGGCGTGTCGGTGTACTGGTAGTGCTCGGTGGTGCGGTTCTGCTCGGCGAACGCCGATCGCGCGGAGAACTTCTTGCACACCACCTGTCCCTCGACAGCGCCGGTGACGTCGGCCGGCAGCGGCAGCCCGTCGTTCTCGTAGACGCGCGAGATGGCGCCCGACCCATCGACCCGCAGGAAGTGCAGGGAGATGCCGAGGTGCTGCGTGAGCAGGTTCGTCATGCGCATCCCGGCGGCCTCATGCGTGACGCCGAACGCGTCGCGGAAGTCCTCCACGGCGAGATTGCGGTCCTTCTTGGCCTGCTGCAGGAAGGCCACCGCCGCCGTCTCGGGCATGAGGCAGCACGCGGCGTAGTAGTTGATCTCGAGCCGCTGCCGGAGGAAGTCCGCGTAGTCGGTGGGCGGGCGGTGGCCGAGGAGCCGGTGCGCCATCGCCTGCAGCGCCATCGATCGCAGTCCATGCCCGCCCGGGATCGAGGCCGGCGGCAGGTAGATCCGCCCGTTCTCCAGGTCGGTGACCGATCGCGCGGAGTGCGGCAGGTCGCTGACGTAGATGAGCTCGAAGCCGAGCTGCTCGGCCATGATGCTGACCGTGCGGTGCGTGAGCGCCCCGGAGACGTGGCCGGCGGCTTTCAGCTTCTTCTCGGCGAGCTTCTCGATGTCGGGAAGGTAGTTGTTGTGCGTGCGCATCTGAAGGCGCAGCTCGGTGTTGGCCCGGCGTGCCTCCTCGGGGGTGGCGATGGCCTCACGCTCGCGGCGCTGCAGTTCGCGATGCAGCCCGAGCACCGACTCGAGCGTCTCGTCGCTGATGCCCTTGGTGACCTTCACCGGCGGGATGCCCAGGCGCTGAAAGACCGTGCTGGACTGCACCCGGTCAAGCTCGATCTCCAGAGCCGCACGGCGGTTGGGCGGCTCGGCGGACAGCAGATCCGTCACGTCGGTTCCGGTGACCTTCGCGATCTGCTGCAGCAATGACAGCTTCGGCTCGCGCTTGCCGTTCTCGATCAGGCTGAGGTGGCTGCCGGCCACCCCCACCTTCGCGCCCAGCTCGTCGAGGGTGAGCCCGCTGCTCAGGCGATGGTGCCGGATGCGGTGCCCCAGCGTCACGAGTTCCACGGTCGAAGCCATTCCTTGAGCATATCGAAAGAACCTGGATTCTTTTCAGCTCACATCTCGGAAAGACCTCGGCGAGTCTTGCGAGAGTGGGGTGCAGAGACGATCTGATCGTCGCTCGTGGTCCGATCGATCGCGAGTCGACCGAATGGGAGCAGCCATGGCACTTGCCGAGTCCTTCACCCGCACGACGCCCACCGGCGTGCGTGCTCTGCGCGACGTCCGCGACTTCGGTCGGCGACCCGACATCGAAGGACCCGGGATGCAGGCGCTGGTCGACTGGGTCGACGAGATCGCCGCGCTCACAGAGCCCTCCCGCGTCCACTGGATCGACGGCTCGCGTGCTGAGAACGACGCCCTGCTGCGCGAGATGGTCGACAGCGGCACGCTCATCAAGCTGAATCCCGAATGGCGTCCCGGCTCGTACCTGGCCCGCTCGAACCCGAAGGATGTCGCCCGCACCGAGGCGCGCACGTTCATCTGCTCCGCGAAGGAGGAGGATGCCGGCCCGACGAACAACTGGGCCGACCCCGACGAGATGCGCGAGACGCTGACCGGAGTGTTCCGCGGCTCGATGCGCGGACGCACCATGTACGTCATCCCGTTCTCGATGGGAGCCGTCGGCGGTCCGTTGTCGCACATCGGCGTTCAGGTCACCGACAGCCCCTACGCCGTGGCATCCGTGGGCATCATGACCCGGGTCGGCGAGAGCGTGACGCGCCTGATCGCCGAAGGGGCGCCCTGGGTGAAGACCGTGCACTCGGTCGGCGCGCCCCTCGAGCCCGGACAGGCGGACGTCGCATGGCCGTGCAGCGACGAGAAGTACATCGCGCACTTCCCCGACACCCTCGAGGTCTACTCGTACGGATCGGGATACGGCGGCAACGCGATCCTCGCGAAGAAGTGCTTCGCGCTGCGCATCGCCTCGGTGATCGGTCGCGACGAGGGGTGGTTGGCCGAGCACATGCTGCTGATCCGCGTCATCTCGCCGGAGGGCCGCAAGTACCACCTGGCGGCCGCGTTCCCCTCCGCCTGCGGCAAGACGAACCTCGCCATGCTGCGCCCGACGATCCCCGGCTGGCGCGTGGAGACGCTCGGCGATGACATCGCGTGGCTGCGCCCCGGCGAGGACGGGCGGCTGTGGGCGATCAACCCCGAGGCCGGCTTCTTCGGTGTGGCGCCGGGCACCGGCGAGTCGACGAACGTCACCGCGGTCGAGACGCTATGGGGGAACACGATCTTCACGAACGTCGCGCTGCGTCCGGACGGGGACGTCTGGTGGGAGGGGCTGACCGAGGAGATCCCCGAGGGCCTGACCGACTGGGAGGGCAACCCGTGGACACCCGGATCGGGGAGCCCCGCCGCGCACCCCAACTCGCGCTTCACGGTCAGTGCCGCGCAGTGCCCGCAGATCGCCGACGACTGGGAGGAAGCCGTCCCGTTGGACGCCATCCTGTTCGGCGGCCGTCGTGCCACGAACGTGCCGCTGGTCGTCGAGGCGACGGACTGGTCGCACGGGGTGTTTCTCGGGTCGAACATCTCCAGCGAGCGCACCGCCGCCGCCGAGGGCACCGTGGGCGAGCTGCGCCGTGACCCGTTCGCGATGCTGCCGTTCTGCGGGTACAACATGGCCGACTACTTCGGTCACTGGCTCACCGTCGGGCAGAAGATGCGGTTCGACAAGGCACCGCGCATCTTCCAGGTCAACTGGTTCCGCAAGGGCGCCGACGGCCGCTACCTGTGGCCGGGCTTCGGCGACAACTCGCGCGTGATCGAGTGGATCGCCCGGCGCGTGGACGGCGCCGTGCCCGCCGTGGAGAGCCCGATCGGCCGCCTGCCGCGGATCGAGGACCTCGACCTGGACGGCCTGGACGTGTCTGAGGAGGACCTCGCCGAGCTGTTCGCTGTCGACCCGTCGACGTGGGCGCAGGAGGCCGACCTCACCGAGGAGTTCTACGAGACGTTCGGCGGCCGCATCCCGGCGCCGCTGCAGGCCGAGCTCGCCGCCCTGCGCTACCGCCTCAGGGAGGCCGCGCGCGCCTAGCCCCCGCCCGCCCGCGCTGCTTGCGCCAAATTCACATGAATTGGCCGAATGCACATCAAACCGCCGACAATTTGATGTGCATTCGGCGGTTTGATGTACATTCGCGGGCCCAGGCTGTGCTGCGCATCGCGCGCGGCGCGGGCGGGATCGTCCGCGCATAGCGCCCCGGCGGTCCTCGTCCTGCGCCGCCCCGCCCCGCCCGCCTGCCGCAAGCGCCGGGCGCCCCGCCCGGCCCCGCCCCGCCGCGTCCCTTGCCCTCAGATCGACTGGCGGTACCCGAAGAACTCGTGGTCCTCGTTGTATCCGCCGTAGCCTCCCCCGAGCTCCGCGAAGTCGGCGACGAACTCGATGCCGCGGATCCACTTGACCAGCTTGAATCCCAGCTGCACCTCGTTGCGCAGCCGCAGTGGTGCGCCGTGGCCGTACGAGAGCGGTTCGCCGTTCATGTCGTAGGCGAGCATCGTCAGGGGGTAGCTCATCTGCTCGATGGGATGCGCGTCGTAGTACGTGCCGCCGTCTGGGCCGTCGCCGAGCGAGTAGAACACGACCCACTTGGCCTCCGGGCGGGGTTTGACCAGGTCGAGGATCGTCGACATCGACACGCCGCCCCACTTGGCGATGCCCGACCACCCCTGGATGCAGAAGTGCTGCGTGATCTGCTCATGGTGCTCGAGCGCGCGCACCTCGGTCATGCTCAGCTCCACCGGGTGGTCGACGAGCCCGCCGATGTGCAGCCGGTAGTCCGCGAAGTCGTTCTCGAACAGCGCGCGGTACTCGTCGGTCTCGGGATATTTGCCGTTGTGCCACAGATACGGCGAGATGTCCTTGTCGGTGTACTGCCCGGGCTTGGCGTCGACGTGCTCGAACAGCCGCTGCGCGGGCCCGATCAGTGCGTATCCCACACGCTGGATGAGTCGTGGTCTGCGCAGCGTCAACGGAGATGCCCCGACCCACCCGACCGTGACGACGACCATGGATGCGGCGAAGATCCAGAATCCCACCCAGCTCTCGTCGTTGCGCCCGGCATACATGTGGTTGAGGTTGCGCAGGGCGCCGGTGGCGAACACGAGCGTCACGTGCACGACGATGAAGATGAGGAACCAGCACAGCACCAGGAAGTGCATCGACCGCGCCGCCTGGATGCTGAAGCGGGAGCTGATCCACCGCATCCTCGTCGACAGCGCCGGCGACATGCCGAGCCCGGTGATCAGGGCGAGGGGAGCGGCCACGAAGATCGTCACGAAGTACGCGAGCAGCTGCAGGCTGTTGTACGCCCACCATCCGTTCTCCAGCGGCCAGTCCAACGACGCATACTGGATCGCGACGGACACGGCGTTCGGGAAGACGTCCCAGCTCGTGGGCACGACGCGCACCCAGTGCCCGGAGATGAACAGCAGCACCACGAACACGACGCCGTTGGCCAGCCACAGCGTGTCCACGCCGAGGTGCCACCAGCGGGCCAGGCCGATCGAGTGCCGCAGCCCCGGCAGTCCGATCCAGCTGGGCACGTTGACGGAGTCCTGCTTGGCCGTCCACAGCGGGTCGTCGGGCACCGGCTTCTGGAAGCGGAACCACTCCTTGCCCGGAGTGGAGTGGCGGGTCCAGTACAGCCGGGGATGGTCGGTGAGGATCTGCACGTCCGACCGGATGATGAAGATCATCAGGAACAGGTTCAGGAAGTGCTGCCAGCTCACCCACGCGGGAAAGCCCGCCGTCTGCGCGGCGTCGGCCCGCTCGATCGTGCCCGGGTAGCGCTGCATGAACTGCTGCACGGCAGGCAGCTCTCGCAGACCCTGCGCGATCGCGATCATCGCGACGAGCACGACGAACCCGAGAGGGATCAGCCACAGCAGGTTGAACCATTTGTCCCGCCCGACCCGCACGTGCGGCGCGGTGCCGCGTGCGTCGGGAACGGACCCCGCCCAGGTGTGCGGGTCGATGGTGTCCTCGGGCTGCTTCAGCTGCCGTCGGAACTCGTGCAGCGCGCCCGGTGTGATGGCGGCGTCCATGGGTGCGGGCAGCGCCCGCTCGTCTGCCGGTTCGGAGTTCGGCTCTGTGCGGTCCACGGCTTCAGACTAGGAGCGCGGATGAGTTTTTACAAGGTTTTCACAACATTGTCTGCGGCCACCGCCCGAGGCGTCAGACCAGCAGCTGGTGCTTGGCCAGATCGCGGTACAGCGGCGTGGAGTCGACGAGCTCGGAGTGCGTACCCTGCCCGACCACTCGACCGCGGTCCATCACCACGATGTGGTCGGAATCGACGACGGTCGACAGCCGGTGCGCGATCACGATGAGCGTGCGGCCGGTGGCGACCGCGTCGATCGCCTCGCGCATGCGCTGCTCGTTCAGGCCGTCCAGCGACGAGGTCGACTCGTCCAGCAGCAGGATCGGGGGTGCCGCCAGCAGCGCCCGGGCGATCGCCAGGCGCTGGCGTTCGCCACCGGAGAGCATGACACCGGCTTCCCCGACCGGCGCGTGCACACCCAGCGCGCTGCGTTCGAGAACGTCGGTGAGATTGACCGCGTGCAGCACGCGCTCGCAGTCCGCGTCGGATGCCGCGGGCGAGGCGAGCCGCAGATTGTCGGCGAGCGTGCCGGCCAGGGTCGGGGCATCCTGTTCGACGTATCCGAGCTGCGCGCGCAACGCGGCGCGGTCGAGGGCGCGCACGTCCTGGCCGCCCAGGAGGATCGCGCCGCCGGTCGGGTCGTAGAAGCGCTCGATGAGGGCGAGCGTGGTCGACTTGCCGGCCCCCGACGGGCCGACCAGTGCCACCCGGGCGCCTCGTGGAACGGTGAACGAGACGCCGTGCAGCACCTCGCCGTCGGCATCCGTCGTCTGCTCGGTCTCGTCCAGACCCGAGGTGTCCACACGGGCCGACTCCAGCAGGGCGAGCGCCTCGGTCTCGGTGCGCCGACGCGCCTCGATCACGGCCGCCGGGTATGCGAAGCGCACATCGCGGAACTCGATGGCCGCCGCCGGTGCGGCATCCGGCGCGCGCTCGGCCACGCGGGCGGCGACGACGGCGTCGTCCGCGGTCTCCACCGGCAGCTCGAGCACCTCCTGGATGCGCCCGAGCGCGCCCAGGGCCTGGTTCACCGACATGATGGCGCCGAAGAACGTGCCCAGCGGCTGGATCAGCATGAACAAGAACATCACGAAGGTCACCAGTGCGGCGATCGTGATCGCCCCGGATGCGACGCGATAGCCGCCGACGCCCAGCACGACCAGCAACGACACCTGCAGCGCGATGCCGGCGATCGGCACGACCAGCGCCGATGCCTTCGCGATGCGCACGCCGACGTCGTACGTGTCGGAGGCGACGGCGGTGATCGCCTCCTGCTCACGGTCGGCGGCGCCCGCCGCGCGGATCGTGCGGATCGAGGCGACGGCCCGTTCGACGCCCGAGGCCAGCTCGCCGACCTTCTCCTGCTGCACGCGGGTGTGCCGGCGGATGCGTCCGGACAGCGCGCCGACCACGGCCACCGACGCGCCGATGACCACGAGGATGAGCACGAGCAGCAGTGGGTCGATGATCGCCATGGCCACCATCGCCCCGAGGAAGATGAGCGCGTTGCCGACGGCATCCGCGAGCCCCTGGGTGAGCACCGCGTACAGCAGCGTCGTGTCGGTGCCCACCCGTGAGACCAGGTCGCCCGTGCGGCGGGCGTCGAACTCGCTGATCGGCAGGTGCAGGATGCGGGCGACGAGGCGCCGCCGGCTCGAGTACACGACCGCGGTGCCGGTGCGCTGCAGCAGGTAGTGCTGGTAGCCGGAGATGACGGATGCCGCTACCACGAGCGCCACGAGCATCCAGACCAGTACGCCCAACGGGTGGTCCGACTGCACGCGAGCGATGACCTGGCCGACGATCAGCGGCTGGCCGAGGCTGGCGATCGCGCCGACGATGCTGAGCACGATGACGACGGCGATGACGCCGCGGTGCTCGAAGATGTAGGGCAGCAGCTGCCGGATGCTTGCGCGCGGGCCCTCCTGCGAGCCGCGGCGGAACAGCGAACGGCGTGCGGGGACAGCAGTGGATGACGACATGCGGGGTGTCTCCTCGGAGTGAGGCCGAGATGGATGCGGGCGTCGGCCGCCTTTCATCTTCGTCCGTATTTCTTATGGACGGCCTGACGGGTGACTCCCAGGGCGTCGGCGATCGCGACCCAGGAGTATCCCTGCCCACGGGCGCGGCGCACCTGCTCGGCCTCCGTGCGCGCGATCTCGGCGCGCATCGTCCTCAGGCGCCGCAGCGCGGCCAGCGGCTCGCCGCCGTCGTCGGTGCCCAGGGCAACGGGGGTGTGGTCGCTCATGTCGTCAACCGTAGTTGACATGGGCCCCGTCGTCAACCAAGGTTGACGGATGGGTGGCCCGCGCGCCACGACGTGGTGCCGGCCCACGGCGTCGTTTCACGATGGCGAAGCGACGCCGTGGGCCGGCATTCGTGGGTCGCGCGTCGGGTCGCGCGACCCCTGGGCGACGTGGCTCCGGGGCAGCCGGTCGTCGCTCAGGCTGAGAGGCTTCAGTGCGGCATGGCAGCGAGCGCGTCGGCGTCGAGGAACGCGATGGCGCGGGTGTCCTGGAAGTCGCGGACTCCCTCGATGCCCTGTTCGCGGCCGAAGCCGGAGCCCTTCATCCCGCCGAACGGCGCGCGCAGGTCCAGGCGTGTGGCGCCGTGGTCGTTCACCCAGACGTAGCCGCACTCCAGCTGCGAGCCGACCCGCTGTGCGGCCTCGGGGGATGCCGTCCATACCGAGCCGCACAGGCCCGCCCAGGTGTCGTTGGCCAGGCGGACTGCCTCGTCCTCGTCGTCGAACGGGATGACGGGGATGACGGGACCGAACTGCTCCTGCGTCACGACCCGCAGCGACAGGTCGGGATCGACGACGATGGCGGGACGCACGAAGTTGCCGCCGGCCAGATCGCCCCCGGGGAGGGTTCCGAACTCGCGCACGTCGGCTCCGGCATCCTTCGCCTCCTGGATGATCTCGTCGACGAACGCCTTCTGCGCGGGCGAGTTCAGCGGGCCCATCGTGGTTCCCTCGTCGAGCCCATAGCCGAGCACGGCCTTCTCCAGGCGCGCCGACAGGCCGGCGACGACCTCATCGACGCGGGAGCGATGCACGAAGACACGCTTCGCGTTCATGCAGATCTGTCCGGTGGTGTCGTAGATCGCGGCGTACAGGCGGTCGAGGTGCTCGTCGTCGATGATCGCGTCCTGCAGGAACACCGCCGCGTCGTTGCCGCCGAGCTCGAGGGTCACCCGAGTCAGCGTGGTGGCCCCCATCTGCATCATCCGCTTGCCGCCGTTCACGCTGCCCGTGAACGACACCTTCGCGACATCCGGGTTCTGGATCAGTCCCGACATGTTCTCGTCCCGGCCGCTGACGACGTTCAGCACCCCGGCAGGAAGCTTCTCGGCGACGCGCTGCACGACGCGGGTGATCGCCAGCGGCGTGCTCGGCGGAGCCTTGACGATGACCGTGTTCCCGGCCAGCAGCGCGCACGGGAGGGAAGCCCCCAGGATCGCGATCGGCCAGTTGAACGGCACGATGATCGACACCACGCCCAGGGGCTGGTAGGCGACCTGCGTGTTCACCGGGATCGCGCCGGGGACCGCCGGCAGCGTCGAGGTCTCATCGACCTGGTCGGCCACCTGCAGGGCGAGGTTCCAGCGCAGCTCGAACACGAGCGCGTCCACCCAGGCCTCCAAGCGGATCTTGCCGTTCTCCTGTGACAGGATCGCGGCATCCGTGTCACGATCATCGGCGATCCCCGCGATGGCGTCGGCCATCGCCTGAGCGCGCCCGGCCGCGCCCAACCCCGCCCACGCCGGGTACGCGCTCTTGGCCGCTGCCACCGCGTCGGCCACGTCCTGTGCCGACGCCGACGCGGCCTCGCCGACGACGACACCGGGCTTTCCCGGGTCGGCCACCGGCAGTACCTCATCGGTGAACCGTTCCTGCCCGCCGATGTACAGCCCCGTACGGACCGTCGTGCCTGCGACCTCGGTCGTTGAAGACATCCCCATCACACCTCTCCGTGCTTGCTTGTGCGTCGCGGTCGCACGCGGGTTCGCGCGATCGGATCAGACGCCGTGTCCGGGCATCCCGCCGGAGTGCTGGTCACGGAGGACACCGCTGTGACCATCGTCGCCCTCGGGCGCCGTGGATGCAATAGTCGCGACAAAATCATCACGAATATCGTCGACAACTCGCGGTGCGCGATATCCTCGGAGCGCGGTCGGCACCGTGGCCGAGGGCCGCGTGCCGTGTCGACGGTGACCGAGGAGGCGGAGTGTCCACGACGATCGAGACAGACCCGGCGACGGCGCCGGAGCTGACCCAGCGGCTGCGCGATGCGATCCAGAATGCCGAGTTCGCGCCGCACCAGCGCCTCATCGAGGCCGACATCAGCGAGCGATACGGCGCGTCGCGCGCGTCGGTGCGCACGGCGCTGCTGAACCTGACCAACGAGGGGCTCGTCGAGCGGCTGCCCAACCGGGGGGCGCGCGTGCGGGCGATCACCGTCGACGAGGCGGTCGAGATCGTCGAGGTGCGCATGGGGCTGGAGTCGTTGGTCGCCCGGAAGGCCGCCGAGAAGCTGACGGCGCAGGATGCCACGGTGCTGCGCGAGTTGCGCGCCCGCATCGCGGCGGCGGCCGACGTGTCGAACCTCATCGAGTACTCCCGCGCCAACCAGGAGCTGGACCAGCGCATCCGGGAGATCGCCGGCCACGCGACGGCGACGCAGCTGCTGGAACGCCTGCGTGCGCAGTCCGCCCGACACCAGTTCCGGCTGTCGTTCGTGCCCGGCCGGGCTGCGACATCCGCTCCGGAGCACATCGCGATCATCGACGCGATCCTCGCGCACGACGCGGATGCGGCAGAGCAGGCCACCCGCGTGCATCTGGCCGGCATCGTCGAGGTGCTGCGCGCGACCGCGTAACCCCGCGCGTCGCCCCCTGTGCGACAAATTCACATGAATTCGACGAATGCACATCAAACCGTCGGCAGTTTGGTGTGCACTCGGCCATTTCATGTGAATTTGACGCACGCATGCCTCCGCGCGCCGACCCCGCGCTGCACGCGCGAGGGCCCGGCCGACGACGCCGGACCGGGCCCTCGGGGCGGGATGGGATCAGCCGAACGAGCTGACCGTGTCGTAGCCCTTGCCGTTGTACTTCTGCACGACCACGCTCGACACGGCCGGCTGGCCGTCCTCGGTGGTGTTCACCGCGGTGCCGTCCAGCATCAGCGGGGCCTTGAAGTCGGAGATCGACCGCAGTGCCTTCATGAAGTCGTCACGGGTGGGCGAGGTCATCTTCTCGAACGCCTGCTCCAGCGTCGCGCCGCTGATGTAGCTCCACACGCAGTGCGGGAACGCCGGCGTGTCCTTGTAGTTGCCGTACTGCTTCAGATCCGACAGGAACTGCTTCATGTCGGCGTCGTTCGCGGTCGCGGGGCTGGAGGCGGACTTGGAGAACGCCACCGAGTACACGCCGGGGAATGCCGATGCCTTGCCCGGGCCGAGGATGGCACCCGGGCTCGAGGTGTTCGAGGGCAGGAA
>CALKHM010000244.1 GCA_937988695.1 uncultured Microbacterium sp. | reverse complement strand
AGGCGGGACGTCTCCACGAGCTCGGCGGCCATGACCGCGGGAGGCCGCTTCTTGCGCAGCACCGAGCCGGGGAAGATCGAGAACCGTGCACCGCGGGCGCCGAGGTAGTCGGAGGGACGCCGCGGGTCGCCTGCCTTCACGCGCTCGTCGCGCAAGCCGATGTGGGAGAGGAGACCGGAGAGGATCGCCTTGTGGATCGTGTCGGGATCGGCGCCGCCCCCGTGCTCCTCCGCCGTGCGCCGTCGCGTCCCGTCCTTTCCCGTCTTCGCGGACACCAGCTGGGAGAGCTGACGATGGACGTCGAACCATTCGCGGACGCGCACGTAATTGAGGAACTCGGCGCGGCACAGCCGCCGGAACGCGCTCGAACCCAGGTCGTGCTGCTGTTCCTGCAGGTGGTTCCACAGGTTCAGCAGGCTGAGGAAGTCGCTGGTCGGATCGGCGAACCGTGCGTGCAGGCGGTCCGCCTCGTCGCGCCGCTCCTCGGGCCGTTCGCGCACGTCGGGGATGGACAGGCCCGCCACGATCGCCCGCACCTCGACCAGGACGCCCGTGCGTCGCGCCTCGATGAGCATGCGGGCCAGCCGCGGGTCCATGGGAAGCCGCGCGAGCTCGCGGCCGAGATCGGTCAGGGCGCGGCCCCGCACGGCGCCCAGCTCGACCAGCAGGTCGAACGCCGCCTTCACCCCGCGCGAGTCGGGCGGGGTCAGGAACGGGAAGTCGGCGATGTCGCCGAAGCCCAGCGACAGCATCTGCAGCACCACCGCCGCCAGGCTCGTGCGCAGGATCTCCGGTTCGGTGAACTCGGGCCGGGTGGCGAAGTCCTCCTCGGAGTACAGCCGCACCGCCACGCCCGGCGCGGTGCGCCCGGCGCGACCGGAGCGCTGCTGCGCGGAGGCCTGCGAGATCGCTTCGATCGGCAGCCGCTGGATCTTGCTGCGATTGCTGTAACGCGAGATGCGGGCGGTGCCGGCATCGACCACATAACGGATCCCGGGTACCGTCAGACTCGTCTCGGCGACGTTCGTGGACAGGATGACCCGGCGCCGCACGCCCGGGAGCGTGGAGCGCTCGAACACCCGGTGCTGGTCGGCGGCGGAGAGGCGGCCGAACAGCGGCAGCACCTCGGTGGGAGCGGCATCCTTCGCGTAGATGCCGTGCACGGCATCCATCGCGTCACGGATCTCCGCCTCACCGGGCAGGAACACGAGAACATCGCCGGGGGGCTCGCGGTCGAGCTCCTGCAGGGCGCCCAGCAGCGGGTCGAGGTCGTCGTCGGACTCGACCGGCGGGCGGTAGCGGATCTCGACCGGGTACGTGCGACCGGACACTTCGATGATCGGCGCCGGCGTTCCGTCCGGCTCGGCGAAGTGCTTCGCGAAGCTCTGCGGATCGATGGTCGCCGAGGTGATGATGACCTTCAGATCGGCACGGCGGGGAAGGATGCGGCGCAGGTACCCGATGAGGAAGTCGACGTTCAACGAGCGCTCGTGCGCCTCGTCGATGATGATCGTGTCGTAGCGGGTCAGCCGCCGGTCGCGGTGGGTCTCGGCCAGCAGGATGCCATCGGTCATCAGCGCGATGCGCGTGTCGTCGCTCACCTTGTCGGTGAAGCGCACCTTGTACCCCACCGTGGTCCCCAGCGGCACCTGGAGCTCTTCGGCCACGTGCTCGGCGATGCTGCGGGCGGCGATGCGACGCGGCTGCGTGTGCGCGATGCGCGTGCGGCCGAGCTGAAGACAGATCTTCGGCAGCTGGGTGGTCTTGCCCGAGCCGGTCGCCCCGGCGACGATGACGACCTGGTGGCCGGCGATGGCGCGCGCGATCTCGTCCCGTGCGGCGCTGACGGGCAGCTCCGGCGGGAACGTGATGACGGGTTCGGGTGCGGACACAGCCTTCGATCGTATCGCGCCGCGCCGGAACCGCCGAGCGGCTCCTAGGCTGGGGGCATGACCGTTCCACAGATCACCCTCAACGACGGCAGCACCATCCCGCAGCTGGGCTACGGCACGTTCAAGGTGCCACCGGCAGACACCCGGCGCGCCGTGAGCGAAGCGCTCGAGCTCGGCTACCGGCACATCGACACCGCCGCCATCTACGGCAACGAGGAAGGCGTCGGTCAGGCGATCGCCGACAGCGGCGTCTCGCGCGACGAGCTGTTCGTGACCACCAAGCTCTGGAACGACCGGCATGACGGCGACGAGCCGCGCAAGGCGCTCCAGGAGAGCCTGGCCAAGCTCGGTCTCGACCAGGTGGACCTGTACCTCGTGCACTGGCCGACCCCGGCCAAGGACAACTACCTGCACGCCTGGACCCAGCTGATCAAGCTGCGCGAGGCGGGCCTTGCCCGCAGCATCGGCGTCTCGAACTTCCTCGTGCCGCACCTGGAGAAGATCGTCACCGCGACCGGCGTCGCCCCGGTCGTCGACCAGATCGAGCTGCATCCGGCGTACCAGCAGCGGGACGTCACCGACTGGGCGGGCGCGCACGATGTCCGCATCGAGTCGTGGGGTCCGCTCGGGCAGGGCAAGTACGACCTGTTCGGCGCCGCGGCAGTGGCCGAGGCGGCCGCCGCGCACGGCGTGGCTCCCGCGCAGGTCGTGCTGCGCTGGCACCTGCAGCACGGGTTCATCGTGTTCCCGAAGTCGGTGCACCGTGAGCGCCTTGCGCAGAACCTCGACGTGTTCGGCTTCGAGCTGACCGATGCCGAGGTCGCCGCGATCGATGCGCTCGACCCGTCGGACGGGTCGGGCCGCGTCGGCAGCCACCCCGAAGAGTTCAACTGAGTCATGACGTCCCGCCTCGCCGCCGCGGCAAGCCCCTACCTGCGTGCGCATGCCGGCAATCCCGTCGCCTGGTATCCGTGGGGCGCCGAGGCGTTCGCCGAGGCCGCGCGGCGGGACGTCCCCGTCTTCATCTCGATCGGTTACTCGACCTGCCACTGGTGCCACGTGATGGCACGCGAATCGTTCCAGGACGCCGAGACCGCTCGGCGGCTGAACGACGGGTTCGTCGCGATCAAGGTCGACCGGGAGGAGCATCCCGAGGTCGACGAGACGTATCTGGCCGCGGCATCCGCCTTCACCCGTAACCTTGGTTGGCCACTGTCGGTGTTCACGACGCCGGAGGGACGTGCGTTCTTCGCCGGCACCTACTTCCCGCCGGAGCCACGCGCGGGGATGCCGGCGTTCGGGCAGGTGCTCGCCGCCGTGCGCGAGGCGTGGACGCAGCGCCGCGGCGAGGTGCAGCAGACGGCGGATGCGGTCGTGGAGGCGCTGCGCGCCGCTGAGGATGCCGTCCCCACCGCGGGGGCGCTGCCGAGCGTCGACGAGCTCGCCGGCGCCGCCCGTGCGGCGCTCGGCCGCGAGGACCGCGAGTACGGCGGATTCGCGCCGGCCGACGCGAGCATGACGACGCCGAAGTTTCCGACGGTGCCGCTGCTGCGTTTCCTGCAGGCGCCGGCGTTGGCCGAGCCGCTGCCGGACGCGCCGGCCGCGGTGCACCGGGCGCTGCGCGCGATGGCGTCCTCGCCGTTGCGCGACGTGGTGGACGGCGGGTTCTTCCGCTACGCCACCCGGCGGGACTGGACCGTGCCGCATTACGAGCGCATGCTCACTGACAACGCAGGGCTTCTCGACGTCGCGCTGGACGCGGGCGAGCTCGACACCGCACGCGGCGTCGCACGGTTCCTCATCGACGTGCTGCAACGGCCTTCGGGCGGTTTCGCCGCCGCGCAGGACTCCGAGTCCTGGATCGACGGGCAGCGCAGCGAAGGGGGCTACTACGCTCGGGGTGCGGATGACCGCGCTGCTCTCGAGCCGCCCGCGATCGACGGCAAGATCGTCACCGGCTGGAACGGGATGGCGATCGGTGCCCTCGCCCGTGCCGGGTCGCGGCTGGACGACGAACGGCTGGTGGAGGCGGCGCGGTGGGCCGCCGACGCCGTGCTCGAGACCGGGGTCGGCCCCGATGGCCGGCTGCGTCGTGCCTGGTTCGATGAGATCGTCTCACCTGCACAGGCGACACTGGAGGACTACGGCCTGCTGGCGGCGGGGCTGGCCTCGCTGGCGGCGGCGACCGGTGAGCCGGCGTATGCGCGCCGGGCTCGCGAGCTCGTCGACGCGTGCCTCGACGATCCGGCGGACCCCGCCGTCCCGGGCGGCTCCGATCCGGTGCTGACCGCCCACGCGTTGCCGGGCGCTGCCTCCGAGAGCGACGGTGACCATCCGTCCGGACCGTCCGCGCTGGCCGACGCCGCCTTCGCGCTGTGGCTGCTGGGTGCGGGGGAGCGGTACCGGCAGGCCGCGGCATCCGTCGTCGAGGCCCGCGCGGCGCAGGCGGTCGCCGAGCCGACCTCGCACGGAGCCCTGCTGCGGGTGGCCGCACAGCTTGCCGTGCCGCCGCATCAGGTGGTGGCGGTCGGCGGTGGACGCGACGAGCTCACCGCCCGCGCCCGGCGGCTGCCCGCCGACGTGTTCGCGCAGGTCACGGCCGATCAGGCACGCGCCTTCGCCGAGGCCGGCTTCGCCCTGTTCGAGGGCAAGGTCGGCGCAGTGCCCACGGTCTACGACTGTCGCGACTTCGCCTGCCGGCTCCCGGTGACCGATGTGGCGGCCCTCGGCCGTTGAGCGGTGGCGCGCAGGACGTTCGGTCGTGGAGTGAGGCGCGCAGCGCCCGAGTCGAAACGCGCGGTGGTCGTTTCGACTCGCTGCGCTCGCTCAACGACCGGGGTGGGGCGCTCGCTCAACGACCGGGCGCTGCGCTCGCTCAACGACCGGGGTGGGGCGCTCGCTCAACGACTGGGGCGGGGCGCTCGCTCAGACGCCGGGGGCCGGGATCGGCTTCTTCCTCGCGGTGACGCGCCGGAACCAGGCCGTGTCGCTCAGCCGGGCCAGCAGCGTCGCGCCGATCACGGTGATGAGCACGTAGACGGCCGCCAGCGGCGCGAGCATCGGTGCGGTGCCGGCGGCGATCCCGGCGATGACGATGGAGAACTCACCGCGTGGGGTGAGCCCGATCCCGGCGCGCCAGCGGCCGGGGCGGCCGATGCCGGCGCGGCGGGCGGCCAGGTAGCCGGTGAGCACCTTCGTGCCCATCGTGATGGTGGCCAGGGCGAGCCCCGGCACGATCACCTGCGGCAGCTGTGAGGCGTCGGTGGCCAGCCCGAAGAAGACGAAGAACACGGCGGCGAACAGGTCGCGCAGGGGCGTGAGCACCTCGCGGGCCGACTGGGCCACCCGGCCCGACAGGGCGATGCCCACGAGGAACGCGCCGACGGCCGCCGAGACGCTCACCTCCTCGGCGAGTCCCGCCACGAGCATCGTCAGCCCGAGCACGCCCAGCAGCAGCGGCTCGGCGAGGTCGGGGGTGAACAGGCGCGAGATGACCGGGCCGAACCTCAGCGCGATGAACAGGATCACCAGCACCACGGCGACGGCGATGGCCACGCGGAACGCGCCCTGCAGCAGGCTCACCCCGATGACCAGGGCCGACACGGTGGGCAGGTAGAACGCCATCGCGAGATCCTCGATCACGAGGATTGAGAGGATGACCGGGGTCTCCCGGTTGCTGATGCGGCCGAGGTCGCGCAGCAGCTTGGCCGCCACGCCCGACGAGGTCACCCAGCAGATGCCGGCCACGGCCACCGCCGCCGCCGGTCCCCACCCGAGGATCAGGGCGAACGCCGCGCCGGGCAGGGCGTTCAGCACCGCGTCCAGCAGCCCCGCGGCCTTCGATCTGCGAAGTCCGTGCAGCAGCTCGTCCGCGGAGTACTCCAGTCCCAGCAGTGCCAGCAGCAGGATCACGCCGATCTCGGCGCCGACCTCGAAGAACCCCTGGCTCGTGTCCATCGGCAGGATGCCGCCGGTGCCGAACGCGAGTCCGGCCACCAGATACAGCGGGATCGGCGAGAGGCCGAGCCGGTTCGCGATCCGGCCGAGCAGGCTCATGCCGAGCAGCAGGGCGCCGACCTCGATGATGACGATCGTGGTGTCGTTCACGGACGGCGCCCCCGAGATCACTCGGGGCCGTTGGCGAACAGCCGAGCCGCGGCATCCAATCCGGCGCGTGTGCCGACGGTGACGATGACATCTCCTTCGCGGAGGATCTCACCGGGCGTAGGGGAGGCGATGACGCGCCGATCGCGGATGATCGCGACGATCGACACGTGCGTGCGCGTGCGCGTCTTCGTGTCGCCCAGCGGGCGGTCGACGAACGGCGAGTCGGACGGCAGCGTGATCTTCTCGGTGTAGAGGCCGTCGGTCTCCTCGGTGAGCTTGGTGAGCCGGCTCACGGCCAGCGAGGCGCTGAACAGGTCGGCGAGGGCCTCGGCCTCTTCCTCGGTGATGCGCAGCGACTCGCGACAGTTGTCGGGATCGTCGGCGTCGTAGACGCCCAGCTCGCGGTCACCGTCGCGATAGCGCACGACGGCAAGCCGCCGGCCGCTCTCGGTCAGCAGGTCATGACGCACGCCGATGCCCGGCAGGTCGACCTTCTCGATGTGGACAGTCACCCCACGAGACTAGCCGGTCAGATCCAGGTGGGGATCCAGTTGTGCATGAGCCAGAACACGTACGGCACCTTCATCCCGATCCACACCGGGTACCAGAACGCCGAGAGCACGCTCACCACGATGAGGAACACCCAGACCGTGCGCTGCCCGACCAGCCTGCGACGGTTCGCGCGTGCGCGGTGCCCGGCGATCTCGCGCAGCGCGAACGTGAGCGCGAGCACGAGGAACGGCACGATCGCGACGGTGTAGAACTGGAAGATCGTCCGCTCGGGGAACATCAGCCAGGGCAGATACGTCGCCGCCGTGCCGGTCAGCACGACAGCGTGCCGCCAGTCGCGGTGTCGTACGAACGCGACGATGAGGAACACGATCGCCGCCACCCCCGCCCACCAGATGATGGGGTTGGGAATCGACGAGATCGCCTGCACGCAGGTGCCAGGACCCGCGCAGCCGGCCTGACCGACCTGGTCCTGGTGCCAGTACATGGAGGTGGGGCGGATCAGCAGCGGCCACTGCCAGGCCGGGCTCGCGTAGCTGTGCGGTGTGGTCAGACCGACATGGAACGCGTAGATCGCCTGGTGATAGATCCACAGCGCGACGAGCGGGTTCGGCGAGGCCTCCCGGTCGTAGCCGCCGTCGGTGACCAGCCACCCCGTCCACGAGGCGAGGTAGACGACGAAGGCCACCGGAACCAGCAGCACGAAGGATGCCACGCCCTGGCGCAGCGCGTCCTGCGGCCAGAACCGCACCCCGGCGCGCCGCCGTGCGAGGGCGTCGCTGACCACGGCGTAGACGCCGATGGCCACCAGCACGTACAGCCCCGACCACTTCACGGCGCATGCGGCGCCCGCCGTCGCGCCCGCGGCGAACAGCCAGGGCCGGCCCCACAGCATCGGGCCCCAGCCGGCGCCGGGATCGGTGTCTGCCAGCCGCTGGGCAAGCCGCTCGAGGTGTCGTTGCCGGTCGATGACGGCGAACAGCATCGCCAGCACGATGAAGAACGTGAGGAAGATGTCCAGCAGCGACACCCGGCTGAGCACGATCGCCACGCCGTCGATGGCGAGCAGAAACCCGGCGACGGCGGCGAACACGGTCGATCCGGTCAGGCGCTTGGCCAGCAGGTAGACCAGCAGCACGGTGGCGGTGCCGAACAGCGCCGCGCCGATCCGCCACCCGAACGACGAGTCCGGGCCGAAGGCCCACATGCCCACGCCGATGATCCACTTGCCCAGCGGCGGGTGCACGACGAAGCTGCCGCTGTCCAGGAATGTGTGCGTGTGCCCGCCGACGAACAGCGTGTCGGCGTTGTCAGGCCAGTTCGACGAGTAGCCGAGGTTCCACTGGCTCCAGGCATCCTTCACGTAGTACGTCTCATCGAACACCAGCGCGTGCGGGTGTCCGAGGTCCCACAGCCGCAGCACGGCCGCCAGCAGGGTCACGACGGCGGGGGCGATCAGGTCGATGCGCCGGCGCACCGCCGCCGACGCGCGCACGCGCGCCTGCCAGCGGTCCAGGCGCGACGGGGGCACGTCCGGGACGAGGGCCTCAACCGACGCTGTCACCGTCCCAGCCTATGCTGGGGCGGTGATCATCCTCGCGGCCACGCCCATCGGCAACCTGGGGGATGCCTCGCGGCGGCTGGTGGAGGCGCTGAGCTCCGTGACGGTGATCGCAGCGGAGGACACCCGCACCGCGCAGAAGCTGCTCATGGCCCTGGGCGTCGAGAACCGGCCGCGCCTGGTGGCGCTGCACGACCACAACGAGAAGGAGCGCGCGGCGGAGATCGTCGCCCTCGCCCGCGACCTCGACGTGCTGCTGCTCAGCGACGCCGGGATGCCGACGGTCAGCGATCCCGGGTATGGCGTCGTCGCCGAAGCAGCCGCGCAGGGCGTCGAGGTGACCGCGATCCCGGGGCCCAGCGCGGTCGTCACCGCGCTGGCGATCGCGGGGCTTCCCACCGACCGGTTCACGTTCGAGGGGTTCGTGCCGCGCAAGCCCGCCGAACGAGAGCGGACGCTGCGGGAGCTTTCCGCCGAGCCGCGCACCATGGTGTTCTTCGAGGCGCCCTCGCGCATCGCGCAGACGCTGCACGACATGGCGGGGGCGTTCGGCACGTCGCGGCCGGCGGCGGTCTGCCGCGAGCTGACGAAGCTGCACGAGGAGGTCGTGCGTGCCCCGCTGGGCGACCTGGCCGCGTGGGCTGCCGCCGGCGTGCGCGGCGAGATCGTGATCGTCGTCGGGGGAGCGCCGGCGCGCCGCATCCCGCTCTCCGACGCCGTCACCGAGGTGCTCGAGCTCACTCGCACCGGTGCGCGGATGAAGGATGCCGCAGCAGAGGTGGCCGATGCCACCGGTCACTCCCGGCGTGAGCTGTATCAGGCCGCGCTCGCCGTCAAGAACGGCTGACGCCCGTCGCCCCTGGTCGCCTCGCGAGCGCAGCGAGACGAAACGACGCCCGCGGCCCCGCACCCCTGGTCGCCTCGCGAGCGCAGCGAGACGAAACGACGCCGCCACCCCGCCGCACCCGCCGCGGCGGTCAGCCCCGCGGCCGCAGCCGCAGGTTCTGCATGCCCCCGTCGACGGCCAGGCCCACGCCGGTGGTCGACCCCGACGACGGACTCACCAGGTACGCGACCGCCCCGGCCACCTCGTCCGCCGAGACGAGCCGGCCGTGCGGTTGCCGCGCCTCCAGCGCCGCACGCTCGGCGGCCGGGTCGTCGGCGGTGCTGAGCAGACGACCGATCCACGGCGTGTCGGCGGTGCCCGGGTTGACGGCGTTCACGCGGATGCCCTCGTGCAGGTGATCGGCGGCCATCGCCTTGGTCATCGACAGCACCGCGCCCTTGGTCGCGCTGTACAGCACGCGCTGCGGAAGGCCCGCGGTGGCGGCGATCGACGACGTGTTGCACACGGCGGCGGCGTGCGAGCGGCGCAGATGCGGCAGCGCCGCTCGCATCACCCGCGCCATGCCCACCACGTTGATATCCCAGACCCGGTGCCACTCGTCGTCGCTGTTGCCGGTGACGTCACCCTGCGCGCCGATCCCGGCGTTGTTGACGAGGATGTCGATGCCACCCCACTCATCGACCACGCGCTGCACACCCGCGATGACGGATGCGTCGTCGGTGACATCCACGGCCACGGCGAGGTCCACGCCGGTCGCGGCATCCGGGTTCACGTCGAACACCGCGACGCGTGCGCCGTCGGCGCGGAGCCGGGCGGCGATGGCGGCTCCCAGGCCGGATGCGCCGCCCGTGACGATCGCGACCAGCGAGGTCAGCTCGGATGCCATCTCAGTCCTCCTCGCGCACGGCGATGTACTGCTGTCGCTGGCGGCCGAGCCCCTCGATCTCGAGCTCCACGACGTCTCCGACCGCGAGATACGGGAACCGGCCCGACAGCGCCACGCCCTCCGGCGTGCCGGTGAGCACGACGTCGCCGGGCTCGAGCGTCAGATACTGGCTGAGCTCCCACACGATGTGATCGATGCCGAAGATCAGATCGGACGTGCGTGAGTCCTGGCGCGGCTGTCCGTTCACCCACGAGCGCAGGCGCAGGTTGGACGCGTCGAGCTCATCGGGGGTGACCAGCCACGGTCCGAGCGGCAGGAACCCGGGTGCTGACTTGCCCTTGGACCACTGCCCGCCCGAGACCGCCAGCTGCCAGTCGCGCTCGGACAGGTCGTTGCCCACGGCGTAGCCCGCGATGTGCGCGGCCGCTTCCTCGGGGGAGCGCAGGCGCTGCGCACGTCGTCCGATGACGATCGCCAGCTCTACCTCCCAGTCGGTCTTCGTGCTGCCGGCGGGGATCTCGACGTCGTCGTCGGGGCCGGCCACGGTGTTCGGCGACTTCATGAACACGACCATGTGCTCCGGCGGCGCCGAGCCCGACTCGGCCGCGTGCGCCGCGTAGTTCATGCCGATGCAGTACACGGCCGACGGGCGCGCGACCGGGGCGCCCACACGCAGTGCGGCTGCGTCGGTCACCGCGTTCAGCGATCCGGATGCCACAGCCGCGCGGACCCGGTCGATGCCGTCGCCGGACAGGAAGGCACCTTCGATGTCGGCAGTGATAGGGGACAGGTCGAGGATCCGATCGCCGTCCACGACGACGGGGATCTCGCGGCCGACGGGGCCGAGGCGAGCAAAACGCATGGAAAACTCTCTGAAGGTCGGAACTCTGGGGTCAGGAAGGTGGCCCGTGTTCACGATTCTTGCATATCGCCGTGATCTTGACGAGCCAGACATCCGACCTTTATTCTCGGAGTCACCTCGTTCGGAAAGGACCACATGGCCGTCATCACCGCCGTCGACACCGTCGACATCCGGTTCCCGACCTCGGTGAGCCTCGACGGCTCCGACGCGATGAATCCCGACCCGGACTACTCGGCGGCCTACCTGGTCATGCGCACCGATGCCGGCGACGGACTCGAGGGGCACGGCTTCGTCTTCACGATCGGCCGGGGCAACGACGTGCAGACGGCGGCGCTGCAGGCGTTGGCGCCATACCTCATCGGCGAAGACGTCGACACGCTGCTGGCCGACATGGGTGCCACCTCGCAGCGACTCGTCGGTGACTCGCAGCTGAGGTGGCTGGGTCCGGAGAAGGGCGTCATGCACATGGCCATCGGCGCCGGGCTGAATGCGCTGTGGGATCTGCGTGCCAAGCGCGCCGGTCAGCCGCTGTGGCTGCACCTGGCGACCCTGTCGCCGGAGGAGATCGTCTCGCTCGTCGACTTCCGGTATCTCACCGACGCGCTGACCCCCGACGAGGCGCTGCAGATCCTGCGCGCGGCCGAGCCCGGCCGGGCCGAGCGCATCGCCCGGCTGCGCGACGAGGGCTATCCCGCATACACGACGACGCCCGGTTGGCTCGGCTACTCCGACGAGAAGCTCGCGCGCCTGTGCCGTGAGGCCGTCGACGACGGCTTCGGGCAGATCAAGCTCAAGGTGGGCGCGAACCTGGATGACGACATCCGGCGGTTGCGCATCGCCCGCGAGAGCGTGGGCGGGCAGATCGGGATCGCGATCGACGCCAATCAGCGCTGGGACGTTCCCGACGCGATCGCCTGGGTCGCCGCGCTCGCCGAGTTCGATCTCGCCTGGGTCGAGGAGCCGACCAGCCCCGACGATGTGCTCGGGCATGCCGCGATCGCCCGCGGGGTCGCGCCGGTGCCGGTCGCGACCGGAGAGCACGCGCAGAACCGCGTCATCTTCAAGCAGCTGCTGCAGGCCGAGGCGATCAGCGTCATGCAGATCGACGCGACGCGGGTCGGGGGCGTGAACGAGAACGTCGCGAACCTGCTGCTGGCGGCGAAGTTCGGTGTGCGGGTGTGCCCGCATGCCGGCGGCGTGGGTCTGTGCGAGACCGTGCAGCACCTGGCCATGTTCGACTTCGTGTCGGTGTCGGCGACCATCGACGACCGCTGTATCGAATACGTCGACCATCTGCACGAGCACTTCGTGACCCCCACGGTCGTCGAGCGCGGTCGCTACCGGGCGCCCGAGGCGCCCGGTACGGGCGCCGAAATGCTCTCCGCCTCGATGGCCGGGTATGCGTGGCGGGCAGCGGCGGCATGACGCCGGGGGAGGCAGGGCAACAGCCGCTGGGCTTCGGTGCGGCGTCGATCGGGAACCTGCACCGCGTCGTCTCCGACGCGCAGGCCCGGCAGGCGCTCGAAGCCGCCTGGGAGGGTGGCATCCGCTACTACGACACGGCGCCGCACTACGGCCTCGGACTGTCCGAGAGGCGTCTGGGAGAGTTCCTCCGGGAGCTCCCTCGCGACCAGTTCGTGCTGTCGACCAAGGTCGGCCGGCTGCTCGTGCACAACCCCGACTTCATCGGCGGCCGCGATCTCGCGCACGACTTCGACGTGCCCGACGACATGATCCGCCGCTACGACCCCTCGCTCGCCGGCGTGCGACGCAGCATCGAGGAGTCGCTTGAGCGCCTCGGCATGGATCGCATCGACATCGCCTATCTGCATGACCCCGATGCCTACGACCTCGAACGCGGGCTGGGCGAGGGCCTGCCCGCGCTGGAGCAGCTGCGCGGCGAGGGGCTCATCGCCGAGATCGGTGTGGGCGTCAACGACGCGACGGTGGCCGCGCGTGCGGTGCGCGAGGCCGACCTCGACGTCGTCATGGTGGCGGGGCGCTGCTCGCTGCTGCGCCCGCGCGGCTTCGACGAGCTGATCCCGGTCTGCGCGCAGAAGGGCACCCGCATCGTCGCGGCGTCGCCGTTCAACTCCGGCTTGCTGGCATCGCCGCATCCTGCCCCGGGAGCGCTGTACGACTACCAGCCGGCGCCCGCCGAGCTCCTTGGGCGAGTGGAGCGGATGGCCGAGGTCTGCGACTCGTTTGGCGTCGACCTGCCCACCGCCGCGCTGCACTTCCCGCTGCGGCTGCCGCAGGTGGTGTCGGTGGTGGTGGGAACCTCACGCGCCGAGGCGGTGGGCGAGAACCTCGCGCGGATGGGTGCGGAGGTGCCGGCCGGGCTGTGGGAGCGCCTGGCCGAGCTCGGTTGAGAGGGTCGGCGAGGGTGAGCCTCAGAACGCGACGCCGCAGTGCAGGATGACGTTCGCGTACGGGGTGAACTCCCCGGTGCGCACGAACGCGCGGGCACCGTGGGTGCGCTGCTTGAACTCCTCGTGCGGCACGAGCTCGATCTCCACGCCCAGCCGGCCGAACCGCTCGCGCATCGCCGCCAGGAGCGCCGGGCTGACGGCGTCGGCCTCGGCCGCGATCGTCGCGCGCTCGACCACCAGGTCGGCGAGCATGGTGTCCAGCACGTCGAGGAACCCCGGCGCACCCGCACGGTAGGCGAGGTCGATGCGCTCTGCGTCCAACGGGATCGGCAGACCCGCGTCGGCGACGACGATCCGGTCGGTGTGGCCGGCCTCGTCGATCACGCGCGACAGCGCGGGATTGATGACGGTCGAGGTGCGTCTCATGGTCGTGTGCTCCCGTCGTCCGGTGCCTTGTCGTCCGGTGCCTTGTCGCCCGGCGTGCTGTCGCTCCGTGCGCTGTCGTCCGGTGCCTTGTCGCCCTGCGCACCGGGGGAGGGGGCGAGTCCGTAGAAGGCCGCGCCGGTGCGGTCGCACAGCCGCTCCCAGTCGTCGCCCGACGCCGACGTCGCCCGCCGGACGCGGTCGATCCAGCCGGCCAACGTCGTGCCGACGCCGATGTGGGCCGACACGGGCCAGTCGCCGCCGATCATGCATCGCGCGGCGCCGAACGCGGCAACGCCGGCGGCGAGAAACGCGTCGACATGCTCGCGGTAGGCCGCGGCATCCGTCGTCTCGGCCGCCAATCCCGACAACTTCAGGTGCGCGCGCGGCAGCGCCGCGATCCGGCGCAGGGCGTCGTGCCAGGCACGTCCGGCGTCGCTGTCCAGGCCGGCGTCGACGGGTGGCTTGCCGAGGTGATCGACGACCACGGCCGCCTCGGGCACCTGCTCGAGCAGCGTCGCGAGCGTGGGCAGCTGCGCGTGCCGCACACACGCGTCGAACGTGAGCCCGCGGCCGGCGAGCTCGCGCAGCCCGTCGGCGAGCGCCGCGAGGTTCCAGATCTCTGCCGGCGCACCTTGCAGCGAGTGCCGGATGCCGACCACCCGGTCGATCGACATCAGGTCGTCGAGCGCCGCAGCGACGGACGCCGTGAGGTCGGCATATGCCACGATGCCGGCCAGCTCCGGCCAGTCCAGCGCATCCACCCACCGTGCCTCGGCGAGGCCCTGGTGCGGCAGGCGGTCGGCCTCGACGAACACCATCCGGGTGCTTCGACCGACGGCCCGGTCGACGTCGCCGGGCAGGGCCCGCGCGGGCAGGGTGGGGGCGCCGGCGAGCCAGGGATAGTCGAGGACCGACGTGTCCCACACGTGCACGTGCGTGTCCAGGACCATCAACGCGCGGCCTGCTCGGATGCCGTGCGCAGCCAGTGCTCGATGCCGGCGATGTGTGCCAGCGTCAGCGCCGAGGCCAGTTCGGCGTCGCGCAGCTGCAGGGCGTCGAGGATCGCCCGGTGCTCGGCGATCGTGCGTTGCGCGGCATGATGCTGGGTGAGTCCGCGCCAGACCCGTGCGCGGTGCGTGCCCGACTGCATGGCCTCTACGAGCCGACTGAGGTATTCGTTGCCGGTGCCCTCCACGATGGCCAGGTGGAAGGCCAGGTCGTGCTCGACGAGGGCCTCGATCGGGTCGTCGGCGTGCGCGGCATCCATCAGCGTCTCCAGCCCTGCGAGCTGTTCGGCGGTGAGGTGGGTCGCGGCGAGCCCGGTCGCGGCCGGCTCGAGGATGCGTCGTACCGCGAAGATCTCCAGCACCGAGGTGTCGGTGTGCAGGTCGACGACGAAGTTCATCGCCTCCAGCAGCAGGCGGGGCTCGAGGCTCGTCACGTACGTCCCGTCGCCGCGGCGCACGTCCAGCACCCGGATCACCTCGAGCGCCTTGACGGCCTCGCGCAACGAGCTGCGGGACACGCCCAGGCGCTCGCCGAGCTCCTTCTCCGGAGGCAGGCGATCGCCGGGGTGCAGCTCGCCGGAGACGATCATCTCCTTGATGCGCAGGATCGCATCATCGGTCACGGCCATGCCCACATCGTAGCCAGTGAAACCGGCAGACATCGGATGTCTGTTGCAAACTAGACTCTCAGGGTGACTTCCGGTGGCTCCTTCTACATCACGACGCCGATCTATTACCCGAGCGACCTGCCGCACATCGGGCACGGGTACACGTCGGTGGCCGTCGACACGCTCGCGCGCTGGCACCGCCAGGCAGGCGATGACACCTGGATGCTCACCGGCACCGACGAGCACGGCCAGAAGATGCTGCGCGCAGCGGCGGCCAACGGCGTCACGCCGCAGCAGTGGGTCGACAAGCTCGTCACCGAGAGCTGGTTTCCGCTGCTGGAGACGCTCGATGTCGCCAACGACGACTTCATCCGCACCACCCAGCCGCGTCACGAGCAGGCCGTGCAGGCGTTCTTCCAGGCGCTGTACGACCGCGGGTACATCTACGCCGGCGAGTACGAGGCCTTGTACTGCGTGGGCTGCGAGGAGTTCAAGCCGGAATCGGAGATCGTCGACGGCACCGGCCCCTTCGAGGGGCTCAAGGTCTGCGCCATCCACTCCAAGCCGCTCGAGCTGCTGCAGGAGAAGAACTACTTCTTCAAGCTCAGCGAGTTCGGCGACCGGCTGCTCGATCTGTACAAGACCGAGCCCGACTTCGTACGGCCCGACTCCGCGCGCAACGAGGTCGTCTCGTTCGTCAAGCAGGGCTTGAAAGACCTCTCCATCTCGCGCTCCACGTTCGACTGGGGCATCAAGGTGCCCTGGGACGAGTCGCACGTCATCTACGTGTGGGTCGACGCGCTGCTGAACTACGTCACCGCGGTCGGGTACGGTGCCGACGACGAGAACTTCCAGCGCCGCTGGCCGGCATATCACGTGGTCGGCAAAGACATCCTGCGCTTCCACGCCGTGATCTGGCCGGCGCTGCTGATGGCAGCGGGCCTCGAGGTGCCGCGCGGTGTGTTCGCGCACGGGTGGTTGCTCGTGGGTGGCGAGAAGATGTCGAAGTCGAAGCTCACCGGCATCGCGCCGACCGAGATCACCGACGTGTTCGGCTCCGACGCGTATCGCTTCTATTTCCTGTCGGCGATCCCGTTCGGGCACGACGGCTCGTTCTCGTGGGAAGACCTGTCGGCTCGCTATCAGGCCGAGCTCGCCAACGGCTTCGGCAATCTCGCCTCGCGCACGACCGCGATGATCGAGCGGTACTTCGAGGGCATCGTCCCGGTGCCGGGGGAGTACGCCGAGTCGGACCTCGCCGTGCACAAGACGGTGGCGGATGCCGCGGCCGCGGCCGACGCCGCCATCGAGCGCTTCCGCATCGATGAGGCGATCTCGGCAGTGTGGACGATCGTCGACGAGCTCAATGGCTACATCACCGACAACGCGCCGTGGATGCTGGCCAAGGACGACGCGCAGCGCGCACGCCTGGGCACCGTGCTGTACACGGCCGCCGAGGGCTTGCGGGCGCTGGCCGTGCTGCTGTCGCCGGTGATGCCGGAGGCTACCGAGAAGCTGTGGGTGGGACTCGGCGCCGCCGAGACGCTGGGTCGGCTGCAGGACCAGCCGATCCGTGCGGCCGGCGGCTGGGGCGCGCTGCGACCTGGCACGTCGGTCAACGGCCTCGCGCCGCTGTTCCCCCGCGTCGAGCAGCCGGCCTGACATTCGTTGGCTGGCGCAGCCGTGCTCGTCGGGCGAGGGCAGCCGTGGTCGTTGAGCGAGCGGAGCGAGTCGAAACGCCCGCCCGAGCCGTGGTCGTTGAGCGAGCGGAGCGATGGTCGTTGAGCGAGCGCAGCGAGTCGAAACGCCCCGCCCGAGCTGCGGTCGTTGAGCGAACGGAGCGAGTCGACGTTGAGCAAGCGGAGCGAGTCGAAACGCCCGCCCGAGCCGCGTTCGTTGAGCGAGCGGAGCGAGTCGAAACGCCCGCATCCTCAAACCGAACGCCCCCGAGCCAGAACCTTGAAGCGCCCATCCCGAGACGAGGAGACGAAGCATCGTGACACCTGCCGACGACCCGTCGAACTACGTGCGTCACCGTGAGAAGGGCTCGCGCGACGTCTCGTACCCGCCGGCGCCCGAGCCGCTCGCGGTGCCGGTCTTCGACAATCACTGCCACCTGGAGATCTCCGACGGCGAGGGCGACGGCCTGAGCCTGAACGAGCAGCTCGATCGGGCATTGAGATCGGAAGAGCACACGTCTGAACTCCAGTCACGCCAATATCTCGTA
>CALKHM010000243.1 GCA_937988695.1 uncultured Microbacterium sp. | reverse complement strand
GGTCGTCGACGCGTTCTACGACCCGCCCGCCACCATGCCCGCCGGGCACGGCGAGCTGATCCGCTACGACGACTACATCGGCAGGATCCCGGCGGGGGCGACGGTCACCCGCATCCTGTACACGACGACGGATGCGCACGACCAGCCGGTGGCCGCGAGCGCTCTCGTGATCGTCCCCGACGAGCAGATCCAGCTGCAGCCGCATCCCGTCGTGCTGTGGAACCACGGCACGACGGGAGTCGCGCGTGGCTGCGCTCCCAGTCTCACCGACACCGCCGCCACGCGCTGGGCGATCCCCGCCCTCGGACAGGCCATCGCGCACGGCTGGGTCGTCGTCGCCCCCGACTATGCCGGCCAGGGCGCGCCGGGGCCGTTCCCGTACCTCATCGGCCAGGGCGAGGCGCGGTCCGCGCTGGATGCGGTCGTTGCCGCCGAGCGACTGCCGAACGTGTGGGCGTCCGATGAGATGGTGGTCTGGGGGCACTCCCAGGGCGGTCACGCGGCGCTGTGGGCGAGCAGGCTCGCACCGACCTACACCCCGAGGCTGAAGGTGCTGGGCACCGCTGCGCTGGCGCCGGCGGGCGATCCGCTGGCGCTGGCCCGTGACCTCACCGCCGGGTACGCCAGCCCCGAGCTGACCGTGCTGACCGCCTGGGTGCTGGTCCCATACTCCGAGACGTATCCGGACGTGCGCATCCAGGACTACGTGGCCCCGGGAACTCGCACGATCGTGCGCGAGCTCGCCCAGCGCTGCCCGACCGAGCCCGGCCTGATGGTGTCGGTGCTCGCGGCGCTCGGGGTCTCCGAGCGCCAGCCGCTGTACATCGGCGACCTGACGACGGGGTCCCTCGGCCGCAGACTCGGCGAGAACGCCGCGATGGGCACGTGGAAGACGCCGCTGCTGATCCTGTGGGGCGAGCGTGACGACGTCATCCCGCGCAGCCAGCAGGTGGCCTACGTCCAGAGGCTGTGCAAGGCCGGCAACGACGTCGAGTGGGTCGAGTATCCCGCCACCGAGCACCAGGACATCCTGCAGCCGGGATCGCAGGCTCTGCCCAAGCTGATGGACTGGACGGCCGGGCTGTTCGCGCACCGCGCCGCCCCCGCGTCGCGGTGCCGCTGACGGGCATCCTCACAGGCTTGCCGGTGGTGGCATCCGGTAACGTGGAAGGGATGTCGGCGCGTACGCGCGCCTGCGAAAGCTGAAGAGGGAGGCCGCGATGGATATCGACCTGGGACTGCTGCGAACGGTCGAGCGGGAGAAGGAGATCCCCTTCGACGAACTCGTGCAGATCATCGAGCAGGCGATCCTGACCGCCTACGCCAAGCACATGTCCGCGACCGGCACCCTGCCCGAGGGCGCCCGTGCGCACCTGGACCGCAAGACCGGCCACGTCTCCGTCTTCGTGCCGCTGCTCGACGACGAGGGCGCGGTCGTCGGCGAGGAGGAGAGCACCCCCGAGGACTTCGGCCGTATCGCGGCGTTCGCCGCCAAGCAGGTGATCAGTCAGCGCCTGCGCGACATCGCCGACGACGCCGTGCTCGGTGAGTTCCGTGGGAAAGAGGGTGACATCGTCGCCGGCGTCGTGCAGCAGGGACCGAACCCGCGCATGGTGCACGTCGACCTGGGCTCGGTCGAGGCGATCCTGCCCCCCGAGGAGCAGGTGCCCGGTGAGGACTACGCGCACGGCGCCCGGCTGCGCGTGTACGTCACGAGCGTCTCCAAGGGCGCCAAGGGGCCGTCGATCACGGTCTCGCGCACCCATCCCGGGCTCGTGCGCAAGCTGTTCGCCCTCGAGGTCCCCGAGATCGCCAGCGGCGTGGTCGAGATCGTCTCGCTCGCCCGCGAGGCCGGTCACCGCACGAAGATCGCCGTCCGCGCGAACGACCCCGCCGTCAACGCCAAGGGCGCCTGCATCGGCGAGCTCGGCCGGCGCGTGCGCGCGGTCACCGAGGAACTGGGCGGCGAGAAGGTCGACATCGTCGACTACGATCCCGAGCTCGCGAAGTTCGTCGCCAACGCCCTGTCACCGGCCAAAGTGAGCTCGAGCTTCGTGCTGGATGCGACCACGAAGGCCGTGCGCGCCCTGGTGCCGGACTACCAGTTGTCGCTGGCGATCGGCAAAGAGGGGCAGAACGCGCGCCTGGCGGCCAAGCTCACCGGCGCGAAGATCGACATCCAGCCCGACTCGATTTTGGAAGACGCCTGACAGGGTAAGATGGAACCTGTACGAACGTGCGTCGGATGCCGTCGGCGTTCCTCCCGGGCCACCCTCCTGCGAGTGGTGGCCATCGATTCTCACCTTGTCCTCGATGAGCGTGCGACGATGCCCGGGCGGGGTGCCTGGGTGCACGACACGCGTGCGTGTCTGGATGCCGCGTTGCGGCGCCGGGCCTTCGTACGAGCATTGCGTGTGTCAGGCCCGCTTGACACGCAGACCCTTGAACAGCATCTACAGCGAAACGGCTGAACGGCTATGGAAACAAAGTGAACGGCTCGAAATGAGACCCGTCCGCGA
>CALKHM010000242.1 GCA_937988695.1 uncultured Microbacterium sp. | reverse complement strand
CGCCGGCTGATCGGTGTTGAGAACCGGACTCATTCCCGACAGGGTGCGAACGGCCGGGACGCGGCATCCGCGGCCCTAGCCTGGGAGCATGCACGACCACGTTCCCACCGACATCCGGGGTGCCTCGAACAGGCGCCTGCTGTCGATGTCGCTGGGGCTGACCACGATCGTGATGGTCGTGCAGGTGGTCGGCGCCGCGCTGTCCGGGTCGCTCGCGCTGCTGGCCGACGCCGCGCACATGTTCACGGATGCCGCCGCCCTGGTCATCGCGCTGATCGCCAGTGCCGTCGCGGCGCGGCCCGCCAACGACCGCCGCACGTTCGGATACCAGCGCGCCGAGGTGCTCGGCGCGCTGGTGAACGCCGTGATCCTCATCGTGCTGGCAGTCGGGGTCGGCGTCGGCGGCATCGTGCGGCTGGCAAGCGCACAGGTCGAGGTCGCGGGCGGGCTGATGCTGGTGGTGGCCGTCGTGGGCCTGTGCGCGAACGCGGTGTCGATGTGGCTGCTGTCGGCCGCGCAGCGGCGCAGCATCAACGTGCGGGGTGCATACCTGGAGGTGATGGGCGACCTGCTCGGCTCGGCGGCCGTCATCGTCGCGGCGGTCGTGATCCTCACCACGGGCTGGATGCCCGCCGACGCGATCGCGTCGCTTGTGATCGCGGTGATGATCGTGCCGCGGGCGGCGGGGCTGCTGCGCGAGGTCGCCTCGGTGCTCACGGAATCGGTGCCCCGGGGGATGCACGTCGAGGTCATCCGCGAGCACATCCTGGGCACTCCCGGCGTGCGCGACGTGCACGACGTCCACGTGTGGCAGCTGACCCGTGGCGCGCCGGTGTTCACCGCGCACGTGGTCATCGACGACGACGCGCTGCAGGGCGGGCACGCCGGCGACATCCTCTCGCAACTGCAGGGATGCCTGGCCGCGCACTTCGACGTCGAGCACTCGACATTCCAGATCGAGCCTTCCGGGCACTCCGACAAAGACGCGCACGTCTGATCCGTCACGTCTCCAGGCTCACCTCGGGCGCGCTCTTGTCCGGCCGCAGTCCTCGCCACCGCGCCTGGCGCAGGATGCGGCCCGGGGAGAGTTCGGCGAACTCCACCTCGCCGACGAGCTCGGGGCGCACCCACAGGGCGTCGCGCGCGTCGGCGTCCGGCACGTCGATGAACGGCGCGGCATCGGTGCGCAACGGTCGCAGCATCTCGGCGAGCCGGGCGAGCGTGGTGTCGCTGAACCCGGTCCCCACCCGGCCGGCATAGTGCAGTCCGCCGGGCTCGGGGATGCCCACCAGCAGTGAGCCGATCCGCCCGGCACGTCCCCCGTGGCCGGGGCGGATGCCGCCGATCACGACCTCCTGCGTGCGGGTGAGCTTCACCTTCAGCCAGTCCGGCGAGCGCACGCCGCGGCGATACACCGACGACGGGTTCTTCACGACGATCCCCTCCAGCGCGAAGCGCCGGCTCGTCTGCAGCGCCGCATCCACATCGTCGAACACGGGTGGCACCGCGAGCGACGCGGCGGCCGTGGCAGCGATGCGCTCGAGCGCCGCGCGCCGCTCGCGCAGCGGGTGGTCGCTCAGATCCACGCCGTCGCAGGAGAGGACGTCGAACAGGTGGTAGCGCACGGGCGTGCGCGCACGCTCCGCCTCGATCAGGCGCGGCTTGGTCAGGTGCATGCGGTTCTGCAGCCGGGTGAAGCTCGGCCGTCCCGACGCGTCGAGGGCGACGATCTCACCGTCGACGACGGCGGAGGCCGCATCGAGCCCGGCATCCAGCACCTCGGGGTAGCGCGCGGTGATGTCGGTGCCGCTGCGCGCGAACAGCCGCAGGCGGTGCCCGTTCCAGACCCCGATGGCGCGGATGCCGTCCCACTTGACCTCGGCCCAGGTTCCCCAGCGATCGGCCGCGCTGTGCGCGAGCGCGGGCGTGGCCAGCACGGACAGCATGGGCTGCACGTCGCGGCGGGTCGGCGCCGCCGCCCGTCCGTCATCCCCCCGGCGGTCGCCGGAGTCTGCCTGGGCGCTCGGGACCGGCGCCACGCCGTCGGACTGCACGCGGCCCGCGGCATCCGTCTTCGTGCGGTGCAGCAGCCAGCTCGACTTCTCGCCGGAGCCCTGGGTGCGGATGAGCGCCACGCGCACACTGCCCAGCGGCCCGCCCGGGCGCCCGTGCAGCGTCACGATCACCTCGTCGCTGCGCCACTTCTCCAGCTCGTAGCGCCCGTCGTCCCAGATCGTGACGGTGCCCCCGCCGTACTCGCCGCGCGGGATCGTGCCCTCGAACGAGCCGTACTCGAGAGGGTGGTCCTCGGTCATGACCGCGAGGTTGTTGCGGCCGGGCGTTGCCGGCACGCCCCGCGGCACGGCCCAGCTCACGAACACGCCGTCGCGCTCGAGACGCAGATCCCAGTGCAGACGACGGGCGTGGTGCTCCTGGATCACGAATCGCGGCGGACGGCCCGGCGGTGTGGGCTCGGCGAGCGGATTGCCCGGAACCGGCTCGGGCGTGCGGGCCGGATCGCGCTTGGCGATGTAGGTGGAGAGAGGACCGGATGCCGCGTCCCGCCCGCCCGCCCGGTAGCCGAGCGCTGCCATGGGGTCGCCCATCCGCTCGGCGCGCTCGAGCACCTCGCCGAACTCCAGCTGCCGCAATCCCGGGTCGGCCAGCTCGTCCCACGTGCGCGGGGCGGCGACCGTGGGCCGCGCGCGGCCCCGCAGCGAGTAAGGGGCCACGGTGGTCTTCGCACCGTTGTTCTGACTCCAGTCGACGAACACCCGACCGGCGCGTACGTTCTTGGCCATCCGGCTGACGACCAGGTCGGGGTGGTCAGCCTCCAGCGCCCGGGCGAGCTCGCGGGCGACCGCCGACGACTGCTCGCTGGTCTGTGCGCCGTCCAGGCCCGCATAGACGTGGATGCCCTTGCTGCCGCTGGTGACCGGGAACGCCTCCAATCCCATGCCGGCGAGGATGTCACGCACCTGCAGCGCGACCACGGCGCAGTCGACAAGGCTCACCCCCGGGCCCGGGTCGAGGTCGAACACCATCCGGTCGGGGTTCCCGCGCTCGCCCTCGGGCGTGAACCGCCACTGCGGTACGTGCAGCTCGAGGCTGGCGGCCTGCGCGAGATACACGAGCGTGGGCACGTCGTCGACGAGCGGGTAGTGCTTGGTCCCGGTGGTGTGGGCGATCGGCAGTCGTGGCACCCAGTCCGGGGCGCCGGGCTCGAGGTCCTTCGCGAAGAAGGACTTCGCCTCGACGCCGTCGGGCCAGCGTTTGCGCGTGACCGGGCGGCCGGTCACATGCGGGATCAGCAGTGGCGCGATGCGCGCGAGGTAGTCGATCACCTCACCCTTGGTGACTCCGGCGTCGGGATAGAGCACCTTGTCGAGCCGGGTCAGACGCAGCCGTCTGCCCGCGATGTCGACGAGCTGCTCGGCCATGGCCCCATCCTGCCTGCCGCGCCCGTCCATCGCCACCGTCGGGACCGGGCGGCGGCCGCAGGCGCCGCCGCCGGTGCGCCGCCGCGGCGCGGCCGCGTGCAGAACTCCGCCGATTCGTGAGGTCGAGCGTCGCTATCGGCTGTTCTCGCATCGCGACGGCTCGGATCGGCGGAGTTCTGAACAGCGCACCGTGCACGCCCCGCGGCCGCGCGCACGGTGCGTACCGTTGCCCTCGGCGCCGTCGACGTGTGTACTGGGGTGATGAGGGCGATCTGGAAGGGCGCGCTGACCTTCGGCCTGGTGAACGTGCCGGTGAAGGTGTACGCCGCGACCGAGGACCACGACATCTCGCTGCACCAGGTGCATGCCGCCGACGGCGGCCGCATCCGCTACCAGCGCGTGTGCGAGCTGGACGGCGAGGTCGTGCCGTACGCCGAGATCGACCGCGCCTACGACGACGGCGAGCGCACAGTGGTGCTCACGAAGGAGGATCTCGCGCAGCTGCCGGCCGAGCGCAGCCGTGAGATCGAGGTCGTCGAGTTCGTCCCCAACGATCAGCTCGACCCGCTGCTGTTCGAGAGCGCTTACTTCCTCGAGCCGGACTCGACCTCTCCGAAGGCCTATGCGCTGCTGCGGGAGACGCTCGAGCGCACCGACCGCACCGCGATCGTGCGGTTCTCGCTGCGGCAGAAGACGCGGCTGGCGGCGTTGGGGGTGCGTGGTGATGTGCTCACGCTGCAGACGTTGCGCTGGGCCGACGAGATCAGGCAGGCCGCGTTTCCCGCGCTGGATGAGCCGGTGAAGATCTCCGAGAAGGAGCTGGCTCTGTCCGCGGCGCTCGTGGACGGGTTCGCCGCCGACTTCGACCCGGATGCGTTCTCCGACGAATACCAGGAGGAGCTGCGCACCCTGATCGACGCCAAGCTGTCCAAGGGCGACGCGATCGACACCGCCGAGACGTTCGGCGAGGGCGAGGCGGAGACCGGGGGCGAGGTCATCGACCTGATGGAGGCGCTGCGCGCGAGCGTCGAGCGCGCGCGCAAGGGCCGCTCGGGCTCGAAGGGCGAGCGAGCCGCCGGGCAGTAGCGCTCAGCGCGCGACAGCGGCCGTCCTGACGCTCAGCGCTCGTGCGCGGACTGGTCGGCCTCGTCGCGGCGGGCCTTGGCGCGCTCCCGGAAGTAGTGCCAGACGGTGATCCCGATGGACAACACCACCACCCCGATGAGGATCAGCTCGATATACTGCGTGACCAGATGCGCGACCCACGGGATGAACCCGATGCCGTAGCCGAGCATGGTCAGGCCGAAGCCCCACAGCAGCGCGCCGATGAGGTTGTACAGCGAATAGCGCCGCCACGCCATGTGACCGATGCCCGCGGCCACCGGGGTGAACGTGCGCACCACCGGTACGAAGCGGGCGAGGACCACTGTCATCCCGCCGTACCTGTCGAAGAACGCGTTGGTGCGTTCGACGTTTCGTCGGCTGAACAGTCCGGACTCCTTCCGTTCGAAGACGGCTGGACCTCCCTTGCTGCCGATGAGATAGCCGACCTCGCCGCCGACGAACGCGGCCAGGGCGATCAGCAGAGCGACCAGCCAGACGTTCAGCCGGAAGATGTCGTTCGTGCTGGTGAGCACGCCGGAGATCACCAGCAGCGTGTCACCGGGCAGGATGAAGCCGACCAGCAGGCCGGTTTCGGCGAAGACGATGACGCACACCACGAGCAGTGCCCATGGACCTGCGGCGGTGATGATCGTCTCGGGGCTGAGCCAAGGGATGAGACCAGCAGCGTGCACGTACGTCCCGTCGCGTCGAGGAAGGAGCGGAAGCCGTGTATCGGCATCCGTGCGGAAGGGGGGAGTCGAACCCCCACGCCCGAAGGCACAGGAACCTAAATCCTGCGTGTCTGCCGATTTCACCACTCCCGCGGGTGCTCCCAGTCTACTGAGAGGACTGTGCGAACGCTGTGGGGATATCCCCCTGTTCCAGGCCCCGCCAACGCCTGTGGATAACTTCTGCGGCCGCTTCGCGAATCCTGAGACGATGGCCCCATGAGCCTCGCGTACGCCCCGGACAGGCAGGGGACCGCCCAGCACGTGGCGGAGCGTGTGCGCGAGCGGCTGCGGGCCGAGCGCGCCGACCCGGCCGGCGACCCGGGTCGGGCCGCACAGCTGGCCTGGGACGAGGTGCGCCGACACAACGACTACGCGCTGGCGCGCGGCGTGGAGCCCATCGACGACGAGCAGGCCTGCGTGCGCGAGGCGCTGGCGGCGGTGACCGGGTACGGCCCGTTGCAGGCGTACCTCGATGATCCGACCGTCGAAGAGGTCTACATCAATGCGCCCGACCGCATCTACGTCGCGCGCGGAGGCGTATCACAGCGGGTGCCGCTGGTGCTGGACGACACCGCGGTGCGCGACCTCGTCGAGCGGATGCTGCAGTCCACGGGGCGGCGCGTGGACCTCAGCCAGCCGTTCGTCGACGCGTCGCTGCCGGACGGCAGTCGCCTGCACGTGGTGATCCCCGACATCACACGGCAGCACTGGTCGGTCAACGTGCGCAAGTTCCTGCCTGCGCACCGCACGCTCGAGCGACTCGTCGAGGGCGGCTCGATCACCGCGGCCGGAGCACGCCTGCTGCGCGACGCGATGGCGCAGGGACGCAGCGTCGTGGTCTCCGGCGCGACCCACGCGGGCAAGACGACGCTGCTGGGCGCCCTCGTCGCCTCGGCGGCAGGCGGCCAGCGCATCGTCACGGTGGAGGAGACCTTCGAGCTCGCCGTCGACGCCCCCGACATCGTCGCGATGCAGGGACGACAGCCGAGCCTGGAGGGCACCGGGGAGGTGACGCTGCGACGCCTCGTGAAAGAAGCGCTGCGGATGCGTCCGGACCGCCTGGTGGTGGGCGAGGTGCGGGGCGCCGAGGCGCTCGATCTGCTCCTGGCGCTGAACACGGGTGTGCCCGGCGCGGCGAGCCTGCACGCCAGCTCCGCGCGTGAGGCGCTGGCCAAGCTCGCCGCTCTGCCGCTGCTGGCGGGGCACAACATCGACGCGGGATTCATCCTGCCGGCCGTGGCGGCGGGTGTGCACCTGGTGGCGCATTGCGTGCGTGACGCCGATGGTCGCCGGCGCATCGAGGAGATCGTCGCGCCGACCGGTCGTGTCGCGGGCGGGGTCGTCGAGACGCGGACGGTGTACGGAGGCGCGGCATGACACTCGTGCTGGGCGCCGCGCTTGCCGCCGGGATCCTGCTCGTGCTCTCGCCTTGGCTCTGGCCGGCCGGGTCGCGGCGATCGCAGACGTCGGGCGCCCTGACGCGGCTCCTGGATGCCGCGGGCTATGCGCATGTGCCGCCCAAGGTACCGGTCGCGCTGTCCGCGCTGCTGGCGGCATGCGCGGCCTCGGCCGCGTGGCTGGTGCTATCGGTGCCGGTGGTCGCGGGACTCGCTGCGGTGGCAGGGGCAGGTGCCCCGCTCCTGTGGCTGCGCGGGCGCCGCGCGCGTCTGCTGCGCTCGCGGCGCGGCCTGTGGCCGGACGTGTGCGATCTGCTCATCGCGTCGGTGCGCGCGGGGGTGTCGCTGCCCGATGCCGTGGGCTCCCTGCGCACGTCGGCGCCGGCGGCGCTGCGCCCCGCCTTCGCCGCATTCGCCCACGACGTGGCGGCATCCGGTCACTTCGACTCGGCTGCCGTGCGCATGAAGGCCACACTGTCGGATCCCATCGCCGATCGGATCATCGAGACCCTGCGGATGGCGCGCCAGGTCGGCGGCACCGAGCTGGTGCCGGTGCTTCGCGCCCTGGCCGGGTCGGTGCGCGCCGATGCTGCGCTGCGTGCCGAGGTCGAGGCGCGGCAGTCCTGGATTCGCGGGGCCGCCGTGCTGGGCGTCGTCGCGCCCT
>CALKHM010000241.1 GCA_937988695.1 uncultured Microbacterium sp. | reverse complement strand
ATCGGGATCTGCGCGTCGTACGCGCGGTCGACGAACGCGACGAACCGCAGCGCAGCGGACTGATCCACCAGCTGCACGACGCCTCGCAGGCCGATGACGTCGACGCCATCGATCAGCCGGACGTACCGGGAGGGATGCACGCGGGCCAGATGCGCGACCAGGGACGTGAAGTCGTCGTCCGATGCGACGCCTGCCGCGGCGGCATCGCCGATGGCGGCCTCATACCCCGCTTCGTCCAGCACGGGCGCCGTCCCGTCGACGGCGCGCTGCCGATAGTCGGTGCCGTCGATCCGCACGGTCTGGAAGCTGTCGGACATGGCCTGGATCTCACGCAGGAAGTCCTGCGCCGCGAAACGCCCTTCGCCGAGCGCGTTGGGCGGGGTGTTCGAGGTGGCCGCCAGCCGAGTGCCCGAGCCCACGAGCTCGCCCAGCAGCCGCGTCATCACCATCGTGTCGCCCGGGTCGTCGAGCTCGAACTCGTCGATGCACAGCAGCTGGGAGCCGCGGAACAGCTCCACCGTGCGCTGATACCCGAGCGCGCCGACCAGCGCCGTGTACTCGATGAACGACCCGAAGTACTTCCGCCGCGCCGGCATCGCGTGGTAGACCGCGGCCAGCAGGTGCGTCTTGCCGACCCCGAACCCGCCGTCCAGGTACACGCCGGGCTTGGTCTGCGGCGTCTTCTTCGCGCGCCGGAACAGGCCGCCGCGCGCCGCGGGCGCATCCGGCCTGGCGAAGGCACTCAGCAGTTCCTTCGCGGCCTGTTGCGAGGGATAGGCGTGATCGGGCCGGTAGGTGTCGAACGTGGCCTGTGCGAACTGCGGCGGCGGAACCAGTGCCGCGACCATCTCGGCGCCGGTCATCTGCGGAGCGCGGTCGGTCAGATGCACGGCGGTCATGGCTTGCTCCCAGACGGCGGTCGTGTCGGAATACGACCGAAGATGACGGAGTGTGAACGAAAGGACGCGGCGTCCGAACGGACGGCTAATGTCGAAAGCGACGACATCCACCCTACGCCGTCACACCCGATCCCTGAGGAGCCACAATGGCCGTCGCATTCGACACGTCATCTGAGAAGTTCGCCGAGTACGCTCATCCGTCCCGGCTGGTCACGCCGGACTGGCTGCAGGAGCACCTGGGCGAACCGGGCCTGGTCGTCGTCGAGTCCGATGAGGACGTGCTGCTGTACGAGACCGGGCACATCCCCGGCGCGGTGAAGGTCGACTGGCACACCGAGCTCAACGACGAGGTCGTGCGCGACTACCTCGACGGCGAAGGCTTCGCGAAGCTGCTCAGCCGCAAGGGCATCTCCCGCTCCGACACGATCGTCATCTACGGTGACAAGAACAACTGGTGGGCCGCCTACGCCCTGTGGGTGTTCTCGCTGTTCGGTCATGAGGACGTCCGGCTGCTCGACGGCGGCCGCGACCTGTGGATCGCGCAGGGCCGTGCCATCACCACCGACGTGCCGCAGCGCGAGGCCACCGAGTACCCGGTCGTCGAGCGCGACGACTCCGAGCTGCGCGCGTTCCGCGAAGACGTGCTCGAGCACTTCGGCAAGCCGCTGATCGACGTGCGCTCCCCCGAGGAGTACACCGGTGAGCGCACGCACATGCCCGAGTACCCGCAGGAGAGCTCGCTGCGCGGCGGCCACATCCCGACCGCGAAGAGCGTGCCCTGGAAGCGTGCGGTGGCCGACGACGGAACGTTCAAGTCACGCGCCGATCTCGATGCGATCTACCGCGACGAGATCGGGCTCTCCGACGACGACGACGTGATCGCCTACTGCCGCATCGGTGAGCGCTCGAGCCACACCTGGTTCGTGCTGGGCTTCGAGAACGTGCGCAACTACGACGGCTCCTGGACCGAGTGGGGCTCGTCGGTGCGCGTGCCGATCGTCGCGGGCACCGAGCCCGGCGCGGTGCCCGCACGCTGAGCGGAGTGGGAGAATTGCGGGGATGACCGAATTACGTCTCCCGGACACCCTCGCGCAGATCCGTGACGAGTTCCTCGAACTCGACGAGCCGGACCGCCTGCAGCTCCTCCTGGAATTCTCCCGGGAGCTGCCGGCGGTCCCGGACGACTTCGCCGCAAACCCCGAGCAGTACGAGCGCGTGGCCGAATGCCAGTCGCCGGTGTTCATCGCCGCTGAGGTCGCCGACGACAAGACAGTGACGCTGCACGCGACGGCCCCCGAAGAGGCGCCCACCACGCGCGGATTCGCCAGCATCCTCGTCCAGGGGATCAACGGGCTGACCGCTGAGGACGTCTTGGCGATCCCCAGCGACTACCCGCAGAGTCTGGGCATCACGCGCGCGGTCTCGCCCCTGCGCATCGCGGGGATGACCGGGATGCTGGTGCGCACGCAGCGCCAGGTGCGGGCACTGACCGCGATCTGAGGTCAGACGCCGGCCGCGGCCAGGTCGTGGTGCGCGAGCCAGTCGCTGATCGCATCGGACCAGCGCTGCGGGTCGTAGTTCCACAGCTTGGTGTGCCGGGCCACCTGGAAGGCCTGCAGCTCCACCAGGTCGGGCCGCGCGGCAGCCAGGGCGTGCGACGCGTCGGAGGGCACGAAGCCGTCGTCGTCACTGTGCAGGATGAGGATCGGATGCCGCAGCTCGGCAGCCCTGCGCACCACGTCCAGGGCGTCCAATGAGATCGCGTCGCTGTGTGTGAGGGGACGCGCCCATCCGGACTGCAGCGCGCCGAGGGCGAGATCGGTCACCGGATGCGGCAGCCGCAGCTGGCCGGCCTGATAGCCGAGCACGACACGCCAGTCCACGACGGGCGATTCCAGGATGAGCCCGGCGATCACGTCGCGATGAGTCGCGTTCAGCTCGGTCTGCAGCGCGATCGCGCCGCCCATCGACCAGCCCATCAGCACGACCCGCTGCGCACCCTCGCGCAGCGCGTACCCGATCGCGGCATCCACATCACGCCATTCGGTCGCGCCCAGGGCCGACGTGCCGCCACCCGTGCGGGGAGCATCGCCGTCGTTGCGGTACGAGGCCACCAGTACGGGCAATCCGAGCCCGTGCAGCAGTGGAACGGCCCGCAGACACTCCGCACGGGTCGTGCCCCGGCCGTGCACCTGGATGACCCACGTGGTCGCCGGCCGCTCGGCCGGGAACAGCCACGCCGGGCAGGGTCCCACCGACGACCCGATGAGCTCAGTGGAAAACGGCAGATGCAGCTGCTCCGGCGTGTCGTAGTACCAGCCGCTGAACGCTGCCTGCGGTGCCAGGCGGCTCTCCGGACCGATCTCGGTCAGCAGCTTGCGCTTGACGGTGGACGCGTCTGCGCTGAGCACCGTGCCGAGCTTCACATACGACTGCGAGCCCGATGTGAACAGGCCGTACCGCCCGGGCAGCTCGGTGTCGGGCGTGCGTTCGAGGGTGATCGTCTGGGCGGCGAGGTCGACGCCGACGATCTTGGTGTCGCTGACTCGCTCCGGCGGGGGCATGACGATGCGGCGCGCGATGCGCACCGACACCAGTCCCCACACCGCGGCGGTGGCGGCCAGGGCCGCCGCCGCGCCGGCGATCACCGCGCGCGCACCGATGCGGGCGGCCGGGGTTGCGCCGTCGGGCACGGCGCGCCTGGAGTGCTTCATCGAAGGTTCACTCTAGTCTGTCCGCGTGGCTGAACCCGGACCCTCCACACCATTCGAGCGGGCTGCCGCCGAGGTGCGGGCGCTCACCTTCCGCGGCGACCTCGTCGTGCGCGAGATCCCCGCACCGAACGGGCTCGCTCCGTTCTCGCTCGCGCTGTCCGCCGACGTGCGCCCCGACGACGACGACGGTCAGTCCCCGTACGGGACCGGGCGGTTCGTGCTGCTGCACGATCCGCAGGAGCCGGAGGCCTGGGGCGGCCCATGGCGTATCGTGAGTTTCGCACAGGCTCCCCTGGAGCCCGAGATCGGCAGCGACCCGCTGCTGGCCGACGTGGCCTGGTCCTGGCTGGTCGACGCGCTGGCTTCGCACGGCGCGACGTATCACGCCGAGGCCGGCACGGCGACCAAGACGCTCTCCCGTGGTTTCGGCTCGCTGGCCGCGGAAGGCGATGGATCGCAGATCGAACTGCGCGCGTCCTGGTCGCCCAGCGGCCCCGCCGCCGGGCACGTTCAGGCGTGGGCCGAGCTCGTGTGCATGCTCGCCGGGCTTCCGCCGGGGTCGGAGGGCATCGAGGTCTTCACGGCGCGGAGGATGATGCGTGACTGAGTATGAGGTGCTGTCCGATGCGAAGGCACTGCGCGAGGCTTCGGACGCCCTCGCCGCCGGCACGGGCCCGGTGGGCGTCGACGTCGAGCGTGCGTCCGGCTATCGCTACTCGCAGCGCGCCTACCTGGTGCAGGTGTTCCGTCGCGACGCGGGCGTGTTCTTGTTCGACCCGCCGGCGGTGGGCGACTTCAGCGCGCTGCAGGACGCGATCGGCGACCAGGAGTGGGTGCTGCATGCCGCCAGTCAGGACCTGCCGTCACTGCGCGAGCTGGAGCTGAACCCTCCGGCCATCTTCGACACCGAGCTGGCCGCGCGACTGCTCGGGCACGCGCACGTCGGTCTGGGCGCGGTGGTGGAGGACACCCTAGGCATCACCCTGGCCAAGGAGCATTCCGCAGCGGACTGGTCCACCCGGCCCCTTCCCCAGCCGTGGCTGGAGTATGCGGCGCTGGACGTCGAGTACCTCATCGACGCCCGAGACGCGCTGGAGACCGAGCTGGCCGCGAGCGGCAAGACCGAGTTCGCGCTCCAGGAGTTCGCGGCGGAGCTCGCCCGCGCACCCAAGCCCGCACGCGAAGACCCGTGGCGGCGGCTGAGCGGCCTGCACACCGTCCGCGGGCGCCGCGCGTTCGCGATCGCCCGCGAGCTGTGGACGGCGCGCGAGGATTACGCCCGGGAGCAGGATGTCTCACCCGGCCGGCTCGTCCCCGATCGCGCGCTGGTGGCCGCTGTCCGCGCCGATCCGTCATCAAAGGCCGAGCTGGCGGGTCTGAAGGACTTCACTGGCCGGGCGAGCCGCACGCAGCTGGACCGCTGGTGGCGGGCCATCGAACGCGGACGCGCAGCGTCGGATCTGCCGCTGGAGCGGGTGCCTGGTGACGGGCTGCCGCCGGTGCGCGCTTGGAAGGACCGCAATCCCGACGCCGACCGCCGGATCCAGACCGTACGGCCGGCCGTCGCGGAACGTGCCGACGAGCTGCAGATGCCGACGGAGAACCTCCTCACGCCCGAGCTGCTGCGCCGGGTCGCCTGGGAGCCGCCCGCGCCGGCGACAGCCGAGGCGATCGGTGCCGCGCTGGCTGCACTCGGTGCACGACCCTGGCAGATTGCACAGACTGCACAGATCATCGCGGATGCCTTTGTCGCGTCCGTGCAATCCGAGCAGGATCCCTCCCGAGCCGCTTCGTAGATTGCGCACACCCGGTTCGGAGCGCCGGAGCCTGCTGCCTAGGCTGAGGTCGATCCCCACCATTGGAGGCTTCAGTGGCCGAACTCTCGGACGTCTTCTTCGTCGATGGAATGCGCACCCCGTTCGGGCGCGCCGGCGAGAAGGGCATGTACTGGAACACGCGTGCCGACGACCTCGCCGTCAAGGCGACCATCGGGCTCATGGAGCGCAACGGGCAGGTGCCGGCCGACCGGGTGGATGACATCGCGATCGCGGCGACCAGCCAGACCGGCGACCAGGGCCTGACCCTCGGCCGTAGCGTCGGCATCCTCGCGGGCCTTCCGCAGTCCGTTCCGGGCTTCGCGATCGACCGGATGTGCGCGGGTGCGATGACCAGCGTGGCCATGATGTCGGCATCCATCGCCACCGGCATGTACGACCTCGCCTTGGCCGGCGGCGTGGAGCATATGGGTCATCACCCCATCGGCGCCAACGCCGACCCGAACCCACGGTTCGTCGCCGAGCGGATGGTCGACCCGAACGCCTTGGACATGGGCGTGACCGCGGAGCGGATCCACGACCGGTTCCCGCACCTGACCAAGGAGCGCGCGGATCGCTACGGCATGCGCAGTCAGCACAAGGCGCAGGCCGCATACGACGCGGGAAAGATCCAGCCCGACCTCGTCGCCGTGGCGATCAAGGACGCCGAGGGCGCCTGGGGTCTGGCCACCGAGGACGAGGGACGCCGGCCCGAGACGACGATGGAGGGCCTGGCCGCACTGAAGACGCCGTTCCGCCCGCACGGCCGGGTCACGGCCGGCACATCGTCTCCGCTCACCGACGGCGCGACGATGTCGCTGCTGGCCGGCGGCGATGCGGTCCGCGAGCTCGGCCTGGCACCGAAGATGAGGCTGGTCTCGTTCGCCTTCGCCGGCGTCCAGCCCGAGATCATGGGCATCGGCCCGATCCCCTCCACAGAGAAGGCGCTGCGCAAGGCCGGCCTGAGCATCTCCGACATCGGCCTGTTCGAGCTCAACGAGGCCTTCGCGATCCAGGTCATCTCGCTGCTCGACCATTTCGGGATCGCCGACGACGACCCTCGCGTCAATCAGTGGGGCGGTGCGATCGCCGTGGGCCACCCGCTGGCGGCCACCGGTGTGCGCCTCATGATCCAGCTCGCCGCCCAGTTCGCCGAGCGGCCCGACGTCCGCTACGGGCTGACGGCGATGTGTGTGGGCCTCGGGCAGGGCGGGTCGGTCATCTGGGAGAACCCGCACTACGACGGCAAGAAGAAGACGGCACGGAAGTGAGCGGGCGGGACATGACGAAGAACGTGACCGACCAGTACGCCGACGTCGACTTCTCGCCGCTGGACGTCTTCAGCCCCGACGAGGTCGTCACGCACTCCCCCGTCCGCGACATCCGGCTGCCCTCCGGCGCGGTGCTCGCGCTCATCACGCTCGACAATCGCCGCGACCACCGTCGCCCCAACACCCTGGGCCCAGCCACGTTGAAGGAGTTGCACGCGACCCTGTCCAGCCTCAAGGATCGCGCCGCGGCCGGCGCGATCCAGGCCGTCGGCATCACCGGCAAGCAGTACATCCTGGCGGCCGGAGCCGACCTCAGCGGGATCCCCACCCTCGACTCGCGGGCGACGGCCAAGCTCATCGCGCAGCGCGGCCACCAGGTGCTCGGGATGCTGGGCGAGCTGGGTGTGCCCTCGTTCGCGTTCGTGAACGGCCTGGCCCTGGGCGGGGGCGTCGAGATCGCGCTGAACTCGACGTATCGCACCGTGGACGCCTCCGCGGCTGCCATCGCACTGCCCGAGGTCTTCCTCGGGATCATCCCCGGGTGGGGCGGCTCGACGTTGCTGCCGAACCTCATCGGCATCGAGAACGCGCTCGAGATCGTGATCTCGAACCCGCTCAAGCAGAACCGCACCCTCAAGCCCCGGCAGGCGTTCGAGTACGGCATGTTCGATGCGATCTTCTCGCCGGCGAACTTCCTCGAGGAGTCGCTGCGCTGGGCCGACGGTGTGCTCTCCGGCGCCGTCGCGGTGGAGCGCAGGAACACGCCGGGCAGGATCGAGCGCACGGTGAAGTGGCCGGTGGCGATCAAGGTCGCCCGCGGCATGCTGGAGAGCCGGATCGGCACCGTTCCGCGTTCCCCGTATGCTGCCCTGGACCTCCTGGAGGCAGCCCGCAGCGGATCGATCGCCGACGGCTTCGCCCGGGAGGACGAGGCACTGGCCGATCTCGTCATCGGCGACCAGTTCGCGGCATCCATGTATGCCTTCGACCTCGTGCAAAAGCGCGCCAAGCATCCCGTCGGCGCACCCGACAAAGCGCTCGCGCGCAAGGTCACCAAGGTCGGTGTGATCGGCGCGGGCCTCATGGCCAGCCAGTTCGCACTGCTGTTCGTGCGCAGATTGCAGGTACCGGTGCTGATCACCGACCTCGACCAGGCACGCGTGGACAAGGGCGTCTCGTACATCCACGACGAGATCGGCAAGCTCGAGGCGAAGGGACGCCTCGACGGCGACACGGCGAACAAGCTCCGCGGCCTCGTGCACGGCACGACCGACAAGGGTGAATACGCCGACTGCGACTTCGTCATCGAGGCCGTGTTCGAGGAGACCTCCGTCAAGCAGCAGGTGTTCGCCGAGATCGAGGAGATCGTCGCCGACGACGCGATCCTCGCCACCAACACGTCGTCGCTGTCGGTGGCCGAGATCGGCTCGAGGCTCGCACACCCCGAGCGCCTGGTCGGCTTCCACTTCTTCAACCCGGTGGCGGTCATGCCGCTCGTCGAGATCGTGAAGACCGAGGCGACGACGGATGCCGCGCTGTCCACCGCCTTCGTGGTGGCCCGCGGGCTGGGCAAGACCGCCGTGCTGACCGCCGATGCCCCCGGCTTCGTCGTGAACCGCCTGCTGGCCAAGGTCATGGGCGAGGCCGTCCGCGCGGTGTACGAGGGCACGCCGGTGGAGCGCGTGGAGAAGGCGTTCGCACCGCTCGGCCTGCCGATGGGCCCCTTCCAGCTCATCGACCTCGTCGGCTGGAAGGTCGCCGCCCACGTGCAGGACACGATGGCGCACGCCTTTGCGGACCGGTTCTACGCGAACGAGAACTTCCACGCGCTCGCGGAGCTGTCCGAGGTCGTCGAGAAAGACAAGGGCGGCCGTGTCGTGGGCTGGACCAAGCAGGCGCAGAAGGTGCTCAAGGGCGCCGTGGCATCCGCGCCCGTGGACGACGCCACGATCCTTCGACGAGTGCAGGACGGCCTCGCACAGGAGATCCGCCTGATGCTCGACGAGGGCGTCGTACCCGAGGTCGAGGACATCGACCTGTGCCTGATCCTCGGCGCGGGCTGGCCGTTCATC
>CALKHM010000240.1 GCA_937988695.1 uncultured Microbacterium sp. | reverse complement strand
CTGAAGTCGCGCCATGGGCATCAGCGTAGGCGCGGTGGCTGTGGGCAGGCCGGATGCCGGGTGGGCGCAGTGTGACGCGTTCCCGGGCAACGGCCAGGGGCGGGGTTAGAGTGGAGGCCGGCACGCGGCCACCGCCGTGCACCGCCGCAGAGAGAGGCACCCACCCCACCGTGACTCCCGCACCCGCGGATCCGCAGCATCCCCTCGCTTCCGACCCGCAGGCCTCCGATGCCGCATCCGCGGCGGTCGTCCCCGATCCGCGTCCCCTGACGATCCTGATCGGCGCCGACACGTTCGCGCCGCACGTCAACGGGGCCGCGCGTTTCGCCGAGCGCCTGGCTGCGGGGCTTGTCGCGCGCGGGCACGACGTGCACGTCTCGGCGCCGAGCGACGGCCACCGCAATCACGGCAGGTTCGTCGAGCAGGTCGAGGGGGAGCCGGTGATGGTGCACCGGCTGCCGTCGTGGCGGTGGCGTCCGCATGATTGGCTCACCTTCGTGCTGCCCTGGATGAGCAAGCACTACGCCCGCCGGGTGCTCGACGAGGTCGCACCCGATATCGTGCACATCCAGTCGCACATCGTCATCGGGCGCGGGCTGGCGCGCGAGGCGCGCAAGCGCGGCATCCCGATCGTCGCGACCAATCACGTGATGGCCGAGAACATCATCGACTTCACGACGCTGCCCCCGCTGCTGGACAAGGTCTTCCTCAAGCTCGCGTGGGACGATGCCCAGCGCACCCTGAAGATGGCGCGCGCGGTGACGACCCCGACGCGCAAGGCCGCCGACTTCCTCGAGTCGACGATCGACATCAGCGGTGTCATCCCGATCAGCTGCGGCATCGACAAGGCCAACTACACGCCCGATCTGACGCCGCGTGCGCATCGCCGGGTGCTGTTCGTCGGGCGTCTGACCACCGAGAAACACGTGGATGTCACGCTGCAGGCGATCGCGAAGCTCGTGCCGGGACTGGACATCACGTTCGATGTCATCGGCGACGGCGACCAGCGCCGGCACCTCGAGCAGCTGGCTGCCCGGCTCGGGATCGCCGACCGGATCTCGTTCCGGGGGCGCGTGTCCGAAGACGAGCTGCGAGCCGCGTACACGCACGCCGACGTGTTCGTCATCTCGTCGATCGCGGAGCTGCAGTCCATCGCGACCATGGAGGCCATGGCATCGGGCCTGCCCGTGATCGGTGCCGACGCGGTCGCCCTGCCGCATCTCATCCACGACGCAGAGAACGGATACCTCTTCCCGCCCGGCGATGCCGACGCGCTCGCCGACCGCCTGCGCCGCGTGCTGACCGCGTCGGACGACGAGTACCTGCGCATGCAGCAGGCGTCGCTGGACGGTGTCGAGATCCACGATATCCAGAAGACCCTCGACACGTTCGAGAAGCTGTACCGGGGCGAACCGGTCTGACATGCGTCTGTTCTTCGACGCGCGCTATATCCGCACCGACTTCCACGACGGGATCAGCCGATACTCCGCGGATCTGGCCACCGCGGTGTTCGCCGCGGCACCCGAACACGGGGTCGACGTCGTCTTCCTCGTCTGGGACGATGCGCAGCGGATGCTGCTGCCTGCCGGCGCACGGGTGCTGAAGATCCACGCGCCCACCGCACTGCGCGAACCGCTGACCTCGATGCTGCTGAACAGGCACCGACCCGATGTCGTGTTCTCGCCGATGCAGACCATCGGCACGATCGGCCGCCGGTTCGGCCTCATCCTCACCCTGCACGACATGATCTACTACCGGCATCGCACCCCTCCGCGCGATCTGCCCGGGTTCGTGCGGCTGGGCTGGTGGCTGTTCCACCTCTCGTACATCCCGCAGCGGATCACGCTGAACGCGGCCGACGTCGTGGCCACGGTCAGCAGGACCAGCAAGCGTCAGTTCGCCCAGGTGCGGCTGACCAAGCGCCCTGTCGTGGTCGTCCCCGATGCTCCGCAGCGGCTGGCCGACCTGCTACCGGAGGGGATGCCGGTCGCCGGCGGCACACGGAACCTCGTGTACATGGGCTCGTTCATGCCGTACAAGAACGTCGAGGCGCTCATTCGCGGGATGGCGCGGCTGCCCGGGCGCACACTGCATCTGCTCAGCCGCATCTCGCCCGCCCGTCGCGCGGAGCTGGAGGCGCTCGTGACCGACGGGGCCGACGTCGTGTTCCATGGCGGGGTCAGCGACGCCGAGTATGCGCGGCTGCTGGCCGATCGTGCGGTGCTGGTGACGACCAGCCTCGACGAAGGGTACGGCCTGCCCATCGCCGAGGCGCTGGCGATGGGCGTGCCGGCCGTGGTCAGCGACCTGGAGATCTTCCACGAGGTCGCCGGCCCCGGGGCGCTGTACGTCGACGCCGAGGATCCGGCGGGCTTCGCCGCCGCCGTGACCGCCCTCGACGATGACACCGTCCGCGACGCACTCGTGGCCGCGGGCGCCGCCCACATCGCCCAGTTCCGCTGGCCGGAGTCGGCGCGGGTGCTGCTGGAGGTCGTCGCCGGCCTGCCCCGCCGACGCTGATCGGGCTGCGCGACGCTGCGCAGCCGGGCTCAGAAGCTCGTGAACAGGCGGATCAGACCGCTGTACAGCGCGCTACCGGCCGACGAAGTGAGCACGGCGATCGCGATGCCGAGGCCGACCCCGGCGACGGCCTTCGGCCGATCGCGTGCGACCAGGCCCGCGATGCCGCAGATCAGGGCGACCATGGCCAGCAACGACTCGACGACCAGGAACAGCAGGCCGGTGGCCGCCAGCGCCTGGTATCCACCCGCGTCGGCACGGGCGAGCATCATCGCCTGGCTCACGAGCTGGATCAGGCCGAGCACGAGCGCCGCGACTGCGGTGACGAGCGCGACCGTGCCGAACGGGTTGCGTGCGCGGACAGCTGCGCCCGGCGGGGCGTACGCGCCGGACGCAGGAGCCTGGCCCGGTACGAGAGGCGGTGTCTGCGCGAGCATCGGGGAGCCGTTCGCGTACGGCGGCTGCTGTGGCTGCTGCGGCAGCGCCGGCGGCGGACCCGGCTGACCGGGATGCGGGTCGCTCGGGGGAGTGCTCATGAGGCCACCTCTCTCACAGGCTTCTGAGTCTATGCGCATGCTGTGCCGGACGGCCTTGCGCCGAGGCGGCTTGACAACGAGAGTTTTCCTCTGCCACAGTGTGTTCCGCGGGGTGAGGCTTCCGAGTTCTTCACTCCCGGATGTTGCATCATCATCGGTGGTCGGCGCAGACGCCTTCCTGTCCCGGGATGAGTTCGCAATTCCTGGGCCGACTTGTGTGTCGGCCGAGGAGATTCGATGCTGCTGACAGAAGCAGCGGGCAAGCGCCTCTTGCGAGCCGCGTCCGTGCCCCTGGCAGATGGTGGGGCACTGGTCACCACCGCGGACGAGCTCGACGGGCATGGCCCGTGGACGTTTCCCGTCGCCGCGAAGGCCCAGGTCCGCTCGGGCGGCCGCGGCAAGGCCGGCGGCGTCCTGCGCTGCGACGACCACGCACAGCTGCGCGACGCTTTCGCCGCGATCATGGCGTCGCGATTCGCCGGAGAGAAGCCGACGGGGGTGCTTGTCGAACCCTGGCTCGTGATCGATCGCGAGCTCTACCTCTGCGTCGTCGTCGATCCGTCGGCGCACGGCTACAGCGTGCTCTACTCGCCGACGGGAGGGATCGAGATCGAGTCCGGCGACCCGCCGGTCAGGTACGCGTTCGGACATCCCGTCGATTATCGAGGGCACGAGCTGCGACAGGCCCTGGCAGGCGTCGAATCCGACGCGTTCGTGCGTGAACGTGTCGTCGCCGTCGCGCGTCAGCTGCTGCAGGTCGCCGTGGAGGCCGAGGCCACCACGGTCGAGGTCAACCCGCTCGCGATCGTCGACGGTCGTCCGCTGGCGGTGGATGCGAAGGTCGTGCTCGACGACCAGGCGGCCTTCCGCCATGCGTTCACGGCCGACCAGCTGACCCAGGCGCACACCGAGGAGAGCGAGGCGGCTGCCGCCTGCCGCCGGGCGCGGCTGGTCTTCGTCGCGCTGGGAGGCACGGTCGGGCTCGTCTCGGGCGGTGCCGGCATGACGATGCGAGCCATGGATGCCATCGCCGACGGCGGCGGGGCTCCGGCCGGGGTCCTCGACATCTCGAACAA
>CALKHM010000239.1 GCA_937988695.1 uncultured Microbacterium sp. | reverse complement strand
GCGAGGGAGCGCAGCGCCCGAGTCGAAACGCGCCGGGGACACCGCTGAGCCGACTGCCGGCCTCGACTCGTGCCGGGATCACCACCAGCCGCCGGTCGGGGACTTCGATGTCGACGCCCCCGACGAGTCCGCCGCCCACCGGCGCGACGGGGCGTTCGCCGTGCGGCTGGGGCTTGCCGCGGTGAAGGGGATCGGGAAGGACCTCGCCGCGCGGATCGTCGCCGAGCGGGACGCGCACGGGCGCTACCGTGACATGCGCGACCTCGTGCGCCGGGTCGGGGTGTCCACGACGCAACTGGAGGCGCTGGCCACCGCGGGTGCGTTCGACTGCCTGGGCATGTCCCGACGCGAGGCGATCTGGCTCGCGGGATCGGCCGCGCAGGATCGACCCGAGTTCCTCCCCGATTCGATGGTGTCGGTGCAGCCGCCGCTGTTCGGCGATCCCTCGAGCTACGAGAGGCTGGCTGCCGACCTGTGGGCGACGGGCGTCTCCACCGACGATCATCCGCTGGCACATTTCCGCGCCCGGCTCGACGCGCGGGCGGTGCTGACCTCGCAGGAGCTGCGCGTGCACGAGAGCGGCCGACGCGTGGAGGTGGCGGGCCTGGTCACCCATCGGCAGCGGCCGGCGACGGCATCCGGGATCACCTTCCTCAACCTGGAGGATGAGCACGGAATCGTCAACGTGATCTGCCCGACAGGGGTGTGGACCCGGTACCGGCGCACGCTGCGCGATGCACCGGCTCTGATCGTGCGGGGGATCGTGGAACGTTCGGCGGAGGGGGTGGTGAACCTGCTCGCGGATGCCGCCGAGGATCTGCGGGTCGGTGTGATGCACCGTTCTCGGGACTTCCGCTGACGGGTGACGGGGGTTCGGTGCGTCCCGGCCTCGGACCCCCGTCACCTCCGCATCACACCTGAGAGGTGAGTCCGAACCGGACCCCGCCCTCCGTGTCGACCTGTGCGTCGAGCACCTGGTCGTCGAGGGCGGCCGCGGCGCCGACGTCCAGGAACACCCGCGCGCCCGACTCGTCGACGATCGTGTCGGTCGCCTCGGGAGCGGTCACGACCGACAGCGCGAACCCCGAAGCGGGATCCTGCGAGCCGTGGATGCGAAGACCCGCCGTTTCGGTCTCGGGACTGTTCGAGACGATCGACTTCACCGCCGTCTGTGCGTTCTCGGTCAGAGTGAGCATGAGAGCTCCTTCCATGAGGGACTTCGAATCGGCCACGATTCCGAGAATCCGACCGGGATGCAACCCCGCGCGCGCATTCTGAGAGGATTCACACCCGGCGACCCCCTCGCGCCCCGTACCTCGCGCACCTACGCTGGCGGCATGTCGACGAATGTGGCGGAGCTGTTCGTGCAGACCCTGAAAGCCGCTGGTGTGCAGCGCATCTGGGGCATCCCCGGCGATTCGCTGAACGCCTTCACCGACGCGCTGCGCCGGGACGGCGGCATCCGCTGGATGCACACGCGGCACGAGGAGGCCGCCGCCTTCGCGGCGGGCGCGGAAGCCGAGCTCACCGGTGAGCTGGCGGTGGCCGCAGGCAGCTGCGGACCGGGCAACCTGCACTTCATCAACGGGCTGTTCGACGCGAACCGCAGCCGCGTCCCGGTGCTCGCGATCGCCTCGCACATCCCGCTCGCCGAGATCGGCAGCGGCTACTTCCAGGAGACGCATCCGCAGGACCTGTTCCAGGAGTGCAGCGTGTACTGCGAGCTGGTCAGCGACGCCTCGCAGCTGCCGTGGGTGCTCGAGGCCGCCATGCGCGCGGCCATCAGCCTCCGCGGGGTCGCGGTGGTCGTGGTCCCCGGCGACGTGTTCTTCCGGGAGGCGCCGGGCCGTCGGCCCTCCGCGCCGATCCGTGCCGCCGCGTCGCACGTCGTCCCTGGCGAGCAGGATCTGCGCGCGGCCGCCAGCATCCTCAACGACGCCAAGAAGGTCACGATCCTTGCCGGGGCCGGGGTGGCCGGCGCCCACGCCGAGGTGCTCGCTCTGGCCGAGAGGCTGCAGGCGCCCATCGTGCACGCGCTGCGCGGCAAGCCGCACATCGAGCACGACAACCCGTTCGACGTCGGCATGACGGGGTTGCTCGGCTTCGCATCGGGATACCGCGCGATGGAACGCTGCGACGCGCTGCTGATGCTCGGCACCGACTTCCCCTACCGGCAGTTCTTCCCCGAGAAGGCACGTATCGTCCAGGTCGACATCCGCGGGTCGCAGCTGGGCCGTCGCACGCCGATCGACGCGGGTCTTGTCGGAGACGTGAAGAGCACGGCGTCGGCTCTGCTGCCGCTCATCGACGACGGCCGCAACGACAAGCACCTCAAAGACAGCGTCAAGCACTACCGGAAGACGCGCCGCGAGCTCGACGAGCTCGCCGGCAACGACGGGAAGAAGCCGATCCACCCGCAATACGCGGCCCGGCTGATCGACGAGCTCGCCGCGCAGGACGCCGTGTTCACCGCCGACGTGGGCACCCCGACGATCTGGGCCGCGCGGTACCTGCGGATGACCCGGGAGCGGATGCTGCTGGGGTCGTTCGTGCACGGCTCGATGGCGAACGCGCTGCCGCAGGCGCTGGGCGCGGCCGCCGCCGCGTCCGGCCGCCAGGTCGTGGCTCTGTCCGGTGACGGCGGCCTGGCGATGCTCATGGGGGATCTCCTCTCGATCACCCAGAACGACCTGCCCGTGAAGATCGTCGTGTTCAACAACTCGTCGCTGAACTTCGTCGAGCTCGAGATGAAGGCCGCCGGCATCCTCGACTTCGGCACCGGTCTGCACAACCCGAACTTCGCCGATGTCGCCACCTCGGTCGGGATCACCGGCATCCGCGTCGAGGATCCTGCCGACCTGGAAGACGCCCTGCAGCGGGCGTTCGCCGTGCCCGGCGCGGCGCTCGTCGATGTCGTCGTCGCACGTGACGAGCTGTCCATCCCGCCGGCGATCACGGCCGCGCAGGCGAAGGGGTTCACGCTGTGGGCGCTGCGCACGGTGATGAGCGGTCGCGGGGACGAGCTGCTCGACCTCGCGGACGTGAACATCGTGCGCAGGATCTTCCGGTAGCGGATGCCGCTTCGGATCGGTCGCCTGTGCCCCCGAGAGGAATCGAACCTCCGACGCGCGGCTTAGGAGTCCGCCGCTCTATCCACTGAGCTACGAGGGCGCCCCATACAGCTTACGGGGTCGGCGGTTCCCCCTCGGTGCGGAGTGTGTCTGGGAACCGGAGATAGGCTGGACGCCGCCATGGACGCCGCCCCCATCCCGCCCCGCGTGAAGACGGTGTTGCGCGCGGCCGCGCAGGCCCTCGCGCAGGCGGGGGTGGCCGATGCCGCGGTCGACGCCGAGCTGCTGCTCGCACACGTCCTGGGCACGAG
>CALKHM010000238.1 GCA_937988695.1 uncultured Microbacterium sp. | reverse complement strand
GTCCGGTGCGGATTCGGGCGTGACGACGGCGGTCTTCGCACGGCGTGGTGCGCGCTTGCGGGGTGCGGTGGCGGGCGCGTCAGCGGTGGCAGGCGCGTCGACGTCGGCGGTACGGCCGACGTCGGCCGCGTCGTTGCGATCCGCGGCGGGCGCGTCGGTGTGGACCTCGGAGATGGACTCCACGAGTTCTCCCTTGTGAAACGAACGGATGAGCACACCCGCGCGGTGCCGTCGTCGACGCACACCGATGCGCCCGTGGGCAGGATCACCGACCGGGGACAGGCCTCCGGGACCTGACCGGAACGATGACGCCGGCTGTCGGGGGCAATGCGGGTGTTCGCAGAAGTGCGATGGAGGTTGAGATTCTCGCGGCCTTATGTCGCGGGCGACGCGGGCTGCCGAGCTTCCTCCGTATAGTCCCTCACTGTACCACCCTTGAAGTCGACGGCGAGCATCAGCGGCTCCCACGGCGAGTTCGTGACGGATGCCGCGAGGGCGGCCGCCTCCAGGCGCCGGCCCGGCCCGTCGGCCAGCACGAGCACGCTCGGGCCCGCCCCCGACAGCACGGCGGCGAACCCTGCGTGACGCAGCGCGCGCACGAGCCGGTCGGTGTCGGGCATCGCCTGTGCACGGTAGGTCTGGTGCAGCTTGTCGTCGGTGGCCGCCAGCAGCAGTTCGGGGCTCTGCGTGAGCGCTGCGATCAGCAGGGCCGACCGCGACACGTTGAACACGGCGTCCTCCCGGGTGACCTGCAGCGGCGCCAGACCCCGCGAGATGCTCGTGGGCATGGTCGACTCCGGCACGAACACCAACGGCGAGACACCACGGTGCACGAGCAGCTTCTTGTGCTGCGGCCCGTTGTCGTCCATCCAGGCGATCGTCAGGCCCCCGAACAGCGCAGGTGCCACGTTGTCGGGATGGCCCTCCAGCTCGCTGGCCAGCCGCAGCAGCAGCGAGGGCCCGAACTCCACATCACCGGCCAGCAGCCCGCGCGCGGCCAGCAGACCCGCCACCACCGCCGCGCCCGACGAGCCCAGTCCCCGCCCGTGCGGGATCACGATCCGCGTGGACAGAGCAATCCCCGGCATCCGCCTGCCGACTGCCTCGAACGCGTACGCGATGGCGCGCACGACGAGGTTCGACCCGTCGCGCGGCACGCGCTCGGCGCCGGGCCCGGTCACCTCGATGCGCAGCTCGCCCTCGGGCAGCGCCTGGACGACCAGCTCGTCGTACAGGCTCAGCGCGAGACCGAGCGTGTCGAAACCCGGTCCGAGGTTCGCGCTGGTGGCGGGCACCCGCACGGCGACGGCGTGCCCGGGCGCCGCCGCCGGAGAGAGCGGGGCTGAGCTCACGCGGTCGCCTCCGCGACGAGCGAGAGCACGTCGGCGACCTCTCGCGTGTCGGCGTCGACGACCGTCGGGGCGACCTCGGAGCCGTCGGCGCGACGCAGCGCCCACTGCGGGTCCTTCAAGCCGTGCCCGGTGACGGTGAGCACCACGCGTGCACCAGCCGGGATCACACCGGCCTCGGCGCGGCTGAGCAGACCCGCCACGCTGATCGCCGACGCCGGCTCGACGAACACGCCCACCTCGGCGGCCAGGATCTTCTGCGCGGCCAGGATCACGTCGTCCTCGATGGCGCCGAACCAGCCGTTGGTGGCATCGCGCGCCTCCAGCGCCAGATGCCACGAGGCCGGATTGCCGATGCGGATCGCGGTGGCCACCGTCTCGGGCGCGGTGACGACCTCACCACGCACGATCGGCGCGGAACCGGCGGCCTGGAAGCCGAACATCCGCGGTACACGAGTGGCGGCGCCGCGGGCGGCCTCCTCACGGTACCCACGCGAGTACGCGGTGTAGTTGCCGGCGTTGCCGACCGGGATGAAGTGGAAGTCCGGCGCGTCGCCGAGCTGCTCCACGATCTCGTAGGCGGCGGTCTTCTGTCCCTCGATGCGGTCGGGGTTGACCGAGTTGACCAGGTGCACGGGATAGGTGTCGGCGAGCTCGCGCGCGATCTCGAGGCAGTCGTCGAAGTTGCCGCGGATCTGGATGAGCGTGCCGCCGTGCGCGACGGCCTGACTGAGCTTTCCCATCGCGATCTTGCCCTCGGGCACCAGCACCGCCGCCGTGATGCCGGCGTGCGCGGCATACGCGGCCGCCGACGCGGACGTGTTGCCGGTCGACGCGCAGATCACGGCCTTGGCTCCGTGCTCGACGGCGCGTGAGAGCGCCACGGTCATCCCGCGGTCCTTGAACGAGCCGGTCGGGTTCATGCCCTCGAACTTCACCCACACATCCGCGCCGGTGCGCTGCGAGAGCGCCGGCGCCGGGATCAGCGGAGTGCCGCCTTCGCCGAGGGTCACGACGGTCGAGGTCTCGGTGACCCCGAGTCGGTCTGCGTATTCGCGGAGCACTCCGCGCCACAGGTGTGCCATGTCAATCTCCTTCCACGCGCAGGACCGAGACGACGCGCTCCACCACGTCGTCCTCGGCAAGCCGTGCGACGGTCTCGCCGAGGTCCTGCTCCAAAGCCTTGTGCGTCCCGATCACCAGACGCGCCGATCCTGCGTCGCCCGCGCTGTGAGCGGACGGCTCTGTGGTCGTGTGCTCCTGCACCGTCTGCTCCACGGTCGCGATCGACACGTGTCCGTCGGAGAGGATGCCGGCCACACGTGCAAGCACGCCGGGCCGGTCGTCGACCTCGAGGGTGATCTGGTACCGGGTGACGACCTGGCCGATGTCGACCGTGGGCAGGTTGGCCCGGGTCGACTCGCCCACGCCCGCACCGCCGGCGATGTGACGCCGCGCGGCCGAGACGACGTCGCCGAGCACGGCGGATGCGGTCTGCACCCCGCCGGCGCCGGCGCCGTAGAACATGAGGTTGCCGGCGGCCTCCGCCTGCACGAACACGGCGTTGTTCACGCCGTGGACGCTGGCCAGGGGGTGATCGCGCCGAATGAGGGCGGGGTACACCCGCACCGAGATCGCCTCGCCGTCGGATGCCGCGCCGCGGCCGACCATCCGCTCGCACACCGCGACGAGCTTGATGACGTAGCCGGCGTGCCGCGCGGCATCCATCATCTGCCTTGTGACCCCGGTGATGCCTTCACGGTGGACCGCCTCCAGCGGCACCGTGGTGTGGAACGCGAGACTGGCCAGGATCGCCGCCTTCTGCGCGGCGTCGTAGCCTTCGACGTCGGCGGTGGGGTCGGCCTCGGCATAACCGAGTCGCTGCGCGTCGGCGAGGATGCCGGCCATGTCGGCACCCTCGATGTCCATGCGGTCGAGGATGTAGTTCGTCGTGCCGTTGACGATGCCGATGATGCGGTTGACCCGGTCGCCGGCCAGCGAGTCGCGCAGCGGCCGGATGATCGGGATGGCCCCGGCGGCGGCGGCCTCGTAATACACCGAGGCCCCGACCTGATCGGCCGCATCGAAGATCTCGGCGCCGTGCGTGGCCAGCAGCGCCTTGTTGGCGGTGACCACGTCGGCGCCGGAGTTCAGCGCCTGCAGCAGGTACCCGCGGGCGGGCTCGATGCCGCCCATCAGCTCGATGACGATGTCGCTGCCGAGGATGAGCGTCTCGGCGTCGGTGGTGAGCAGTTCGCGCGGCAGTGCGACGTCGCGCGGCGCGTCGACGTCGCGCACGGCGATGCCGGCCAGCTCCAGCGCGGCCCCGGAGCGGTCGGCGAGCTCGTCGGCGTGCTCGATGAGCAGACGCGCGACCTGGGATCCGACGGCCCCGGCTCCCAGGAGCGCGACGCGCAGGCGGCGATAGTCGATCATGCCTTCCCTTCTGCGCCGACGTCTGCCAGCAGCAGATCGGCGATGCTCTGACCGCGCACGATGACGCGGGCGGCCCCGTCACGCACGGCGACGACAGCCGGGCGCGGCAGGTAGTTGTAGGTGCTGGCCAGCGAGAAGCAGTATGCCCCGGTCGCCGGCACCGCTACGAGATCGCCGGGGGCGATGTCGGCGGGCAGATGCTCCTGGTCGACGACGATGTCGCCGGACTCGCAGTGCTTGCCGACCACCCGCACGAGGGCGGGCGCGGCATCCGAGGTGCGCGATGCGATCCGCGCGGTGTACTGCGCGCCGTACAGGGCAGGGCGCGCGTTGTCGCTCATCCCGCCGTCCACGCTCACGTAGAGGCGCGTGCCGCCGTCGGCCAGGGCCACCGGCTTGGTCGTGCCCACCTCGTACAGCGTCACGCCGGCCTGCCCGACGATGGCGCGACCGGGCTCGAACGCCAGGGTCGGCATCGCGATGCCGTGCTCTGCGCAGCGGTCGGCCACCGCGGTGACGATCCCCTCGGCGAGCTCTTCGATCGCGGTCGGGTGGTCGGCCGGGGTGTAGGCGATGCCGAAGCCGCCTCCGAGGTTCAGCAGCGGGATGGGGCCGCCCTCGAGCAGGCGCGCGTGCAGCGCGACCAGCCGTGCCGCCGACTCGGCGAAGCCGGACACCCCGAAGATCTGCGAGCCGATGTGGCAGTGCAGCCCGTCGAACCGCAACGACGGCAGCTCGCGGATGCGCGCGACCGCCGCCTGAGCGGCATCCATCGCGAACCCGAACTTCTGGTCCTCGTGGGCGGTCGCCAGGAAGTCGTGGGTCTCGGCGTGCACGCCGCTGTTCACGCGCACCAGCACGTGCTGCACCGCACCAGCATGCGCGGCGACCTCGGCCAGACGCTCGATCTCCATCGAGCTGTCGACGATGACCGTGCCCACGCCCACCGCGACCGCGCGCTCGAGCTCGGCGACGCTCTTGTTGTTGCCGTGGAAGCCGATGCCGGCCGGGTCCGCGCCCGCGGCCAGCGCCACCTCGAGCTCTCCCCCGCTGCACACATCCACACTCATGCCCTCGCCGGTGACCCAGCGCACGACCTCGGTGCACAGGAACGCCTTGCCGGCGTAGTACACGCGGGCGTCGGCGCCGTGCGCGGCAGCCGCCTCGCGGAACGCCGCGACGGTTCGGCGCGCGCGCACCCGCACATCGGCCTCGTCGAGCACGTACAGCGGGGTCCCGAAGCGCTCCCTCAGCTGGTCGACGGCCACGCCGCCCAGGACGAGACGGCCGCCGTCGTCGCGATGCGCGGACGACGGCCAGACCCGCTCGTGCAGCGC
>CALKHM010000237.1 GCA_937988695.1 uncultured Microbacterium sp. | reverse complement strand
GGGCGGGGGCGGCGCGGGTCGTTTCGACTCGCTTCGCTCGCTCAACGACCGAGGGCGGGGGCGGCGCGGGTCGTTTCGACTCGCTTCGCTCGCTCAACGACCGAGGGGGTCACGCGAGCAGGGCGCTCCGCAGTGTGTCCAGGCCGACTCCGCCCAGGTCGAGCGCCTTCTTGTGGAACGCCTTCTCCGAGAACTTTGCACCCTGACGGGCCGCGTACTCGTCATGCACTTCTTGCCATATCCGCTGACCGACCTTGTACGACGGAGCCTGCCCCGGCCAGCCGAGGTAGCGGTTGACCTCGAACTGCACGAACGCGTCGGACATGTTCACATTGCGGCGCATGAACTCGAGAGCAAAGCCGGCATCCCACCTCGCCCCGTCGTCGCCGAGATGCATCCAACCCGCCGGCCGTGGCTTGCCCAGATGCACGCCGATGTCCAGAACGACCCGCGCCGCGCGCATGCGCTGACCATCCAGCATCCCCAGCCGGTCGGCGGGGTCTTCCAAGTAGCCGAGCTGTTCCATGAGCCGCTCCGCGTAGAGGGCCCAGCCCTCAGCATGGCCCGATGTACCGGCCAGCAGCCGTCGCCACGAGTTCAGCTGACTCCTGTTGTACACGGCCTGAGCGATCTGCAGGTGATGGCCGGGGACGCCCTCGTGGTAGACGGTCGTCAGCTCTCGCCAGGTCTCGAAGTCCTCGACGCCCTCGGGAACCGACCACCACATGCGTCCCGGCCGGGAGAAGTCGTCGGTCGGCCCGGTGTAGTAGATCCCGCCCTCCTGGGTGGGGGCGATCATGCACTCGATGCGTCGGACGGGCTCGGGGATGTCGAAGTGGGTGGCGCCGAGATCGGCCACCGCGCGGTCGGCGGCCTGCTGCATCCAGCGCTGCAGCGCATCGGTGCCATGCAGCCGGTGTGCCGCGTCGGACTCGAGGAAGGCGATCGCCTCCTCGACCGACGCCCCCGGCACGATCTCGCGGGCGACCGCCTCCTGCTCGGCGATCATCCGCGCGAGCTCTTCGAGCCCCCACTCATAGGTCTCGTCGAGATCGATCTGGGCGCCGAGGAACTGACGCGAGAACAAGCCATACAGCTCGCGGCCGACCCCGTCGTGGTCGCTCGCAGCGGGGGCCAGCTCGCTGCGCAGGAAGTCCGCCAGCTGGTCATAGGCCACGCGGGCCCCCGAGGCCGCGTCCAACAGTGCGCGGGCCAGTGACGCCGGCAGCTGGCCCTCGTCAGGCGCCGCCTCGCTCACGAAGCCGGCGAAGAAGCCGTCGTCGGCGGTGTACCGAGCGATCTGCGTGATCACCTCTCCGACCTGACGGCGTGCGGGAACGATCCCGGCGTCGATGCCGTGACGCAGCGTCTCGATGTAGCCGCCGATGGCCGACGGCAGGGCACGCAGGCGTGCGGAGATGACCTCCCAGTCCTGGGCCGTCGCGGTCGGCATGAGGTCCAGCACGCTTCGGATGTCCTGCGCGGGAGAGGCGATGACGTTGAGGTCGCGCAGGTGCACCCTCGCCTCGTGGACCTCGACAGAGAGCTCCAGCTCACGGGTGAGATCCTGCTTGGTCACCTCGTCCACCGCGTCGACCGGCGTGGCAGCGCGCAGTTCTCGCAGGCGGGCACGGGCACGCTCGGCGGCGGCATCAGCGCCCGCCGGCGAGTAGTCGCCGTAGCGGTCGTTGTACTCGACGCGGCCGATGTAGGTCGCGATCGTCGGAAACAGCTCGGCGACGTCGTCGACCCACGCCTCGGCGATCGTGTCGACCGGGGTGAGCTGGCGTTCGGATTCCGTCATGGATGTGATCCCTTCAGTGTCCTGCTTCGTCCCAGTCCGGGCCGCGTCCGATCTGCACGTCCAACGGGACCGACAGATCGGCGGCGTCGCCCATTCCGCTGCGGACGATGCGCTCCACGGCATCCCACTCCCCCGGCGCGATCTCCACGACGAGCTCGTCGTGGATCTGCAGGAGCATGCGCGATGCCAGGCGCTCGTCGCGCAGCTCGCGGTGGATGCGCAGCAGCGCGAGCTTCATGATGTCGGCGGCGCTGCCCTGGATCGGCGCGTTCAACGCGGCTCGCTCGGCGTTCTCGCGCAGCACCCGGTTAGGGCTGGCCAGGTCGGGAAACGGCCGTCGCCGCCCGAAGATGGTCTCGGTGTAACCGTCGACACGAGCCTTCTCCACGGAGGCGCGCAGGTAATCGCGCACGGCGCCGAACCTCGCGAAGTACTCGGTCATCAGCTGCTTGGCCTCGGACTGCTCGATGCGCAGCTGCTTGGACAGTCCGAAGGCGCTCAGGCCGTACACGAGACCGTATGACATCGCCTTGACCTTCGTGCGCATGAACGGTGTCACATCGGCCGGTTCGACGCCGAACACCCGCGAGCCGACGAAACGGTGCAGGTCTTCACCGGTGCGGAACGCCTCGATGAGACCCGGGTCCTCCGACAGGTGCGCCATGATGCGCATCTCGATCTGCGAGTAGTCGGCCGTCAGCAGCGTCTCGTAGCCCTCACCCACCTGGAACGCCGCACGGATGCGGTGGCTCTCATCGGTGCGGATGGGGATGTTCTGCAGATTCGGGTCGGTGCTGGAGAGCCGTCCGGTCTGGCTGCCGGTCTGCACGTAGGTGGTGTGGATGCGCCGGTCCGCGCCGATCGCGACGTCGAGCGACTCGATGATCTGTCGCAGCTTCGTCGCCTCGCGGTGCTGCAGCAGCAGATCCAGGAACGGGTGCGGGCTCGTCTCCTGCAGCGCCGCCAAGGCGCCGGCATCCGTGGAGTACCCGGTCTTGGTCTTGCGGGTCTTCGGCAGCCCGAGCTCGTCGAACAGCACTTCCTGCAGCTGCTTGGGCGATCCGAGGTTCACCTCACGCCCGATCGCCGCGTAGGCGTCTTGTGCGATGCCGTCGGCGCGGGTGGCGAGCTCGGCCGAGAACGTGCTGAGCTTCTCATGGGAGACGGTCACACCGGCCAGCTCCATGTCGGCCAGGGCGACGAGCGTCGGCATCTCGATACCGGCGAGAACCTCCGCCACCCGCGTGGGCAGCTGCTCGCGCTGCACGGCGGCCACCCGCAACGCGTACCACGAGAGCTGGCCCGGTGTCGCCCCTTCGTGCTCGGGAACCAGCTGGCTGGGGTCGGCCTCGGGCAGCTTCTCGTCGAGACAGCGCTCCACGAGGTCGCCGAGTGTCTTGTCGGGCAGGCTGGGGCGTGCCAGCCACCCGGCGATGATGACGTCGTACACGATCCCGCCGAGATCTGCTTCTGCACGCCGCAGCGCCTTCAGCTGCGGCTTCGCATCGCTGAGGACCTTGGGCGCATCGGAGGCCAGCCAGCCGCCGATGGCCGCGGCGACCTCGGCGGACCAGGACGTCTCAACCGCGGCATCCGCCGTCGCGAAGCCAAGCCGGTGTGGGAGGCCGCCGGAGGTGGTCACGGTGACCCCGACCTCGTCCCCGGCATCGGCCAGCCACCTCGCGAGCTCGTCGGGCGCCAGCTGCGCGGGTTCCGGGGCCGTCGCGATCGCGGACGCCTCATGTCCGTCGTCGGGCGTCCCCGTCGCCTCGTAGAGACGCGCCGTGAGGGTGCGGAACTCGAGCCGCGAGAAGATGTCGCGCACGGCCTGAGCATCGATGGGCCGGACCGCGAGGTCGGCGGGTGTCACCGGCAGCGGCACGTCGCGCACGAGCCGGTTCAGCCGGCGGTTGCGACGCACATCGTCGAGGTGCTCGCGCAGGTTCCCGCCGGCAACGCCCTTGATCTGCTCAGCGCCGGCCAGGACCGCCTCCAACGACCCGAACTGGTTCAGCCACTTGACCGCCGTCTTCTCCCCCACCTTCGGCACGCCGGGCAGGTTGTCGCTGGTCTCCCCGACCAGGGCGGCGATGTCGGGATACTGCTCCGGAGCGACGCCGTAGCGCTCCCGTACCGCCTGCGGGTCGTAGCGTTTGAGCTGGGAGACGCCCTGCACGCTCGGGTACAGCAGCGTCACGTCGTCGGTGACCAACTGGATGCTGTCGCGATCGCCGGAGCACACCAGCACGCTGTAACCGGCCTGGGCGCCCTGTGTCGCCAGCGTCGCGAGGATGTCGTCGGCCTCGACGTCTTCAGCGGTGAGGACCGTGATGCTCATGGCCGCAAGACACTCCTGGAGCAGCGGGATCTGTCCGCGGAACTCGGCCGGCGTCTCCGAGCGGGTGGCCTTGTAGTCGGCATACTCGCGGGTGCGGAACGAGACGCGTGACGTGTCGAACGCGACTGCCATGTGCGTGGGCTGCTCGGCCTTGATGAGGTTGATCAGCATGGACAGGAAGCCGTAGATCCCGTTGGTGTGCTGGCCGTCCTTCGTGGAGAAGTTCTCCACCGGAAGTGCGTAGAACGCGCGATATGCGAGGGAATGGCCGTCGACGATCAGGAGGGTAGGCTTTGCGGAGTCCGTCACCCTGTCAGCCTAGTCAGGGCCACCGACGTCTGCCGCGCCGCGAAGGAGACCCATGGCCGTCGATCCAGCTGCTGTTCCCGCTGTGACCTGGGATGACCGGCCCGCCGATGCGCTGGTCTGGGCGAAGGCCCGGGGCCTGGGCGCGCTGGCGGAGAAGATGGGCTTCGAATGGATCGAGTTCACCGCGCAGCAGTGCGTGGGACGGATGCCGGTCGAGGGCAACACACAGCCGGTAGGGCTGTTCCACGGCGGCGCATATGTCGTGCTCGGCGAGTCGCTGGGCTCCATGCACGCGAACTGGCACGCGGGTCCCGGGCGGTTGGCGGTCGGGGTCGACATCAACGCCACGCACACCCGGTCGGCCACGTCGGGATTCATCACCGGCGTGTGCACGCCCATCCACCTCGGTCACAGCGTCATGGTGCACGAGATCGTCCTCAGCGACGATCAGGGCCGTCGCTGCTCCACCGTGCGGATCACGAACATGGTGCGCACACTGCCGCCGCGGTGAGGACGAAGGTCACTTCTTCTTCGGCGCGAGCTGTTCGATGATCGCCTTGGCGACGTCCTGCATCGTGAGGCGTCGGTCCATCGAGGCCTTCTGGATCCAACGGAAGGCCTCGGGCTCGGACAGGCCCATCTTCTCGTTCAGCAGCCCCTTGGCGCGGTCG
>CALKHM010000236.1 GCA_937988695.1 uncultured Microbacterium sp. | reverse complement strand
CCGAGACCGCCCGGCGGATGTCGGCCGCGGCATCCGGCAGTCGCTTTCTGCGGGTCGCGTCGGATAGAGCCCGCAGAAGGCGACGGCTGAAGCGGGTCCGGGGCGGTGGGATGCGCAGTGCAGCCCGGTGCGGGCGCAGGGTGCGGCATCCGCTCTGCCTAGACTGGCGGAATGGAACAGGCTGCCCCCGTTGTCGTGATCGGTGACGCGCTCATCGACGAGCTGCGCGACGGGCGATCCGTCAAGGAGCTCGTCGGGGGTGCTGCCCTCAACGTGGCGGTGGGGCTGGTGCGGCTGGGCGTTCCAGCGACGCTGATCGCGATGGTCGGCGACGACGAGGCGGGCGAGCACATCCGTGCATACCTGCGTGACTACGGCGTCGGGCTGCTGGCCTCGCCGTCCACGCGCGGGTCGTCTCGGGCGGTGTCCACGCGCAGCGCCGGCGAGCCCGTGTACGAGTTCAATGACGCCGCGCAGCACCGGCGCGTCGAGTTCGGTGCCGACGAACGCGATGCGATCGCCCGTGCGCCGCTGACGGTGGTCAGCTGCTTCCCGTTCGATGACGCCCAGCAGGTCACGGCGCTGGCCGATGCCATGGGCACGCGGCCGCTGGCGATCGACCCGAATCCGCGGGCGGGCATGCTGCACGACCGGGAGGAGTTCGTGCGCGGCTTCGAGTCGCTCGTGCCGCGATGTGCGCTCGTCAAGGTCGGCGACGACGATGCCCGGCTGCTGTATGCGAGCGATATCGACACCGTGCGTGCGCAGCTCGGCGAGGCGGGCGCTCGGGCCGTCCTGGCCACCGCCGGTGCGGCGGGCGCTGTGCTGGATGCCGCAGGCGCCCAGGTGACCGCGCCGGCCGCCCCGATGCCCGGGCGGATCGTCGACACGATGGGTGCCGGCGATGCTGTACTGGCCGCGATCGTGGCCTCGATGGTGCAGGATGCCCCGGCCGACGCGGCGGCGTGGGAAGAGGCGCTCGCGCGAGCCATGCGTGTGGCCGCGGCCACCGTGCGCTTCGAGGGGGCGCTGCTGCGCCTTCCCGGCGCGGTGACGATGGACCTCGACCGCCTCGGAACGTGAGGTCGTCGGCAGGCGATGCCCGCGCCGCAGCGCCTCGTCGTCTGCGACCGGCCGGACGCGGGATCCGAGCCGCAGGTCAGCTCAGGATGTCCTTCGTCGTGAAGCGGCCGATGGCGAGGGCGCCGAAGATCACGACGTACCCGAGCTGCAGGGCGGCGTTTTGTCCATAGGAGTCGAACAGGATGGGGTTGCGCAGCAGGTCCGCGAAGCCAAGCCACAGATGGGTCGGAAGATACCGGTGGATGACCTCGAACTGCGGAAGTTGGTCGAGCACCTGCGACACCCCGGCCAGCACCACGGTCGCAGCCATCGCACCCACCGGCATCGAGGTCAGCGTCGAGATGAACAGCCCGATCCCGCAGAGTCCGAGCAGAGAGATCGCCACATACCCGGCCAGCAGCAGGACACGGCCGAACGCATCGGCGACGCCGACCGTGTCGCCGGACAGCAGCGTGACGGGACCGATCGGGAACAGCGCAGCGCCCGCCGCGATCCCGCCGATCACGATCGCCAGCACGGCGGCGATCGCGAAGACCCCGCTCGACGCGAACTTCACCGCAAGCAGGCGTACGCGGCCGACGGGCGCGATGAGCAGGTAGCGCAATGTGCCGAAGCTCGCCTCGCCCGCGATGGTGTCACCGGCGACGACCGCGACGGTCAGCGGCAGGAAGAGCGGAATGGAGACCGTCAGCGCCGTGAAGATCACGAACAGGCCGTTCTCAGTGATGTCGCTGAGGAAAGCGGGGCCGTGACCGCGTGAGCCGGCACCCGTGACCTTGACGGCCACGGCGATGAGCACCGGCACGAGCGCGAGGGCGGCAAGCATGACGATCGTGCGCCAGCGGCGGAACATCGTGAGCAGCTCCGAGCCGAGCAGTGCGAGCAGCCGGTGGCGCGGGATCGGCACGACCGACTCACCCGTCGACATCGAAGCCCTCCCCGGTCAGCTCCACGAAACGCTCCTCGAGGCTCGCGCCGGTCACGGCGATGCCGCGCACCCGTATGCCCTCCGCGACGAGCGCGGCCGTGACCGCCTCGACCGCGATGTCGGGGCCGAGCATCGCGTCCAGCTCGTCCGCGCCGGTGCGCTCGGCGTCCATTCCGAGCCTGCAGAGGGCGGAGGCGGCGGCCTGCGCGTCGGGAGTGCGCACGTGCAGGCGTGGAGCACCCGTCGCACGCAGCTCGTCGAGCGTGCCGCTGGTGATCAGGCGACCCGAGCGCATCACCGCGACGTGCGTACACACCTGCTCGATCTCGCTGAGCAGGTGGCTGGACAGGAACACGGTCGTGCCGTCGTCGGCGAGCGATCGGATAAGCGCGCGCACCTCGCGCGTGCCCTGCGGATCGAGCCCGTTGGTCGGCTCGTCGAGCACGAGCAGTTCACGCGGACCGAGGAGCGCGGATGCGAGTCCGAGCCGCTGCTTCATCCCGAGGGAGTACGCGCCGGTCCGTTTGGTCGCGGCGGCGCCAAGGCCGACCCGCTCCAGCGCCACACGCACCCTCTCGGCGCGTGTGGATCGCGACGACGCAGGGTCGGCGGCGTCGAAGCGGGTCAGATTCGCGACTCCGGACAGGAACGGCGCGAATGCCGGCCCTTCCACGAGCGCCCCGACCCTGGGCAGGACCGTCGCACCGGCGCGCGGCATGTCGCCGCCGAGAACACGGATGTCGCCGGCCGTCGGCGTCGCAAGGCCGAGCAGCATCCGGATCGTCGTCGTCTTGCCCGAACCGTTCGGTCCGAGGAAACCGAACACCGCCCCGCGCGGCACCTCGAGGTCGAGATCGTCCACGGCGGTGCGACCACCCGAACGGCGGAACCGTTTCGTGAGCCCACGGGTGACGATCGCCGGGTCGCCGGCCGCGCCGACGACACCAGCCGTCTCCGTCACCCGTCAGTCACTTCGCGGCGGCGAGCAGGGCGGCTGGTGGGACGGCTCCGGCGAACACGGCGCCGTCGGGACGGAGGTAGACCGTGAACAGCGAGGTCTGCAGCATCCTTCCCCCGTCCACCCTCTGGGTGAGCTCGTCGAACAGCGTCGTGCCCTTCGATCCGAGGCCGGAGGCCCCGGTGCCGGCGGGCATCTTCACGATCGATGTCCAGCCGGAGCCGATGACGGTGGGCTTATGCGCCCGGGCCCTGTCAGCGTGCGTGCCGCCTGGCGGCTCGGCCGGCAGGGTCGCCTTCTCGATCGTCGTGCCCTTCGGCGGCGTGAACGAGAAGAGTCCGGCGTCGGGCTGCCCGAAGTCGATCGAACGGAACGCGACGCGGACGGCGGCTGCGGACTGTCCGCGCGCGTCCACGCGGACACCGAGGGGCACGCCGGACTGCGCGTCCACGGTGATGACGGCGTCGCGCACGAGTGTTGCTGAGGTGCGCGGCTCGAGCATCAGCGTGTACACGCCGCGCCCGAGATCGGTGCCGGTCGTGACGGTCACAGCGGTACTGGTTGTGATCGACGAGATGAACCGGTTGGCGAGGGTTGAGGGGGTCATGGCATGCGGCATCCCGCCTTTCGTCGCACGACCGGAAGCGGTGACGTGAACGGCCGCGTGGGTCGACGCGTCGTAGGTCCAGATCGAGGTCCCGTTGCGGATGAGATCCCGCTCGCTGAGCGTGTCGAGGAGTTGCACCCTCTGCCTGGACTGGCCGTCCACATACACCTGCGCCGTGTGCGATCCCGTCACCAGGCCGATGATGCTCGCCGCGTCGAACCCGCTCGATGACGGTGTCCCCGACATGGATGCCGGCAGCTGCGGGAGTCCGAGATCCGAGGTCTGTTCGACGATGCCGGAATAGTGCGCGTCGTGGCTGCCGGCGATGAGGGCCAGTACCTGCGCAGGGGTCTTAGCCTGCGGTGGGGACGCGGCATCCGCGATCGAGGGAACAGCGATCGCGCCGGCGACCACGACGATCGGTGCGACGATCGCGGGAATCCAGCCTTTGCGCAACGGCATCCGGATGCACCTCCCGGTAACGCGGGCGTGCTGCCCACATGCGTGAGTCTAAGTCGGCTTCGCCGGGGATGGGCTGGAGGTTCTCTGTGTCGGCGCCCCGACCGCGGTTCCGCTCGAGGCGGCACGGATCGGTGCGCGATTCAGGTGGTTAGCGTGGCCTCCACGACCGGGTAAGATAGATGATCGCGCCTCCGATCGACTGGAAAAGCCGGGCGGGTGCGCACCCGGCAGGTTACCCAAGCGGCCAAAGGGATCTGACTGTAAATCAGCCGTCTTCGACTTCGGGGGTTCGAATCCCTCACCTGCCACCATTGTGTTGAGTCGCGTCATAGGCGACGTGTGAGTCGCGTCATAGGCGACTTTCTCGAGCGGGAGCCTGGCCATAGGCCGGCTCCCGCTGTGCGTTGCGCTAGTAGGCGTGGGCCGGGATCGGTGGGGTCGGTGCCGGTGATCCGACCAGCGGCAGAGAAGGCGACGGTGGTCGTCTTGCCGACACTATCCAGATCGAGTCTCCGGCATTCGAGATGCCGCACATGACACTCCAAGCGTGAACGAGGTGGTCACGCCGAGGCTGACCTATCTCGCACCGCTCGAGTCCGGGCGACGACACCCGCTCATGCTCCCGAACAATGGTGAGGCCAATACAGCAACAAGCTTCCATTCTTGTCTTGTACATCGTACAATGAGATCAGTCTTGTACGGCGTACAAGCGTCGAACTCGCAATCAAGGGAGTCAAGGATGACTACAAGAATGCATGGGCGGGCTGTGGCCCAGATCGGTATCGCGGTTCTTGCTGCCGTGGCAATGGCGGGGTGTAGCTCCGGAGCAGCGGCACCTGCGCAGAACTCGCCGACGTCGCCCACCGGGCAGACGGCCACGATCGATGAGGCACTGCACAGTCAACTCCCCGATGCCATTCGCGACGCGGGTCAGGTCATCGTCGGCTCTCCTATGTCTTCGCCGCCGAACATCTTCGTGGCCAGGAACGGTGACCCGACTGGACTCGCATACGACCTGTCCCTCGAGATGGGTAAGGTACTGGGCGTCAAGGTCGTCTGGCAGGATATGGCGTTCCCCGGCGTGATCCCCGGACTCCAAGGCGGCAAGATCGACTTGTCGATGGGTGTGATTGGCGATACAGCAGAACGGCAGAAGGTCCTCGACTTCGTTGATCTCTTCAAGAACGAGTCTGCGCTGCTCACTCAGAAGGGCAACCCGAGCAAGGTCACTGACCTGGCTTCCACCTGTGGCCTTGCCGTCGGGGTGCTGGCCGGGAGCCTGCAGCTGAGCCGAGTCCAGGACGCGAGCAAGTCCTGCACGGACAAGGGCGAGAAGGCAATCGTCATCAATCAGTATTCGAGCCAGTCAGACGGTCAGGCGGCTGTGCAGTCCGGCCGGGTTGTCGGCTTCTTCGGGCCCTATCTCACTCTGAACTACGTCGCACAAACCGCGGGCGATGGCGGCATCTTCGAGATGGGGAGTGGTCGGTACCCTGACAACCCGTTCGCGATCGCGATGCAGAAGGATCGTGGCTCTCTTGCTGCTGCGATTCAAGGCGCCCTCGTGAAGCTCGTCGAAGACGGCACCTATCACAAGATCCTCGATTCGTACCACTCGGATGCGGGTGCGCTCTCAAAGGAACAGATCCTTGTGAACGGCGCCGGAACTCCGGCTTTCTCCTCTAAGTGAACCAGCCATGCCGATTGACTCCTCGACGACGGAGGTGACAATGACCGCTGAGCAGGGTATGGATCTGAGGAGGCCCGAGGACTCGGCCGACCTCGTTGTCGTGCGGCGCAGGCCTGTCTTCCCGTGGATTCTGGCCGGAACCGCTGTCGCGCTGACGGTGTGGTTTCTGTTCGCACTGGCAACCAATCCGGCACTCGACTGGTCCGAAACCGCAGCGTACCTCTTCAACCGGCAGGTTCTTCACGGGGTGTGGGTGACCGTTCAGCTTTCGGTCATCTCAGCCGCCATCGGAATCATCCTCGGGCTCGTCATCGCCCTCGGCCGGTTATCGCACAACAAGGTCCTGCGCACACTGGCCACTGGGTACATCGCCGTCTTCCGAAGCGTCCCCGCGCTGGTCCAGCTGCTCGTGTGGGGGAACATCGGGCTGGTAATCCGCAACGTGTCCTTAGGCATCCCGTTCACCGACATCGGATTCTTCTCGATGCCCACGAACGAGCTCATCGGCCCGTTCACGGCATCGATTCTGGGCCTTGCGCTGTCTGAGTCGGCCTACATGGCCGAGGTCATCAGGGGCGGGGTGCTGGCGGTGGACAAAGGGCAGCTGGAAGCCGCTTCGGCGCTGGGCATGACGCACATGCGCACGACACGCCGAATCGTGTTGCCGCAGGCGCTTCGCGTGATCGTGCCACCGATGGGCAATCAGTTCATCACGTTGATCAAGGCGACGAGCCTTGTCTCGGTCATCGCTGGTGGCGATCTGCTGACTCAAGTCAGCAACATCTCAGCGATGAGCTATCGAGTCGTGGAGATGCTCGGGGTTGCAGTCTTCTGGTATCTCGTCATGGTCTCGATCGCCTCGATCGGACAACACTATCTGGAGCGTTTCCTGGCAAAGGGGGTCCGAGAATGACCGCGAATGCGCTCGAGACGGCCGACCGAGAAGTCCCGATGGTCGATGTGCGCGGGGTGTCCAAGCGTTTCGGGCATCAGGAAGTTCTCCGCCACGTCAGCCTTACGGTCCGAACCGGCGAGGTGGTGTGCCTGATCGGCCCGTCAGGGTCCGGTAAGACGACGCTCCTGCGAACGCTGAACCATCTGGAGACCGTGGACCGCGGTCGAGTGCTCATCAACGGCCAACTGATCGGGTACCGCCAGGAGCAGAACAAGCTCTATGAGTATTCGGAGAAGGAGATCTGTCGTCGGCGGCGCCGGGTAGGCATGGTGTTTCAGCACTTCAACTTGTTCCCCCACATGACGGTGCTGCAGAACATCATTGAGGCGCCGGTCGGGGTGGGTAAAAAGCCGCGGCGGGTGGCGATAGAGCGTGCACGAAGCCTTCTGCAACGTGTCGGGCTCTCTGAGCGGGCTGACGCGTATCCCTCGGAGTTGTCGGGCGGCCAGCAGCAGAGAGTCGCGATCGCCCGGGCACTGGCCATGGATCCCGAACTCATGCTGTTCGATGAGCCGACCAGCGCGCTCGACCCCGAACTGGTCGGAGAGGTGCTGGCGGTCATGCGGGACCTCGCAGGATCCGGAATGACCATGGTGGTCGTCACCCATGAGATGGGGTTCGCACAGCAAGTCGCCGACCGAGTGATCTTCATGGCGGACGGCATCATCGTCGAATCGGGTCCGCCGTCACAGGTCATCAACGCTCCGACACACAAACGAACTCAAGACTTCCTCAAGGCGGTGCTGTAACGATATGTCGTCCCTCATCAACAACCAGTTCAATTCTCGTCCGCGGACGATCGCAAGCGCCAAGGGTGTATGGCTCACAGATCTGGACGACAACCGCTATCTTGATGGCAGTTCTGGTGCCGTGGTGGTCAACATCGGACACGGGGATGAGTATGTGAGTCGCGCTGTAGCCGATCAGCTCTCGCGTGTCTCCTTCACACACCGTGGTGCGTTCACCAGCAGGCGGGCAGAACAACTGGCCGATCGGCTCTGCACAATGACCGGGTACGCGGGCGCATGGTTTGTGAACAGTGGGTCCGAGGCAGTCGAAGCAGCCATGCAATTCGCGCTCCAGTACTTCCGCGAAACCAACCGATCCGAGCACACCTGGTTCCTGTCGCACAAGGCCGGCTATCACGGGAACCCCCTTGGCAGCCTCTCGACGTCAGGACATGCTCGCCGTGCGGCTGTCGGTTCGCTGGCGTTTCCCTTCCCTGTGCTTCCGACGCCATACGCATTTCGGGACGCGCAAGGAATCACCGATGCAGAGTACGCTGGAATGCTGCTCACGGAAGCGCGAGCGCTGATCGAACAGCACGCCAACCATTTGGCGGGAATTGTCATCGAACCGGTAGGCGGCGCGACGTTGGGTGCAACAGTCCCGCCCGATGGGTATCTGCAGGGCATTCGCAGGCTGTGCGACGAGTTTGGCATACTGCTGATCGCGGACGAAGTCATGACTGGACTCGGGCGCACGGGCAGCGTTCTTGCCGTCGACCATTGGGACATGCGTCCTGACATCGTGGTGCTGGGGAAGGGCCTCGGGGCGGGGTACACGCCGGTCGCTGGGGCTCTCGTCTCAGAAGAGCTCCTTGAGGCGATAGCAGTCGGCTCGGGCCGCATCCTCGGGGGACATACCTACGCCGGCAATCCGTTGTCCATGGCGACGGCTCTTGCCGTCCTCGATGTCGTCCAGCGAGACGGGCTCGTCGAGCGCGCGAAGCGCACGGGAGAATATCTCGCCGAGGGGTTGGAGCAAGTCCGTGATCGACACCCGTTCGTCGCCGATGCGCGTGGGCTGGGGATGCTTCGAGCTCTGGAGTTCGACCGCGCCGCATTCGAGCTCGGCCAAGGAGTTGTCACCAAGATGGTGACCGATGTCGCGATGGGCCATGGCCTCATGCTGTATGGCACCACCGGGGGGATGAATGACGCTGTCCTCGTCGCCCCGCCATTGACGATCGCCCGGGATGAGGTGGACTTCTTGATCGACGCCCTCGATCGAACGCTGACGCAACTGCAACGAACGGAGAGTTCCCCGAAGTCGAGTTCGGTCCAACCGGCGTTTGGCGCCTCCGGTGCGGTGAGGGCCTGATGCCGGTACGCGAGCACCTGTGGGACAGCGACACCGACGCCCGCCCGTGGGATGAGACACAGAGGATGGCGCTCACCGCGGTCGGCGATCTCATCGCCCGACTCCATGCATCGGACGGGGGGTGGAGCGACCGGCTCCGAGGAGTGAGGCCCGACTCCGTCCTCCGGCTTTCCGACCTCAACGAGATACCCTTCACCACAAAAGAAGACCTGCGCAGCGCGCAAACCGAGATCATTGAAGGGCAACCTCTAGGGGCATTCCAAGCCGCTCCTATTGAGGACATTTCGCTGATCACGTCCTCATCCGGGACCACTGGTGCGCCGGTGTACTTCGGTGTGACGGCGCATGACCGTGCGAGGTGGGCTAACGCAGTCGCCAACGCGTACTGGACGGCAGGTGTACGCCCCTCGAGCGTTGTCGCACTGACGACGGGGATGCCGATGGTTGCCGGTGGCTTGCCTTATGCGGAAGGAATTCAGCGGGCGGGCGGGGCACTGGCATGGATGGGAGCGCAGCCGATGTCTCGCATGGCAGACGCGATGCAGCGACTGAAGGTCAGCGTTCTGGTGGGAACCGCTTCATTCTCCGCGTTCTTCGCGCAACGTTGCGAAGAAGAACTCGGCATTCCGGCCACCGAGTTGAACGTTCGCACCGTGATCGGAGGCGGTGAACCGGGCCTGGGCATCGAAGAGATCAGGGACCGTGTCGCCCATGCCTGGGCAGCCACGCGGGTCAGCGAGATCATGGGTCTGGGCGACGTTCTGCCTGCGATGTGGGCTGAGTGCAGGGTCGGGCGCGGCATGCACTTCACGGCGGGAAACGACGTCCTTGTGGAGCTGATCGACCCCGACACACTCGAGCATGTGCTGTGGACGCCCGGTGCGCGCGGTGAAGCCGTGTATACGACGCTGACCCGTCAAGCTTCTCCGGTCGTGCGTTTTCGTTCCCGAGATCACATGGAGGTCACCAGTATCGAGTGTCCTTGTGGGCGTACCAGCCCGACGGTCCGTTGTGTAGGGCGCACCGACGACATGCTCATCTACAAGGCGATGAACGTGTTCCCGTCGGCCATCCGCGACGTGGCTCTGCACGTGGGCGGAGACCGCCTGAGCGGCATCATGCGCGTTCGAAAGGAGCATGCGAATCAGGTCCGCTTCGACAAGCCGATCCCCGTTGAGATCGAAGTCGTCGGGCACGCTGACTCCGACGGCGTGACTGCTCTGATGGAGCACGTCGCAGAGGCCATCCGTCAGCAATTGCGCGTGCGGGTGCAGCTGGAGGCGGTGCCTGCCGGATCCATTCCCGTGGGCGAGTATAAGAACGCGCTCACTTACGTGCCCTGACGGGGCAGAAAGAAGCTCAGATGATGCCACTGGTGCCCACCGCTTTGGGGGACATTCAGCTGAGTGAGCTAGGTCGGACGCTCAGTCATGAACATCTCTTCATGAATCTGATGCTCGAGCGTCGAGGGGATGGACTCGTTCACGATGAAGAACTCCTCGCCGAAGAGCTCGCGGTGTTCGCGGCCCAGGGAGGTCGAACGATCTTCGAGCTGACCACCGCGGAGCTGAATGTCGGAAGTACGCCTGCAGGCCCTCCGGAGTTCGATGCCGGATCGGGTCAGACCCGCAATCCGCGAGCGGTCGAGGGTATTCAGCGGATCTCCCGCAAGACCGGGATCAACGTGCTGCTCGGAACCGGCCGTTATCGCGATCCGTATCTTCGCGCGTCGGTAATCGACAGCCTCGGCGTCGAGGGTGTCGCCGAGGAGATGATTCGGGATCTGACCGCGGGATTCCCTGGCACGACGGCGCGGGCCGCTCTCATCGGAGAAGTCGGAGCGGACAAGTGGTACATCTCCGAACAGGAAGCGTGCGTCTTTCGTGCTGCTGCGCGCGCTCATCGTGAGACCGGCGCTGTCGTCTACACGCACGCGGCGCGTTGGGAAGTGGCCTTCGAGCAGATCGATCTGCTGCGGCGCGAAGGCGTCGACCCCGCGAAGATCGCGGTCGGGCATGTGGATACGGTCCCAAGTGCGGATTTCGTTACGCGCGTGGCCGGGACCGGCGTGTTCGTCGGCGTCGACACCATCAATTCTGCAAATCTACGAGAAGTGCGCCACCGCGTGCAATGCGTGCTCGAGCTCGTCAGCCATGGTTACCTCGACCGGGTTCTTCTTGCCCACGATGTCTGCTTGGCTTCGCAGCTGAGGTCGAATGGGGGCAACGGGTTCGGTTTCGTACTGGGAGGCTTCCGAGATGCCTTGCTCGACGCGGGGCTCAGCGAAACGGAATTCGACGAAATAGTCGTCATGAACCCGGCGCGCCTGCTAGGACACGGGTGATACCCACGACTGTGCGCGGCCCCGCGGCTTCACACCCCGAAGGAATACGGTGGAATCATGTCGAAGACTGTCGCAACGCGCGGCCATTCGGGTAAGAGGAACAATGCCACTCGGCCGCAGCTTTCGCGCGCAGAGGTGGTGGCGACTGCGCTTCGGATAATCGATATCGAGGGGTTTCATGCACTGACGATGCGCGCACTTGCGCGCAAGCTCGATGTCTTTCCCACCGCGGTTTACTGGCACGCCGGAACGAAGTCTGAGCTGCTGGCACTCATCAGCGAGGAGGTTCTGCAGGAGATCCAGGTCCCGGAGACGGACGAATGTGACTGGAAAGAGTGGATCTTGCTCCTCGGCTTACGATCACGGGACGTGCTGGGAAGGCACCCGCGATTCGCCGCCTACTTCGTCACCAACATCCAAGTGAGTCTCGGATCTTTGCGCCTCGCCGACACTGTCCTCGGGATACTGAGTCGAGCCGGTTTTCAGGGCGAAGATCTCGCCGACGCATACAACGTCCTGTTCGGATCCATTTTCGGCTGGACTGGCGGTGAGCTTGCCGAGGGCTTGCAGGACGAGGCCGTCAACGCCGACAAGAAGGAACTGGAGCGTCTGCTCGCCGAAGCCGACACGACCGAACTGCTCAACATCAGAGAGAACTGGTCTGTTCTGGCCAACCGGGCGTACATGATGCGCTGGACTTCTGGATCGACGCAGCCGATGGATTCGAGTTTCAAGCTCATGCTCCGGACGCTCATCGACGGTGTGGCGAGCAAGCTCACCGGCTGAGCGTGATCCCCGACCCGCGCCTCGGCCGTGTTCAGAACACGATGGTGTGGTTTCCGTGTTGGATGATGCGGTTTTGGGCGTGCCATTGGACGGCG
>CALKHM010000235.1 GCA_937988695.1 uncultured Microbacterium sp. | reverse complement strand
ATACGAGATATTGGCGTGACTGGAGTTCAGACGTGTGCTCTTCCGATCTGATCGGGTCCGCGCCGGCGACATCGTCGGCACGATCGCGGTCGGTGGTCACGTCATGGCCGGTGCGCTCCATCTCGGCGTGCGCCTGCACGGCGAGTACATCAACCCGCTGACGCTGTTCGCCGACCTGCCGCGCGCGGTGCTGCTGCCGTGTTGCCGCTGATCAGCGTTGGGCGCGCGGGTGCGCGAGGCGGTACGCGCTCAGAAGCCGTTCGCTGGAGACATGCGTGTAGATCTGGGTGGTCCCCAGGCTCGCGTGCCCGAGCATCTCCTGCACCGTGCGCAGGTCGGCCCCCCCGTCGAGCAGGTGGGTGGCGGCCGAGTGTCGGAGCGCGTGCGGGCCGACACCGTCCCGCCCGACGATCGGTCCGAGCCGGCGCGATACCAGCGCGTACACCGCGCGCGAGCCGATCCGTCCGCCACGGGCACCGAGGAAGAGGGCGCCGGCGCGGGCCGACGAGTCGACGGCGCGGGCGGCCAGGGCGGGGCGACCGCGCACGAGATACGCGTCGAGGGCCCGCTCGGCCGGGCCGCCGTAGGGCACCACACGCTCCTTCGATCCCTTGCCGAGCACCCGGACGGTACGGTGAACGCGGTCCACGTCGTCGACGGCGAGCCCGCACAGCTCCGAGACGCGCAGCGCAGACGCGTACAGCAGCTCGAGGATCGCATCGTCGCGCAGGGCAGCAGGATCGCCACTGGCGGCAGCGGCGGCAGCGGTCTCGAGCATCTCGACGACGCCATCCGCGGTCGCCACCGTCGGCAGCGTGCGCCCCTTCTTCGGGGCGACCAGCCGGATGCTCGGGTCGACGGCGACCTTTCCGGTCTCGCATGCCCACGCGAAGAACCCCCGCACAGCGGCGGTGCGACGGGCCAGCGTCGACCGCGCGTGCCCGCGCTGGGTCGCCGTCCACAGCCACTCCCGCAGCTCCTCGAGCCCGACGTCCTGCATCGTCGGATCTCCCAGCACGACGGCCAGATCCGTGAGGTCGGACCGGTACGCGCGCACGGTCGCCGGCGACAGCCGACGCACGTCAGCCAGATGGCGCGCGTAGTCCGCCAGTGCCTCGGAGACCCTCACCCCTTCAGCATGCCGCTCAGCGTCTCGTGGCCGACGCGGCACGCCGCCATGTTCCGCCCTCTGCCTCGGCACGCCCCTCCAGAGCCAACAGACCCAGACGAGCGCTCACGTCGACGGGAGCCATGCCGCTGCGGCGCGCGAGATCGTCCACGGTGCGCCATGCGCGGCTGCTGAGCGCATCGACGACGCGGGTCGTGTCGTCGGTACGCTCCCCCGGCGTCGTCGGCTCACCGACGTCAAGGCCGAGCAGCTCGCATACCTCCGCGGAGGTCGTGACGCAGCGAGCGTCCATCTCGCGCAGAATCCGATGACAACCCGCCGAAGAGCCATTGGTGACCGGTCCTGGCACCGCACCGAGTGGACGCCCCAGCCCCGCCGCGTGCGCGGCCGTGTTCAACGAGCCGCTGCGCCACCCGGCCTCGACGACGACGGTGGCGCCGCCGAGCGCGGCGATGAGCCTGTTCCGTGCCAGGAACCGCCACTTCGTCGGCGCCGCGCCGCACGGCGCCTCGCTCACGACCAGACCGGTCGCGGCGATGCGCCGGAGCAGCTCGGTGTGACCGGCCGGGTACGGGCGGTCCACTCCGCCGGCCACCAATGCGACGGTCAGGCCTCCGGCGGCCAGTGCCGCGCGGTGCGCGGCGCCGTCGATGCCGTAGGCCGCGCCCGAGACCACCGCGATCTTGCGGCCGGCGAGCTCGGCGGCGAACTCTCCCGCGATGTGCTCACCGTAGCCGGTCGCCGCACGTGCTCCGACGATCGCCACTTCCCCGCGGTATTGCGTTGGATGCAGGATCCCAGTGCTGGCTGCGTCGGAAATGCTATCGGGATCCTCGATCCGTCGCGCGTCGTTCTGCGGTTGGGGTTGCCCCACACTCCGTCTATCGCGTTTAATGCATGATTAGTGCGTTACATGGATGGGTTTGGTGGGTGATGGGTCGAGTTCCGTACGGGTCGGCGTCGTTGTATCTGGCGGGCGGGGTGTCGTTCCTCAACGCGCAGGAGTCGGTGTTCGACGCGATGCTCGAGGGGTGGCGGATGCAGCAGATTGGGGGCCGCCGCCTGAAGGAGGACTCGGTGAATCGCGCGCAGGGTGTGGTTCGCCGGTTCGAGGCGTATGCGGGAAAGAAGCCGTGGGAGTGGTCGGCTGGCGATTTCGATGAGTGGATGGCTTTGCTGGTGTCGCAGCGGCAGGTCGAGGCGTCGACGATCCGGTCGTATCAGGGCGCGGTACGCGTGTTCTGCGACTATGTCTGCTCGCCGCATTACGGCTGGGTCGACGAGTGCATGGAGCGGTTTGGAACGCATCCGGTTCAGGTCTGCCATGAGTGGAACACGCTCCCGCACCTTCAGGATTACGAGGGCAAGCCGGGCCGGCGGCCGTTGACCAGGGCGGAGTTGCAGCAGTTGCTGGACCATGCCGATTCCGAGGTGTCGAGGCTGCTGGAAGAGCACCGGAAGGGTGCGTTGCCGGCGTTCCGGGACGCGACGCTGCTGAAGGTCGTCTACGCGTGGGGTATGCGGGCGAGCGAGGCTGTCGGGTTGGACGTGACCGACTTCTATCGGAACCCGAAGGCTTCCCAGTTCGGGGAATTCGGTGTGATGCAGATCCGTCATGGCAAGTCCTCTCGTGGCGGGCCCCCGAAGCGGCGCGCGGTGGTGTCCTTGTTCGATTGGGCGGTGGACGCTCTTCGCGACTATGTCGAACAGGTGCGCCCGTTGATGGTTCACGATGATTCGCCGGCGTTGTGGGTCTCGGAGCGCGGCACTCGGCTGCGGGCGAGGGAGCTTTCGTCACGGTTCGCGGCCTACCGGACGGCGCTGGAGTTGGACGAGGTGCTGACCCCGCATGCGCTTCGCCATTCCTACGTGACGCATCTGATCGAGTCGGGCGTCGATCCCGCATTCGTGCAACGTCAGGTCGGGCATCTGCATCAGTCGACAACCGCGATCTACACGGGCGTGAGCACCGACTACATGAACACGATGATGACCCAAGCGATCGAACGGACGCGGCTGCGGCCGGGTGACGAGGAAGGACCACGGCTATGAGACTGATCGGGTTTGACTGGCGGCTGCGGGAGGTGATGGCCGCAGCAGGGATGTTCTCGACGACCAAGCTGGTCCCGCTGCTGGCCGAGCGCGGCGTCCATCTGTCCACGAGCCAGGTCTATCGGCTCGCGGCGGAGAAACCGGAGCGGATGAACATGCAGGCGCTGGTCGCGCTGCTGGACATCTTCGACTGCACGTTCGAGGAGCTCGCGCCGCGTGTCGTTCTCGGAGGGGCGGCCGCGGCAACAGGGACCACGGACGCTGCACCCGAGCATGGGGATTCCGCGACCAACCGGTTGCGGGAGTCCGGGCTGAAGCCGCGCAGGGCGCGGATCCTTCCTCCGGATGCGTGATCCGGTCTTCGCGGCGCTAACCGCCGAGATCGCGAGGGTCGAACGCACGCTCCCGCGTGAGCAGATCTTCGACGTCGTCATCGGCTCGTTCCGGCAATTGCCTGTCGCACGCCGCACACTCGCTGTCGTAGTCGAGTCACCGGGCATGCTCACCAATGAGGACCCGCAGATCCCGCCAGCCCTGGGGAGCTTGCTGCTGCGACTGCAGCAGGCGGGGGCGTGCACTGTTCAGGCTCCGCGATGCGTGCTCTGCGGCGCGCAACGCGTGTTGAGACGGGTGATGCCGAACGGGAGAGCCTGCGACCCTTGCTGCCGCTATCTGGAGATCCCGACCGGGCCCTGCGATCGTTGCGGCCACACCCGCCGGCTGCAGGCGGGTCCTGGCGACACCGCGTATTGCATGCGTTGCTGGCGTGAGATGAAATCACACGCCGCGGACCGGATCGTCGCGGAGGTCCGTCGCCATCGTCGGGTCGCGGACGCAGTCATCCGCGGCGCGCTCGAGGCGATGTCGTCACCGCGAGACCGGAGGGCTCGACTCATGCTCCAGCTCGCGCGCCATGGCGAGGAGTGGTTCACGGATCCCGCGGCGGGATCGGTGTTGTTCGGCCACTTCTACGATCTGCTGCGCCAGGGCGGCGCTCGCCTGCCCGAGCGGCGCTGCGGTGTTTGCGGCACCACCAGGATGCTCACCGAACGCCTCGAGGGTCGGGTGAGCTGCCGACGTTGCTACCGGATCGCGCACCACAGTGCCTGTGATGGTTGCGGTGACGTGACGAACTTGGAGCGAGTTCTCTCGGATGGTCGTCGGCTCTGCCAGCGCTGCACGAACAAGCTCCCGGACGAGAATGCTGTCTGCGTGAGCTGCGGTAACCAGCGTCTGATCGCCTATCGCGGCCCCGAAGGTCCGCTCTGCTCGACCTGCCGGAGCTCCTCGCAGCAGGACACGTGCACGGTCTGCGGGATGGTCACCGCCTGCGCGTTCCCGGGCAGCGACAAGGCGATCTGCAAGGCATGCAGCGACCAGGCGAGCATCGACGTCTGCACGATCTGCGGCAATGAGCGGCAATGTCGTTGGCCCGGCACGGCCCGCGCCGCCTGCGAACAGTGCTCCAACCCGCGCGGACCTTGCGTCAGCTGCGGGGAGGTCCGACTGCGGCACAAACGCGCAGAAGACGGATCCGGCTACCTCTGCTGGGCCTGCGTTCCGCCGATCATCGAAACCTGCACGAGCTGCGGGGATGACCGGATCGTAAACGGCCGGATCGACGGCAGCCCGTTCTGCCCGCTCTGTTATCCCCGACAGCCCGAATCGTTTCGTCCCTGCACTCGTTGCGGGACCGTCACACGCCTGATCGCGAAGCTCTGCCCGCGTTGCCGCGCGGACCAGATGATCCGGGAGATGATTCCCGACGCACTCGCTTCCTCTGACGCCCGGATCGCTCATCTGCGGGAGCGGTGGTTCCAGGGTGCGCCGTCGAAAGTCATCTACGCGTTCGAGCGCGACACCGTCGCTTGCACGCTGATCACCCGAGTCCTGGCAGATCCGTCCTTGCGCACTCACGCCTACCTCGATCAGGCCGGGTCCGAATTTCAGACCCGAGCAGTGCGATCGGTGCTGATCGACCACGAACTGCTGCCGCCACGCGACGAGCTCCTCGCCCGGTTCGAGATCTGGCTCGCCGACGCTCTCGCTGAGATCCCGGACCCGAGCGAACGGCGCACCGTCACCCAGTACGCGCGATGGCGGCACCTGCGCACACTGCGCGGCAACACTATGCCGTCCCGCGCAGGGCAACTGTCCTGGCGGCGGATCGAGATCATGGGGATCATCGAGTTCCTGAGCTGGGCGCATGCTCGCGGCGCATCTCTCGCATCTCTCACCCAAGCTGATGTCGATGAGTGGCTCACCAGCGGCGCGCGCCCGTTCCTGCACCACTTCCTGAAATGGGCTGGACGAGGCGACCGGTCCCGGCGGCTCACCGCACCGGCCGCTCCGTCCGTCGGGCTGAATCCACAGGCTCTCAGCGATGACGAACGCTGGCGGTTGTTCGCTGATGTCACCTCCGATCCTTCGATCGACGCGCACACCAAGTTCGCTGCGGGGTTGATGCTCATGTTCGGCGTCCGAGCCGCGAAGATCGTCCAGCTGCGAGCCGAGGACGTCACCATCACCGAGGAGACCGTGATCGTTCGCCTCGGGGCAGCACCGCTCACGCTGCCCACCGAGCTCGCCCCCGCCGCCATCGGAGCAGCCAGCAACCGCACCGCGCGGCGGATGTTCGTGGAGAGCATCGAACAGGAGTGGATCTATCCCGGAGCTCGGGCCGGGCACCACATGGCACCGGACACGCTCAACGCCAGGCTCCACGCCGTCGGCATCCCCCCACGACTGGCGCGCACCAGCGCCCTGATCGCCCTCGCGCAGGAACTCCCGCCCGTCGTCCTAAGCCGACTGACCGGTTTGGACATCTCGGCCGCGATCGCCTGGTCCAACGCGATCGGCGCGAACACCAGCGCGTATGCCGCCGCGGTCATCGAGAGGGTGGGCACTCCCCTTCCCATCCTGCGACGATGACGATCGAACTGGCCGGCTACACGGACTCGAAAATGGCAGCGAACTGCCCCAGGGCGCGTCCGGCACGAACCGGAATGCACTCAGGTCCC
>CALKHM010000234.1 GCA_937988695.1 uncultured Microbacterium sp. | reverse complement strand
CTCAGCGGCAGGGCGCCGTACTTGAGCTGGTCGGCCAGCGTCTGCGCGGTCTGCTGCGTGAAGCTGCCGGTGATCGACGGGTTGCCGTCGGTGATCACGCCGTTCATCGCCGGGGCCGAGATGACCTTGCCGTCCAGCACGAACGCGAACTGGTCACGCGGCGACTCGGCCTTCAGCCCGTACAGCCGGGTGCTGACGTCCGCGAAGATCTTCGCGCCGTTGCCGTTGAACTTGAGCTGGACCTCCCACTGACCGTTCTGCGGGTTCGTGCCGTACGACGCGTCGGTGATCAGCGAGCCGTCGAGGTAGACGTTCTTGCCGCCGAGGTCCTTGGACTCGACGGGCCCGAGAACGTACTTGACGGCGTTGTCCGACGAACAGGTGATCAGCGGCTGGTCCTTCGGGGCGTCGGCCGCGTCGTTGTTCTTGTCGGCGCAGTCGTACACGAGGAACTGCGCCTGCAGCTTCGGGGTGAGCCAGCTCGGGTCGCTGCCGTTGCTCGGCGACGCCGTGGGCGTGGCCTGCAGCGTCGGCGCGGGGGTGGGATACGGCGTCTTCTTGCCGTCATCGCCCACGAACGAGGTGGCCGGCGCCCCCGCGTACAGCACGGCCCGCAGCTGCAGCTGGGCGGATGCCTCGATGCGCTGTCGCGTGGCCTCGTCGACCACGCCGGGCACCTGCACGACGATCTGGTTGCCGGCCTGCGTGCCGATGGTCGACTCACCGACTCCGGACGCGTCCACACGCTGACGGATGATGGCCGTCGCCTGGTTCATCTGATCCGAGGTGGGTGCCTTCCCGTCTGCCGACTGGGCCTGCAGGATGATCTGCGAACCGCCTTGCAGGTCCAGTCCGAGCTCGGGGACCCAGGACGCCTTCTTCCAGACGTACACGCCGAGGGCGGTGATGCCCAGCAGCACGGCGATCACGATGACGAGCCCCAGCAGGGCGCGCCAAGCGTGCTTGACGGGTGTGGATGCGGCCACGGAGGGTCAGCTTTCTCGCGGGGCGGCCCGATCAGGCCTCGGGCTTGTCCTTCTTGTCGTTCTCCGCGCGCAGCCGCGCCGCCGTCTCATCCGTCGTCTCGACGTGCGGGGCGCCCTCCCCCGCGAGGTCGGTGTCGCCGATCTCGGGGACCGGCGCCTCGTCGGTGGGGTTGATCACCCGCAGGATCGCCTGGCTGTGCACCTTGATGTCCACGCCGGGTGCGATCTCCACCACGGCGGGCTGGTCGAGGTTGTCGGAGTCGTACGAGACGATCGTGCCGTACAGACCGCCCTGGAGCAGCACCTCTGCCCCGGGGATCGTCTGTCGCGCCTTCGCCTCCTGCTCCGCCTTCTGCTTGGCCATGCGGCGCCGTGAGCTCCAGAACATGAAGCCGAGCAGGAGCACGAGCAGGATGATCAGGCCGTACTGGGAGAAGAATGTACCGAGGTCCATGAAGCGGTGGACACCTTTCGATTGCGGCGCGCGCGGCGGCACTGCCGGAGACAGTCGGGGGAAGCCTTCAGCGATTATAGGTCATCGAGGTCGAGCGCCCCGTCAGACCGCGCGATGCCGAGGTGCCGGTAGGCATCGGGCGTGGCCACGCGTCCGCGCGGCGTGCGTGCCATGAAGCCGATCCGCACGAGATACGGCTCGACGACCGACTCGATCGTCTCGGACTCCTCGCCGACGGTGACCGCCAGGGTGTTCAGCCCCACCGGACCGCCACGGAACCGGCGGATGAGGCCGTCGAGCACCGCCCGGTCCAGACGGTCCAGGCCGATCGCGTCGACGTCGTACAGATCCAGTGCCGCGTCGACGGTGGCGGTGTCCACCGTGCCGCCGGCATCCGACCCGTGCACGACGACGTAGTCGCGGACGCGCCGCAACAGGCGGTTCGCGATGCGCGGCGTGCCTCGCGATCTGCGCGCGATCTCGGCGCGCGCCGGCTGCGGCAACGAGATGTCCAGCATCGCTGCGGAGCGCGCGACGACCTGTTCGAGCTCGTCGGCCTCGTAGTACTCCAGGTGCGCCGTGAAGCCGAACCTGTCGCGCAGCGGATTCGGCAGCAGTCCGGCGCGAGTGGTCGCACCCACCAGCGTGAACGGCGCGAGATCGAGCGGGATGCTGGTGGCACCCGCACCCTTTCCCACCATGATGTCGATACGGAAGTCCTCCATCGCGAGGTACAGCATCTCCTCGGCAGAGCGTGCCATCCGGTGCACCTCGTCGATGAACAGCACCTCGCCGGGCGTGAGGCTCGACAGCAGGGCCGCGAGGTCTCCGGCATGCTGGATGGCCGGCCCGCTGGACATGCGCAACGCCCGTCCGCTCTCGTGGGCAACGATCATCGCGAGCGTGGTCTTGCCGAGCCCAGGCGGTCCTGCCAGCAGGATGTGGTCGGCCGGGCGCTGCTGGATGCTCGCGGCGGTCAGCAGCAGCTGCAGCTGGCCGCGCACCTTCTGCTGGCCGATGAACTCGGCCAGCGACGACGGGCGCAACGCACCCTCGATCGCCAGCTCCGACTCGTCCTGAACCTCGGGGTCGAGCTCATCCACGGGCGGACTCCCGTGCCGGGCCGAGCTGGGCCAGCGCCAGTCGCAGCAATGCGGGCACCTGCGTGCGGTCGGCGTCGCTGGCCTGCGCGGCCACCGCCTCGACGGCATCCGCGGCGATGCGCTCGCTCCAGCCGAGGCCCACCAGCGCCGCGACCACCTGCGCCGGGATCGCCGGGGACGACGCGGTCCCCGCCGACGCGACACGAGGCGGCGCGAGCTTGCCGGACAGCTGCACGACGATGAGCTTCGCGGTCTTCGGGCCGATGCCGGAAACGCGCCGGAACGGCGCATCGTCGTCATCGGCGACCGCCTGTGCGATCTGGTCGACGGTCATCGCCGACAGCACGCCCAGCGCGGACTTCGGCCCGACGCCGGTCACGCCCAGCAGGATCTGGAAGAGCGAGCACTCGGCACGCTCGGCGAAGCCGTACAGCGACAGGGCGTCTTCACGCACGATGAGGTTCGTGTGCAGCCGGATCGTCTCCCCCACACGCGCCGAACGGGCGACCTCCGCAGTGACGGCGACCGTGAAGCCCACACCGCCCACCACCACCTCGACGACATCGGCGCCCGCATGCAACACGGAACCGTGCAGAGAAGAGATCATGGTTCCAGCCTAGGCGAGGAGTCGGACGTTTGTTCGAGCGACACGCGCCTCAGCGGCGGGCTCCGCGCTCCGCCTCCGCCCATGCCCGCTGCGCGGGCGTGAGCGCCCCCTGCGCCGCCGTGGGTGCGGAGCCGTCGCCCCGCCAGGCATGGCACAGCGCCAGCGCGAGCGCGTCGGCGGCATCGGCGGGCTTGGGCAGCTCGTCCAGGCGCAGGATGCGCGCGACCATCGTCTGCACTTGGCGCTTGTCCGCACCCCCGTAGCCGGTGATGGCGGCCTTGACCTCGGTGGGAGTGTGCGTGGCGGCGGGGATGCCGTGCTCGGCGGCCAGCAGCAGGGCGATGCCGCTGGCCTGTGCCGTGCCCATCACGGTGTTGCGGTTCTGCTGCGCGAACACGCGCTCCACCGCCAGCACGTCGGGCTGATGCGCGGCCAGGACCTCGCGGATACCGGCGGCGATCGCCGCCAGCCGGCGCTCGATCCGGGCATCGGCCGGTGAACGCACCACGCCCACGTGCACGAGGCGCGCCGAGCGGTCGGCAGCGACGTCGACGACGCCCACGCCACAGCGGGTGAGCCCGGGGTCGATCCCGAGCACTCGGAGATGACGTCCGCTCACGCGGTCCACCCTAGGCCGCGGTACGCAGGCAGGCCCGGCGGCGCGCGGGCTCAGTCGTCGTTCTCGAGCTCGGCCTGCACCTGGGCGGACAGACCGAGGTTGCTGTACACGTTCTGCACGTCGTCGCTGTCCTCGAGCGCGTCGATGATGCGGAACACCTTGCGCGCGGTCTCGGCGTCGATGTCCACCTTCAGCGACGGCACGAACTCCACATCGGCGGACTCGTAGTCCAGCCCCGCCTCCTGGATCGCCGCACGCACCGTGACCAGATCGGAGGCCTCGGTGACGACCTCGAATCCGTCGGGATGCGGTTCGATCTCCTCGGCGCCGGCATCCAGCGCCGCCATCATGACGTCGTCCTCGGTCGCCCCTTCGCCGGAGACGACGATGACGCCCTTGCGTGCGAAGTTGTACGACACGCTGCCGGGGTCGGCCAGCGTCGCGCCGTTGCGGGTGAGAGCCGTGCGCACCTCGGCGGCCGCGCGGTTCTTGTTGTCGGTGAGGCACTCGATGAGCAGGGCAACGCCTCCCGGACCGTAGCCCTCGTACATGATGGTCTGGTAGTCGACGGACTCGCCGGAGACGCCCGCCCCACGCTTGATCGCACGATCGATGTTGTCGTTGGGCACCGACGTCAACATCGATCGTGCGAGATCTGCGCCGCCCATCTTGGCGGCGACTACGATGTTCTTGAAGAGTTTGAGATCGGAAGAGCACACGTCTGAACTCCAGTCACGCCAATATCTCGTATG
>CALKHM010000233.1 GCA_937988695.1 uncultured Microbacterium sp. | reverse complement strand
GACGGCGCGGTGCTCGTCGACCCCGGATGGGGTTCGGACGAGGCGCTGGCGGCGCTGCTGGCCGGCATCCAGGCCGCCGGTGTCGGCATCGGCGAGCTGCGTGGCGTCGTGATCACGCACGTGCACCCCGACCACCACGGGCTGACCGCGAGGCTGCTCGAACGCAACCCGTCGCTGTGGGTGGCCATGCATCCCGGCGAACGCAGCCTGCTGTTCAGCGAGGCCGCGCACGTCGACGCGTTCGTCGACACCTACCAGGAGTGGATGGCGTCAGCGGGGATCCCGGTGACGGCGTCGCTGGGTACCCACGCCGACCGCCTGAAGCGCACCGCGCTCATGCCCGAGCCCACCGTGCTGCTGAACGACGGCGACGTCGTCCCGCTGGCGGGGCGCCGGATCGTCGCGGTCGCGACGCCCGGCCACACGCCCGGTCACCTGTGCCTGGTCGATGACCAGGAGGGGGTCATCCTCACCGGCGACCATGTGCTGCCCCGCATCAGCCCGAACGTCGGAGGCCATGCCGACGGCATGGCCTCGCCCCTGCGGTCGTATCTCGGCTCGCTCGCACGCCTGGCAGGCATCGACCACGAGGTGCTGCCCGCCCACGAGTGGCGCTTCCGCGGCCTGCCCGCGCGGGTGGCGGAGCTGCAGCGGCATCACCGCGAGCGGCTCGGCGACGTGCTCGTCGCGCTCGAAAAGGCCGAGTCCAGCACCGCATGGGAGCTCGCCCAGGCCCTCACCTGGGCGCATGGCTGGGAGGGTCTGGGCGAGTTCCAGCAGCGCTTCGCCGTCGGCGAGACGATCGCGCACCTGGTCTATCTCGTCGAGGATGGTGCGGTCGTCGCGGACGGCCGCACACCGGTGCGCTACCGCGTGGCGTAGCCTGCCGCACGCGGTGCGCTCTGCCGCGCGTAGTGCACGCTGGCCGGCCGGCGGGCCTGTCTGGCACCATGCGTCGGAGTCCGTGGCGCGTGCTGACCGAGGCCGCCGATGGCCTGTGCTGCCGCGCGGGGCTATCGTCACCGGTATGGATCTCGAACTGCGCGATCGCGTCATCCTGGTGGTGGGCGGCACCGGTCTGGTCGGCTCGGCCGTGGTGCGGCGGCTTCGTGCGGAAGGGGCTACGGCGGTCGTGGCATCCCGCCGTACCGAGGACGGCGTGGTGATGGATGCCACGGACGACGCCTCGGTGCGCTCGGCGGTCGATCGCGTGCTCGACGAGCACGGCCGCGTCGATGGCCTCGTGGTGACAGCCGCGCCCGCCGCGCAGACCCTCGATCCCGCACGCCATGCCGATCCCGCGCAGGTACTCGAAGCCTTCGACACGAAGTCGCTGGCGTTCCTGCGGGTGGCGGGTGCGGTGCTGCCGGTGATGTCGGCGGCCGGTTTCGGGCGCATCGTCGGCGTGAGCGGTCAGAACGCGTTTCAGACCGGGAGCATCGCGGGATCCGTTCGCAACGCCGCACTGATCGTCATCGCGAAGAATCTCGCCGACGCCGCGGCAGGCACCGGAGTCACGGTGAACGCGGTCAGTCCCGGCATCGTGTCGGAGGACGCGTCATCGGCAGTCGAGCGGGGATCGTCGGGACAGTGCACCCCGGAGCAGGTCGCCGACCTCATCGCGTTCCTGCTGTCGCCGCGTACGGCGTCGATCTCCGGCGAGAGCCTCGCCGTCGGCCACCGCCGGCGCGGCGCGACCGGGCTGTAGCGCTGCCTTTCGACTCGCTGTCCGGCCGGCCCGCCCGCACCGATGCGCAGCCGGACCCGTCCCGTGCCCGGCACCCCGGAGCCGTGGTCACCGCGAGGCGGGGAAGGAGGCGACGGCGTCGCCGGACTCCTTCTCCACGCCGTCGCGTGGGATGACCGGTACCGCTGCGATCGGCGCCAGTGCCACCGCAGCGAACGCCAGCGGGTAGCCGATGAGCGCGATCAGCGCGCCGACGGCGGGCCCGACGATCGAGGCGGCGATGTACTGCCCGGTGTTCTGCGTCCCGAGCGCCCGGCCCGACCAGAACGGCCCGGCGATCTCGGCCACGGCCGTGTAGGCGAGGCCGTTGTCGGCGACGGTGATGGTGGCCGCGACGATGAGCGCCGCCGCTCCCACCCAGGCCGGACCCAGCCCGCTGCACCCGAGCAGCACCATCACCGCCGCCGCTGTCCACGCCACCCAGCGCAACGGACGCAGCCGGCTGCCCACGCGATCCGACAGCACGCCGATCGCCACCCGGCCGAGCGCTCCGACGAACTGCGAGACGCCGACGACGATCCCCGCCGCCGTGGCATCCATGCCACGATCGGCCGTCAGCCACACGAGGCCGAAGATCGCGACGGTGTACTGCGGCACGACCAGCAGGGCCGACGCGGTGTGGATCCGAGCCAGGCCCAGGCGTGATCGGTAGGGATTCCGCGGCCGCTGCGCGGCATGCGCCCCGAACCGCGCTGGCCGGGGCGGATCGACGATCGCGATGGCGCTGAGCACGGCCAGAGCACCCGTCAGCGCCAGCGGCAGCGTCATCGCTGCCGATATGCCGCCGGAGCTCGCCAACGGCGGCACCGTCACCGCAGCCACCGCGACGCCCAGCGGCTGGCACATCTGCCGGATGCCCATCGCCAGCCCGCGACGGTGCTTCGGGAACCAGCCGATCACGACGCGCCCGCTCGCGGCGTTGGTGCTGCCGGATGCCGCTCCACCCAGCAGCAGGAATGCGCCCAGCCCGAGATAGCCCGACGCGAACACCGCCCCCAACGCTGCGAGCGCGGTAAGCGCCATGCCGCCGGCGATGACCCAGCGCTCTCCGACCCGGTCGGCCAGCGCCCCCCATGCCACGAGCGTGAGCACGAGCCCGAGCGTCGGCGCCGACGCGAGCAGCCCCGCCTGCGCCAGCGGAACGCCGCGCTCGGTGTGCAGCAGTGGGATCAGGAATGCCGGCGCCGATTGGAAGACGGTGCCCGCCGCCTGCGCGAGAACGGCGACCGCGAGCATGATCCAGGGGCGCGTGGCGCCGACGCGCTGCGGTGCGGTCACGGCCTCCTCCTCACCACCGATACTGGTATACCGTAGTGGTATACCGACGAATGCGGCAACTCGCCAGTGCGGCATCCGTCCGGGTCGGGGATCGATGGGAGCGGACATGGCCATGGGCTCGCAGACCGAGCAGGTGTACGCCCACGTGCGGCAGGCCATCTTGTCGCTGGAGATCGTGCCGGGAGCGCGCCTGAGCGAGCGGGGGCTCGAGAGCGAGTTCGGGGCCAGCCGCACACCCGTGCGGGCCGCGTTGATGCGGCTGGAGGGCGAGGGCCTGGTGGCCCGTGAGGGGCGCACCTGGCAGGTGACTCCGATCGATCTGGACGAGGTGGCCGCGCTCGCCGAGTATCGCGAAGCGGTCGAGGTGGCGGCTGCTCGGCTGGCGTGCGTGCGGGCATCGGATGACGAGCTCGATGCGCTCGCCACCGATGACGTGCCCGACGGCGAGGATGCCGGCATGCGGCGCGGCTCCGACTTCCACGAGGGCCTGGCCGCCCTCAGCGGCAACCCGTTCCTCGTCCAGGCCGTCGCAGATGCCGTGACCCGCATGGCCCGCGCGCGCTGGCTCGAATTGCGCAGCGAGGAGGGTCGCGACGCCGCCTGGCGTGAGCACGCCGCGATCATCGACGCGGTCAGGGCCCGTGACGCCGATGCCGCGGCATCCGCGATCGCGCACCATACCCAGGCGAACCTCGACCGGCTGCTGGCCTCGTTGCGCTCGGACCGCCGTGTGTTCGGTGCCCGGGGTCTGCGCATCGTCGGGCAGTAGCCGGCTGTGCTCGCAGGCCGCCCGCGGCGGCGCGCCGCCGTTCAAAACTCCGCCAATCCCGGCCTGAAGGGGCGGGAACCTCCGTACCGCGGGCGGTCGGTGCACGCATCGGATGAGTTCTGAACGGCCGCGCGGCCGCGCGGCCGCACGGTCGCGCAGCTATGCGGCTGAACGGGCTGCGCTGCGCATCCGCACGGCCACGCAGCTACACCTTGGCGTCTTGCCGCGGGATCACGACCTGCTTGATGATCAGCAGCACCGAGGCCGTCACCGGGATCGCGACGAGCGCGCCGAGCAGCCCCAGCAGCGTGCCGCCGACGAGCGCACCGATCACGACGAGCGACCCCGGCACCGACACGGCCTTGTTCATCACGCGCGGCGTGAGCACATATGCCTCGATCTGCATATAGATGATGTAGACGATCGCGAAGACGAGCGCTCCCACGGGGCTCGCGAACACGGCCACCGCCGATCCGATGACCCAGAACAGCACCGAGCCGATCAGCGGGATCAGCGTGATGACGAACGCCGTGACCGCCAGCAGGAGCGGGAACGGCAGACCCAGCACGAGGTAGAGGATCAGCGCCACGATCGCGTTGAAGAACGCCAGCACCACCATGCCGCCGAGGGACCCGCCGATCGAGGTCGTGATCTGTTCGGTGATCGAGCCCACCTTCGAACGGTTGCGGGCAGGCGCGAGCCGGGTGAACGACTCCTTCATGGTGGGCAGCGATGCGAGGAAGTACAGGCTCAGCACCAGGATGATGATGATCCCGGAGGCCGTGGTGCCGATCGTCACACCGACCTGGACCACGCCGCCGCCGATCGCGGCGATGTTCGACGGGTCGGAGAGGAACTTCTGGATCTGACCGACCAGGTCGCCGACCTGACCGCCGAAGTTCTCCTGCAGCCATGCGTACACGTCGGACGCCTGGAAATCGGCGACCAGCTGCGGGAC
>CALKHM010000232.1 GCA_937988695.1 uncultured Microbacterium sp. | reverse complement strand
TCTCAGCCCAGGCTCGTCGCGGAGTTCGTCGTGGGCACATTCCGATGACTGTGGAGAACGAACACTCATGAGCACACCCGCGTCTGCGATTGTCGAGCACCCTCGCACGCTCGCCGAGAAGGTCTGGGCCGACCACCTCGTCGTGAAGGGGGAGGATGGCCAGCCCGACCTGGTCTACATCGATCTGCACCTCGTGCACGAGGTCACGAGCCCCCAGGCCTTCGACGGGCTGCGCGCGGAGGGCCGACCGGTGCGCCGGCTCGATCTCACGATCGCGACCGAGGACCACAACACGCCCACGCTCGACATCGACAAGCCCATCGCCGATCTGACCAGTCGTACTCAGATCGAGACCCTGCGACGCAACGCCGCAGAGTTCGGCGTGCGGCTGCACTCGCTGGGCGACAAGGAGCAGGGCATCGTCCACGTCGTCGGCCCTCAGCTGGGGCTGACGATGCCGGGGATCACGGTGGTGTGCGGCGACAGCCACACGTCGACCCACGGCGCGTTCGGAGCCATGGCGTTCGGCATCGGCACCAGCGAGGTCGAGCACGTGCTGGCCACGCAGACCCTGCCGCTGAAGCCGTTCAAGACGATGGCCATCACCGTCGAGGGAAAGCTGCGGCCGGGCGTGACGGCCAAGGACGTCATCCTCGCGGTGATCGCGAAGATCGGCACCAACGGCGGCCAGGGCTACGTCCTGGAGTATCGCGGCAGCGCCATTCGCTCGCTCTCCATGGAGGGGCGGATGACGATGTGCAACATGTCGATCGAGGCCGGTGCGCGCGCGGGAATGGTCGCCCCCGACGAGACCACGTTCGCGTATCTGAAGGGCCGCCCGCACGCGCCGGCCGGACAGGACTGGGAGGATGCCGTCGCCTATTGGCGCACGCTGCCCTCCGACGAGGGCGCGGTCTACGACGCCGAGGTGTTCCTCGACGCCGCGGAGCTCGAGCCGTTCGTGACCTGGGGGACGAACCCCGGGCAGGGCGTGTCGCTGTCGGGGACGATCCCGTCGCCGGACGACTTCGCCGATGCCAACGCCAAGGCCGCGGCAGAACGGGCCCTCGCGTACATGGACCTGCGACCGGGCACCCGGATGAAGGACATCCCGGTGGACGCGGTGTTCATGGGGTCGTGCACGAACAGCCGCATCGAAGACCTGCGCCAGTTCGCGTCGATCGTGAAGGGCCGCACGAAGGCCGAGGGCGTGCGCGTCATGGTCGTGCCCGGCTCGGCTCGCGTGCGCCTGGAGGCCGAGGCCGAGGGTCTCGACAAGGTGTTCGAGGAGTTCGGCGCCGAATGGCGGTTCGCCGGCTGCTCGATGTGTCTGGGCATGAACCCCGATCAGCTTGCGCCGGGGGAGCGCTGCGCGTCGACCAGCAACCGCAACTTCGAGGGCCGGCAGGGCAAGGGCGGCCGCACCCACCTGGTCTCGCCGCTCGTGGCGGCGGCCACCGCCATCCGCGGAACGCTGTCCAGCCCCAGCGACCTCGACGAGCCCGAGGGCGCCACGCGACTCGTGCGCTCGGCGACCGAGAAGGGAGCCTGAGATGGACAAGTTCACCACGCACACCGGTATCGCGGCACCGCTGCAGCGCTCCGCCGTGGACACCGACCAGATCATCCCTGCGGTCTATCTGAAGCGCGTCACGAAGACCGGATTCGAAGACGCACTCTTCGCCAGCTGGCGGCAGGACCCCGAGTTCGTGCTGAACCAGGAGCCGTATCGCCACGCGTCGGTGCTGGTCGCGGGGCCTGACTTCGGCACCGGGTCGAGCCGGGAGCATGCCGTGTGGGCGCTGCGCGACTACGGGTTCCGCGCTGTGTTCAGCCCGCGGTTCGCTGACATCTTCCGCGGCAACGCCGGCAAGCAGGGGCTGGTCACGGGCGTGGTGTCCGAAGACGACGTCGAGCGGATGTGGGCGGCGATCGCCGCCCAGCCCGGCGTGCAGATAACGGTGGACCTACAGTCGCGTACCGCGACTCTCGGCGACCTCCAGGTCTCCTTCGAGATCGACGATTACACTAGGTGGCGGCTTCTGGAGGGCCTCGACGACATCGGGCTCACCCTCCGCAACGAAGACAGAATCGCCGCCTACGAGGCGCGTCGAGCGCGCTGGAAGCCGCGCACCCTCCCGGTGCCGGCCCAGCAGAATGACTGATTCCGACACTGTGAGGCACTCTGCATGACACTCCTGAACGGCTTGGCATCCACCTACGGTCGCACGGGAGGGTCCGGTGAGGCACTGGCCATTCGCGGCGGACGCCCGCTGCGCGGCCGGGTCGATGTGAAGGGCGCGAAGAACCTGGTCACCAAGGCCATGGTCGCCGCCCTGCTCGGCGAGAGCCCGAGCATCCTGCACGACGTGCCCGACATCAGTGACGTCTCCGTCGTGCGATCGCTGCTCGAGGTACACGGGGTGCGGGTGACCACGAACGACGAGGATGGGACGTTCGTCCTGGACCCGGCCGACGTGGCATCCGCGCACATGGAGGAGATCGACGCGCATGCGGGGGCCTCGCGGATTCCGATCCTGTTCTGCGGACCGCTGCTGCACCAGCTCGGCCAGGCTTTCATCCCCGACCTCGGCGGATGCCGCATCGGCGATCGGCCGATCGATTTCCACCTCGACGCGCTGCGCAAGTTCGGCGCGGTCGTCGAGAAGCTGCCCAGCGGCATCCGGCTGTCGGCGCCGAACGGGCTGCGCGGCGCGAACATCCATCTGCCGTATCCCAGTGTCGGCGCCACCGAGCAGGTGCTGCTGACGGCTGTGCGCGCCGCCGGCGTGACGGAGCTGCGCAACGCGGCCATCGAGCCCGAGATCATGGACCTCATCGCGGTGCTGCAGAAGATGGGTGCGATCATCTCGTACGAGCCGAACCGCGTGATCCTCATCGAGGGCGTCGATCGGCTGGCCGGGTACGAGCACCGCGCGATCTTCGACCGGAACGAGGCGGCGAGCTGGGCCAGCGCTGCGCTGGCCACCGACGGCGAGATCTTCGTCGCCGGCGCTCGGCAGCAGGAGATGCTCACGTTCTTGAACGTGGTGCGCAAGGTCGGCGGCGACTTCGACATCCGTGAAGACGGGATCCTGTTCCGCCGTGGGGGCCCGCTGCGTCCGGTGACCGTCGAGACAGACGTGCATCCCGGGTTCATGACCGACTGGCAGCAGCCGTTGATCGTGGCGCTCACCCAGGCCGGCGGCAGGTCGATCGTGCATGAGACCGTGTACGAGAACCGGTTCGGCTTCACCCAGGCGCTCGTGAAGATGGGCGCCGACATCGTCGTGCACCCGCACGGACTGCAGGAGGGCCCGCGCCGCGTGCCCCGCCGCAATCTGGAGCAGGCGGCCGTCATCAACGGACCCACCCCGCTGACCGGCGCCGAGATCACGGTGCCCGACCTGCGTGGCGGATACAGTCACGTCATCGCGGCGTTGACGGCGACCGGGGAGTCGGTCGTGCACAACGTGGGCATCATCAGCCGCGGCTACGAGAAGCTCTTCGACAAGCTCAACGCGCTCGGCGCCGACTTCGACGTCCTGGGGTGACGGTGACCGGCCGCCGCCCGCGCGCGACGAAGGAGAAGACGCGCCCCAGCATGTTCTGGCTGCTGGGGGCGGTCGTCGTCCCCGTGGTCGGCGTCCTGGCGAAGATAGAGATCATCGGTGTGGAGAAGCTGCCGCGCGAGGGCGCGTATGTGCTGGTGGCCAACCACCACAGCGAGATCGACCCGCTGATCGTGGCGGTCGCGGTGTGGCGGCTGGGCCGCGCCCCGCGCTTCATGGCCAAGGAGAGCCTGTTCGGCATTCCCGTCGTGGGGTGGGCGCTGCGCAGGACGGGCATGGTCCCGGTCGCGCGGTCGGCGTCGGCGGGGGCGGCGCGGGCGACGCTGGAGACCTCGCGGGAGCTGGTGCGACACGGCCGCGGAGTGGTCGTGTACCCGGAGGGCACGCTCACCCGCGACCCCCAGCTGTGGCCGATGCGCG
>CALKHM010000231.1 GCA_937988695.1 uncultured Microbacterium sp. | reverse complement strand
AGAGGAAGTAGTTGGTCAGCCGGCCTTCCTGCCTCCACCACAGCTCGTACACGGCTGTGATGGCGTTGAGCACATACGAGTCCGGCGCCGCCCAGAAGAACCAGCTTCCCACGCGTGAGCCTGCGTAGCGGAACAAGAACGCCTCTTGCGTCCGGACGACGGCCGTCGCCTCCCAGAGGTCTCCGGTCAGATACACCGTCGCGTCGAGCCAGAGCCCCCCGTGCTTCTGCAGCAGTTTCAGCCGGAGGTAGTCGGAGAACTGTGCCGGCAGGCCGCCGACACGCTCCATGATGACGGGATCCAGGTCGGCCCACTGCGAGACCGTCGACTCCTGCAGTTCCACGAGCTCCCACTGGTCACCGACGTGGCGGTGCAGGCTTCGACGAGCCGCTGCGACCATCGGCGGCATCCGATCGGGGCGATCCCAGTAGACGAACACGCGCGGGCGATCGACCCGTCGTCCCCGGGCGTCCTCGATCATCTGCAACGTCGCACGACGGAGCTCGTCCTTGTGCGCGACGACGAACTCCGCGATCTCATGTCGCTCCGCGAAGTAGGTCGGATGCACGGCGAAGGCGGCACGCGCGTCGTAGTGCGCACGAAGCGTCGAGTCGATCGCCGCATACGCCCACGCACGAGCCTGCTTCGACTTGCCCTGTCGGTCGAGCATGCTCGCAAGCTTGAGCGCATGGTCCGGGTTGGCGAACCTTCGCACCGCCGCGCGACGGTAGAGGCGTTCGGCGAGTGCCCACTGGCTTTCGTGCTCGGCGCGACGACCGCGCCTGGCGAGCAGGAACGCGGGTATCAGCCGCGCCGCGACCGAACGCACTCTCCGCGGCAGCTTGAGGGTCATTGCTGAACGATATCGCAAGGATCACCCGCCCACGCCGGCCATCGTGTCTCAGGTTGCCCCGACCCACGGCACGTACCATTGTCGCGTGCTCCACACTCCCATGAGAGACCGTCACGTCTGGCTGTTCAACTCAGCACAGTTCAACGGCAACCCGAAGTGGCTGATGCTCTACGTCACACAGAAGCACCCGGAGATCGAGGCATACTGGGTCGCCGACTCGCCGCAGATCCAGCGCCAGGTGGAAGCGCTCGGCTTCGCCTCGATCACGCTCAACGGCCGTGGATCGGCCGAGATCCTGCGTCGCGCCGGCGTCTACGTCGTCAACCAGGTCAAGGAGGTGATCCCCCGCGCACTGCAGGGAGTGACGCTTCTGAACCTCTGGCATGGAGTCGGCGTGAAGGGCATCGAACGCGGGATGAACGAAGGGTACCTGCGTCACCGCATCGCCAAGAAGTACATCCAGAACAATCAGACCTACCACGACACCCAGCTCTTCCTCGTGTCGTCGCCGCTCATGGAGCAGCATTTCACCCGATACATCGGGTTGGACGACGAGTCGACGATCCGTGGCGGCTACCCCCAGAACATCTACCCGAAGCTCAGTCCGGGGTTCTCGTCGTTTCCCCACGATGTGCGCGCGCGGAAGGGCCTGCCCTCCCACACGAAGCTCGCGCTGTATGCCCCGACGCCTCGTCGCGAGCGGAGCTCGGCCTTCATGGAAGACGCGTTTCCCGATCTTCCGCGTCTGAACGAGGCCCTCCGAACGGCGGACACGCTGCTCATCCTGAAGATGCATCCGCATCTGACGAATGACCCCAGCTTCGTGCGTTTCCGCTCGATATACGCTGGGCTGTCCCACGTGATGTTCTGGGACAATGACGAGGACATCTACGAGATCGCCCATCAGATCGACCTGGCGATCATGGACTACTCGTCGATCCTCTACGACCTGATGGCCGCCGGCGTGCGCTCGTTCGTGCGCTACATCTTCGACTTCGACTCCGGTGGAGACGCCGTGCTCGAGGGAGGAGATCTCGACTACTTCACGCTGTCCTGCGGCACGATCGTCCGCACGTTCGACGAGCTGTGCGAGGCGGTGGGGCAGGACAACGAGGTCACCGACGACGAGCTCGCCCGGCTCCAAGACGTGTTCTGGGCGTACTCGACGCCGGAGAGCCTCGAGCACATCGTGCAGCGAGCGCTCTCGTTCACGCCGCGCCATGTGCCCCTTCGCACCCTTCACTCGTATGACGTGTTCGACACCGTCATCCATCGCCGCGGCGTGGTTCCGCTCTCTGCCTTCGCCTACGTCAAGCAGCGCCTGCAGACAGCCCCCGATGGCCTGCCCGCCCACCTCGTCGCCAACTTCATCGAAGTCCGCCGATCCGCTGAGCGCACGGCTCGTCAGAATCGTCGTGCACGCTCGGCGCTGGTGCAGTCGGGCGACCTCGAGGTGACCCTTGCCGAGATCTACTCGCGGATCACGGCGGTCTACTCCCTCACCGACGAGCAGACGCAGCGTCTGATCGATCTGGAGATCGAGGCGGAGCTTGCCAGCGTCGTTCCCGACCAGGGAATGATCGACAAGGCTCTCGCCCACCGCAGCAAGGGCGACGACGTCGTGCTGATCAGTGACATGTATCTGCCGGAAGAGACCATTCGAGAGATGCTGCACACCGCAGACCCGCGTCTGGGCGACCTTCCGCTCTACCTGTCCAACACGTGGCATTCGCAGAAGACGACGTCGCGTCTGTTCCTCGACGTCTACGACGACCTGCCGTACGACCACGCGGAATGGGTGCACACCGGCGACAGCCAGGTGGCCGATGTCACCCGGCCGAAGGCCCTCGGCATCCGAACGAAGAAGCTGGAGACGCCGGCTCTCGGCAAGCAGGAGCAGCGGCTCGTCGACAGCTGCGACACGTACGACGGGTATCTCGTCGCCGGCATGCTCAACCACTTGCGCGATCGGAGCGACATCAGCGATGTCGAGGCGTTCGCGGTGCGCCACGTCGCCTTCTACCTCGTGCCCTACATCAACTGGGTGCTTCGCGACGCCGTCGAACGCGGTTACCGAAAGCTCTGGTTCATCTCGCGCGACGGGCACCACCTGCGTCGAATCGCCGACGAGATCATCTCGATGCGTGGCCTGGACATCCAGACGGGCTACATCTACGGGTCTCGCAAGGCATGGCGTCTCGCGTCGATGGTCGATGACATCGACGACGACTACTTCAGCGGGCATGGCAACATCGCGGGCGCCTCCACACCGAGCCTGCTGCTCGATTCGGCAGAGCTCACGCGAGCGCAGTTCCTGGAGTTCTTCCCCGAGCATCGTGAGCTCCTGAACACCACGTCGATCTCGCGGCGGGATCTCACGGAGCTCCTCGCCGCGATGGCGGCGTCGGCACCCTACCGGGCCCACCTGCTGACCGTGGCGGCTGAGCAGCGTCAGGTCATGCTCGACTACTTCGACCAGGAGCTCACCGGACCCGAGCCGTATGCCTTCGTGGAGTACTGGGGCCGTGGCTACACGCAGGACTGCCTCCAGCGCGCTCTGCAGACGGCCCACGACGAGCCGCTGGAGGTGCCGTTCTACTACGCGCGAAGCATCTACCCCTCGGAGGGCGGCTCGGTGCGGCACAACTTCACCTCGTCGGAGCACTCTCTGCTGTTCATCGAGGCGCTCTTCGCCAACCTCCCCTACGGAACGGTGACGGGCTACCGACGCGAGGACGGCCGGGTCGTCCCGGTCTCCGCGCACCGCGACTTCGACGTTCGGCTGTTCGATGCGCTCGAGCGGATCCTCCCGCTGTTCGCGCGCCGATATGCGGAGCTGCCCGTGCTGGACGCCGACCGGCTCGACCGGGACGTCTTCGAGTTCGGTTTCGAGCACTACTCCCGCAAACCTGACAGCGCCGTATACGTCAGCTATCTGGCACGGCTGAAGGACTCGGTGATGATGGGCGGGGCCGAGCGCGAATTCGCCCCGGTGATCGATCTGCGCATGTACGTCAATCACCTCCGCGGCAGAAGACTGAAGACCCAGACGACCTCGATCCCGCTCTCGTTGGCGCGATCGAGCAGACTCATCCGTGCTCTGAACTCCTTGCAGCAGAAGGTCGGGTTCCGCCGTGTGCTCCGGAAGGCGAAAGCTCAGCTGGACACCTGGCGCGGCCGCTGAGCTCGACCCGCCGGCGCACGCGTGGCGAGCCGTCTCGTTCGGGCATACCCAGCTGGTCTGACAGGATGTCTGTGTGAAGGGCATCATCCTCGCCGGCGGGTCCGGCACTCGCCTGCATCCTCTGACCCTGGGGGTGTCCAAACAGCTGATCCCCGTGTTCGACAAGCCGATGGTGTACTACCCGTTGTCGACGCTGCTGCTGGCCGGCATCCGCGACATCCTGGTCATCACCACTCCACACGACGCGCCGCACTTCCATCGCCTGCTCGGCGACGGCTCGCAGTTCGGCGTCAGGCTGGCCTTCGCCGAGCAGCCCTCACCCGACGGGCTCGCCCAGGCGTTCACGATCGGCGCGGACTTCGTCGGCGACGACAAGGTCGCGCTCGTGCTCGGTGACAACCTGCTGTACGGGCCGGGCCTGGGCCGCCAGCTCAAGCGGTTCGCCGACATCGACGGCGGCGCCGTGTTCGCCTACTGGGTCTCGCAGCCCGAGGCATACGGCGTCGTCGAGTTCGACCAGACCGGACACGCCGTCTCTCTGGAAGAGAAGCCGCTGCAGCTCAAGAGCAACTTCGCCGTGCCGGCCTGTACTTCTACGACAACGAGGTCATCGAGGTCGCCCGGGCGCTACGGCCCAGTGCACGCGGGGAATACGAGATCACCGACGTGAACCGCGCGTATCTGGACCGAGGAAAGCTGCACGTCGAGGTGCTCCCCCGGGGTACCGCCTGGCTCGACACCGGCACCTTCGACCAGATGACCGACGCGGGCGAGTATGTGCGCACCATGGAGCGCCGCACCGGCATGAAGATCGGCTGTCCTGAAGAGATCGCCTGGCGGCAGGGCTTCCTCACCGACGACGATCTGCGCACGCGCGCCGAGAAGCTGGTGAAGTCCGGCTACGGAACCTATCTGCTCGACCTGCTCGAGAGGGGACGGGCATGAGTCGCCTGCTGGTCACCGGCGGTGCCGGATTCATCGGCTCCAACTTCGTGCACCACGTGATCGAGCACACCGATCACCAGGTGACCGTGCTCGACAAGCTCACCTATGCCGGCAACCTCGCCTCGCTGGAAGGCCTGCCCGATGACAGGTTCCGGTTCGTGCGCGGTGACATCGGCGACGCGGCGCTCGTGGACGAGCTGTTCGCGCAAGCGGATGCCGTGGTGCACTACGCCGCGGAGTCACACAACGACAACTCCTTGGACGAGCCACGACCGTTCCTGGACACCAACATCGTCGGCACCTACACGCTGCTTGAGGCCGCGCGTCGGCATGGCACGCGACTGCACCACATCTCCACCGACGAGGTGTACGGCGACCTCGAGCTCGACGATCCGGCTCGCTTCACCGAGCACACGCCGTACAACCCGTCCTCGCCGTACTCGTCGACGAAGGCCGGATCCGACCTGCTCGTGCGCGCATGGGTGCGCTCGTTCGGCGTGCGGGCGACGATCTCCAACTGCTCCAACAACTACGGCCCGTACCAGCACGTCGAGAAGTTCATCCCTCGGCAGATCACGAACGTGATCCGCGGTATCCGCCCGAAGCTGTATGGCGCCGGGCTCAACGTGCGCGACTGGATCCACGCCGAGGACCATTCCTCGGCAGTGCTCACGATTCTCGAGAAGGGCCGTATCGGCCAGACGTACCTCATCGGTGCCGACGGCGAGAAGGACAACAAGACCGTCATCGAGCTGATCCTGCGTCTGATGGGTGAGGACCCGGCCGCATACGACCACGTCGCCGACCGCGCCGGTCACGACCTGCGCTACGCGATCGACTCGACGAAGCTGCGCGACGAGCTCGGCTGGCAGCCCCGCTACCGCGACTTCGAGGCGGGTCTTGCCGCCACCATCGACTGGTACCGCGCGCACGAGGAGTGGTGGGCTCCGGCGAAGGATGCCACCGAGGCGTTCTATGCGAGCAAGGGGCAGTGAGGACGCACATGACCGACTACGGCAAGGCCCTGCAGCCGACGACCACCCCGATCCCGGGCCTGGTGGTCTGGGACCTTCCCGTGCACGGCGACAACCGAGGCTGGTTCAAGGAGAACTGGCAGCGCGAGAAGATGGTCGCCGCCGGGCTGCCTGACTTCGGGCCGGTGCAGAACAACATCTCGTTCAACGATGCTGCGGGCACGACGCGTGGCATCCATGCCGAGCCATGGGACAAGTGGGTATCCGTGGCCACCGGCCGCATCTTCGGAGCCTGGGTGGATCTGCGCGAGGGACCGACGTTCGGCGCCGTGTACACGTGCGAGCTCGACCCCTCGCGGGCGATCTTCGTACCTCGCGGCGTCGGGAACGCCTACCAGACGCTGGAACCCGACACCGCGTACACCTACCTCGTCAACGACCACTGGTCGCCCGCGGCGTCGTACACGTTCCTGAACCTCGCCGACGAGACCGCCGCGATCGCCTGGCCGATCCCGCTCGACGAGGCAGAGTTGTCGGCGAAGGACGCGGCCCACCCACGGCTGCCCGAGCTCACCCCCGTCCCACCGCGCAAGACGCTCGTGCTGGGCGCGAACGGCCAGCTGGGGCGGGCGCTGCGCGCCCGGTTCGCGGATGCCACACACGTCGAGTACGCGGCCCGTGCCGACCTCGACCTGGCATCGGCGGGACTTGCCACCGCGCGGTCATGGCGGGACTACGACACGATCATCAACGCCGCTGCCTACACGGCCGTCGACACGGCGGAGACCCCCGAAGGTCGCCGCGATGCCTGGGCGGCCAACGTCAGCGCCATCGGCACTCTCGCCCGCATCGCGACGCAGTACGGCATCACCCTCGTGCACGTCTCGAGCGACTACGTGTACGACGGCACGGGCACCGGTCCCTACCGGGAGACCGACCCGTGCTGCCCGCTGGGCGTGTACGGCCAGACGAAGGCCGCCGGCGATGCGCTGGTGGCGACCGTCCCCCGGCATTACATCGTGCGCACCTCGTGGGTCATCGGCGACGGCAAGAACTTCGTGCGCACGATGGCGACGCTTGCCGAGCGCGGCGTCGACCCGAACGTCGTCGACGACCAGGTCGGACGCCTCACCTTCACCGATGACCTCGCCCGTGGCATCCATCACCTGCTCGAGGCGCGTCCGCCGCACGGTGTCTACAACCTGACCAGCGACGGCCCGGCCACCACCTGGGCCGACATCGCGCGGCGCGTGTTCGAGCTCACCGGACACGACCCCGCACGCATCCGCGGGGTGTCCACCGAGCAGTACTTCGCCACGGCGTCTGCCCCGGTCGCGCCGCGCCCGCGCAACAGCGTGCTGGATCTTGCCAAGATCACCGCGACCGGGTTCGCCCCGGGTGCTTCGTGGGCGCGCCTCGAGGACTACCTGGGCGCTGCCGGAGCGAGCTGATCGTCAGGTCATGGCGTACAGGCGCAGCCCGTCTTCGCCGAAGAGCAGCCGACCCGAGGTCAGACGCGTCTCGGAGGCGCGGTCGAGCCCGATCACGGGTCGCATCAGGATCACCGCCGCGCCTGACGACAGATAGCTCACCGCGCGCTTCTGCCAGGCCAGGTTCTTCACGCGAGACGCCTCGTGACCGTCCACGAGCATGCGGTCGGCATCGTACGTCCACGCGGTGAGGTCGGGCCACAGCGGGCACCCGGCGATCAG
>CALKHM010000230.1 GCA_937988695.1 uncultured Microbacterium sp. | reverse complement strand
ACGGGCCAGCTCGTGTCGGTCAGCGTGACCAATCGAATGGCCGTCACCCTGTCGATCGTGCTGGGCGCAGTCATCGTCTCCGCGATCCTCGCCGTCGTGCTCGGGGTGCTCGCCGCTCGCCGGGGCGGATGGATCGACGCCGTCGTGCAGGTCGTCTCGGTGATCGGCTTCGCCGTGCCGGGCTTTCTCATCGCGCTGTTCCTCGTGCTCACCTTCGCCATCAACCTGCACTGGTTCAAGGCCGTGGGCTACGTCCCGTTGACGAGGTCGTTCACGGGGTGGCTCAGCTCGGTGACACTGCCCATCACCGCGCTGTCGATCGGCGCGATCGCCGCCGTCGCGCAGCAGATCCGCGGATCGGTCATCGATGCGATGGCGCGCGACTACGTCCGCACCCTGCGTGCCCGCGGCCTGCGCATGAACCGCGTCGTCTACAAGCACGTGCTGCGCAACGCCGGCGGCCCCGCGCTCGCGGTGCTCGCCCTCCAGTTCATCGGCCTCATCGGCGGTGCAGTGGTCATCGAGCAGATGTTCGCACTGCCGGGCATCGGCCAGCTCACCGTCCAGGCGACCACGTCCGGCGACATCCCCGTCGTCATGGGCGTGGTCATCGCCACCGCGATCATCGTCGTCATCGTCAACCTGCTGATAGACCTGGCGCAGGCGGCGCTCAACCCGAAGGTGCGACTGTCATGACCGCCATCGACATCCCTCCCGCCATCCCGACCGCGCCCGTGCGCGCGTCCCTGCTCCGGCGACTCGTCCGCCGCCCGCTGGGCCTGGCCTCGGCGATCTTCCTCGTCATCGTCGCGATCATCGCCGTCGTCGGCGAGTGGATCGCGCCGTACGACCCGAACAAGGCCTCGCTGCAGCTCGTGCTGGCCCCGCCGAGTCCCGCCCACCCGCTGGGGGCCGACAGCAGCGGCTTCGACATCCTCTCCCGGCTGCTGGTGGCAACGCAGGTCAGCATGGCGGCGGCCCTGGTGGCCCTGGTCACGGCCCTCATCCTCGGCGTGATCTCGGGTCTGATCGCGGGCTACTACCGCGGCTGGTTCGACTCCGTGGCATCCTGGGCCACCTCGCTGATCATGGCCCTGCCGGGCATGGTGGTGCTGCTGGCAGCCCGCGCGGTGCTGGGCCCGTCGGTATGGCTGGCCATGCTCGTGTTCGGCGTTCTGCTGGCACCGGCCTTCAACCGGCTGGTGTACGCGGCCGTCGTCGCCGTGCGCGGCGAGCTGTTCATCGACGCCGCCGTGGTGTCGGGCCTGTCCGACATGCGCATCATCGGGCGCCACGTGCTCTCGGTCGTGCGCGCCCCGATCATCATCCAGTCCGCGATCGTGCTGAGCATCGGCATCGCCATCCAGGCCGGACTGGAATTCCTGGGCATGGGCGACACGGCGGTGCCCACCTGGGGGCAGATGCTCAACGACGCGTTCATCAACATGTACAAGACGCCGCTGTCGCTGGTCTGGCCGTCGCTGGCGATCTCGCTCACGTGTATCGCGCTCACGCTGCTGGCCAACGCCATGCGCGACGAGCTCGAGCGCACCGTGGTCGTGCGGCGTCGGCGTCGGCGCGCGGTCACCACGGCCACCGGCTCGGTCGCCGCGGTCACGACCTCGATCGCCACCGGCGGCGGCGACGGCGAGCTGATCGACGACTCCGTCGACGTGCCGGTCGTGAGCGCCGAGACGATCGTCCACCCCGACGACGCGCTCACCTCGGCGCAGCTCACCGAGCCGATCCTGCGCATCCGCGATCTGCACGTGGGCTACGACCAGCCCGACGGCTCGGTGCTGGAGGTCGTGCACGGCGTGTCGCTGGAGGTGCGCAAGGGCGAGGTGCACGGTCTCATCGGCGAGTCGGGGTCGGGCAAGACACAGACCGCGTTCGCCGTGCTGGGCCTGCTCCCGCGCGGCGGCAGCGTCACCTCGGGCGCGATCGACTATGACGGCACCGCGCTGCACAGCGCTCCCGAGAAGGTGTACGCGAGCATCCGCGGCAGCCGCATCGGATACATCCCGCAGGAGCCGATGTCGAACCTCGACCCGTCGTTCACGATCGGCAGCCAGCTCGTCGAGCCGCTGCGGGTCGGGCTCGGGATGAGCACCCGCGACGCACGGGCCAAGTCCCTCGCGCTGCTCGAGCGCGTCGGCATCCCGAACCCGAAGCGTACGTTCGCCGCATACCCGTTCGAGGTGTCCGGCGGCATGGCACAGCGCGTGCTCATCGCCGGCGCGGTCTCCACCGACCCCGACCTCATCATCGCCGACGAGCCGACCACCGCACTGGATGTCACGGTGCAGGCCGACGTTCTCGACCTGCTGCGCGACCTGCAGCGCGAGCGCGGCATGGCGATGCTGCTGGTCACGCACAACTTCGGGGTCGTCTCCGATCTCTGCGACCGCGTCACCGTGATGCAGCAGGGCCTGTTCGTCGAGTCCGGACCGGTGCGCACCATCCTGAAGAAGCCCTCCCACCCGTACACACAGTCCCTGCTGGACGCGATCCTCGACGAGGGCCCGGCCCGTGGCCCGCTCGTGGCGGCCGGCGAACAGCCGGAAGGAGCCCGCGCATGAACGCTCTGCTGGAGGTCGAAGACCTCGTCGTCGAGTACCCCGGGAAGGGCTTGCGCGCGCAGCCGTTCCGTGCCTTGAAGGGCGTCTCGCTGGACATCCGGCCCGGCGAGACGATGGGCCTGGTCGGCGAGTCCGGCTCGGGCAAGACGACCCTGGGCCGTGCGGTGCTGGGCCTTGCCCCGGTCACCGAGGGCAGCATCCGCTATGCCGGGCGCGACATCGGACACCTCGGCCGCCGGCCGCGCCGGGCCCTGGCCGATCAGATCCAGGTGGTGTTCCAGGACCCCTACTCGTCGTTGAATCCCTCGCTGACGATCGAGCAGATCCTCACCGAGCCGCTGACTGCCCGAGGGGTGGCCGGCACGCAGGCGAAGGGACGCGTGCGGGACCTCCTGGACCGCGTGGGACTGCCCGCCGGCGCCGCGACGCGACTGCCCCGCGAGTTCTCCGGCGGCCAGCGCCAGCGCATCGCGATCGCCCGTGCGCTCGCACTGAGCCCGAGGCTCATCGTCTGCGACGAGCCCGTCTCGGCGCTCGACCTGTCCACGCAGGCGCGCGTGCTGGACCTGCTCATCGAGATCCAGGAGAACACCGGCGTCGCCTATCTGTTCATCACGCACGACCTGGCCGTGGTGCGCCACATCAGCCATCGCGTGGCCGTGATGTACCGCGGGGAGCTCGTCGAGACCGGCGACGGCGACCAGGTCACCTCACGCCCCGAGCACCCCTACACGCAGCGCCTGTTCCTTGCCGCCCCCGTCCCCGACCCCGACGAGCAGCAGGAGCGCCGCGCTGCGCGCCGCGCGCTGCGGGCCGAGGCGGAGGGCGACGCGGCATGACCAAGCGCGACCTGTCGGCCCGCCCGCTGGGCCTTCCCGGCGACTTCGTGTTCGGCGTGGCCACGGCGGCCTACCAGATCGAGGGCGGCGTGGCCGAGGGCGGCCGCGGACCGAGCATCTGGGACGCCTTCACCGCCCGCCCCGGCGCGATCCACCACGGCGAGACCGGCGAGGTCGCGTGCGACCACTTCCACCGGTGGGCGGCAGACCTCGACCTCATGGCCGAGCTCGGCATCCCCGCCTACCGGCTGTCGCTGTCCTGGTCGCGTCTGCAGCCGACGGGTGAGGGGCCGTTGAACCCTGAGGGCGTGAGGTTCTATCGCGAGCTGCTGGCCGGATGCCGCGACCGCGGCATCGAGCCGTTCGTGACCCTGTATCACTGGGATCTGCCGCAGGCCCTGCAGGATGCCGGAGGATGGCCCGAGCGGCGCACGGCCGAGCTCTTCGGCGCCTATGCGCAGCAGGTGGCCGACGAGCTCGGCGATCTCGCGGAGCACTGGATCACGGTCAACGAGCCGGTGTGCGCGTCGTTCCTCTCCTATTGGTGGGGGATGCAGGCACCCGGTCACACCGACCTCGGCGAGGCGGTGCGCGCGGCTCACCATCTGCTGCTCGGCCACGGCCTCGCGCTGCGTGCGCTGCGCGCGCGACGCCCGCAGGCGAAGGTCGGCATCACGAACCTCGTGAGCAACCTGGCACCCGCCGGCGACGGCGCCGCAGACGCCGCCGCGACCGCGCAGCTGGACATCCGCTTCAACCGCATGTTCCTGGAGCCCGTCTACCACGGCCGCTACGGGCACGACGTGGTGGAGGTGTTCGCACCGCAGGGCCTGACCGACACCGAGACCGACGAGGGCCTCGTGCGCCCGGGTGACCTGGCCCTCATCTCGGCGCCGGCCGACTTCGCCGGCGTGAACCACTACACGAACACGCGCGTGGCGGCCGACCCGGACAGCTGGAACGGCGCCCGGATGATCCAGGTCGAGCCTGCGCCGACGAACTTCGGCTGGTCGGACACGCCCGAGGCCCTGACCGCGGTGCTGCGGCGGCTGGCGACGGAGTTCACCGATCTGCCGCTGTACGTCACCGAGAACGGCGCGACCTTCACCGACTATGTGACGCCCGACGGCGCCGTGCACGACCCCGAACGAGTGCACTACCTCGCCGGCTACACGGCCGCCCTCGCCGACGCGCGTGCGGCCGGCGTCGACGTGCGCGGCTACTTCCTGTGGTCGTTCCTCGACAACTTCGAGTGGTCGTGGGGGTACTCGCAGCGGTTCGGCATCGTGCACGTGGACTTCGGCACCCAGCAGCGCATCCCGAAGGACAGCGCGCTGTGGTACCGCGATCTCATCCGCGCGAACCGCGCGGGCCCGCCCACCCCGGAAGGATCTTTCTCGTGACCGGTCTCGACACGCCCGCCGCCGCGCACCTCCTCCCCCTGCTCGAGCAGCTCACACTCGAGGAGAAGGCCGCGCTCGTGCAGGGCGCCGACTTCTGGACCACCGTCCCGATCCCGCGCATCGGGCTGCGCGCGATGACCCTCTCCGACGGCCCCGCCGGAGTGCGCGGCCCTCGGTGGGACGAGCGCGAGCCGTCGCTGAACCTGCCGTCCGGCTCGGCGCTGGCCGCATCATGGGATGCCGGGCTCGCGCGCAGGTACGGTGCGGCCGCGGCATCCGAGGCGCGTCGCAAGGGCGTGGACGTCGTGCTCGGCCCCACCATCAACCTGCACCGCTCCCCGCTGGGCGGTCGTCATTTCGAGTGCTTCAGCGAAGATCCGGAGCTGACCGGCCAGCTCGCCGCCGCCTACGTGCGCGGACTGCAGGAGAACGGGGTGGCTGCCACGCCGAAGCACTACGTCGCCAACGACTCCGAGACGGATCGGTTCACCGTCGACGTCCGCGTCGACGAGCGTCCGCTGCGCGAGCTGTACCTCGCGCCGTTCGAGCACGCCGTGCAGGAGGCCGGTGCGTGGGCGGTGATGAGCGCCTACAACGCCGTCGACGGCGTCACGATGACCGAGAACGACCTGCTGCGGCACCCGCTGAACGACGAGTGGGGCTTCGACGGGGTGGTGATCAGCGACTGGACCGCCGTGCGGTCGCTGGCAGCCGTGGCCGCCGCGCAGGATCTCGCCATGCCCGGGCCCGCACCGGCATGGGCCGGTCTCGTCGACGCCGTTCGCGACGGACGCGCGCAGGAGACGGACCTCGACCGCAAGGTGCTGCGTCTGCTGCTGCTCGCCGAGCGCGTGGGCGCACTGGAGGGCACCCAGGCCACGACGCCGGCGCCGGTGGACGGCCGCGCGTTCGCCCGCGAGGCATCGGTGGCCGGCACCGTGCTGCTGGCCAACGACGGGATCCTGCCGCTGGATGCCACAGCCCTGCGCACCGTCGCCGTGATCGGTCAGAACGCGCGCGACGCCCGCACGCAAGGCGGCGGCAGCGCGACGGTGATCCCCGCGCACGTCGTCTCGCCGCTGGAGGGCCTGCGCACGGCGCTGCCGGCAGCCGAGGTCCGCTACGAGCTGGGCGCGGTGGTGCAGGAGGGCGTCGCCGAGCTGCCCCTCGCGCACCTCGTGAACCCCGCCACCGGTGAGCCCGGGCTGCGCGCCGCGTTCCTCGACGCCGACGGCGAAGAGCTGTTCGCCGAGGACCGCCGGGCGAGCGCGCTGGTATGGTTCGGCGGCGACGCACCGGTCGGCACGGCACAGACGCTCGTGCTCACCACGCGGTACACGCCCGACCAGGGCGGCGAGGCACTGCTCGGCTTCGCCGGCGCCAGCGCCGGCAGGCTGTACGTCGACGACGAGCTCGTGCTCGACGATCAGCCGGTGATCACCGGCACCGACTTGGGGGCGGCGTTCCTGAACCCGCCCTCGGTGACCACCCCGGTGCCGTTCCAGGCCGGGGTCTCCCGCGAGCTGCGCGCCGAGTTCTCCATCGCTACGGCCGGTCACGCGTCGCTGGGCGCGGTGAGCGTCACGCTGGGGATTGCGCCCGAGCGCACCCCGGGCGACGAGCTCATCGCCCGGGCCGCGGCGGCGGCCGCGGCATCCGATGTCGCCGTCGTCGTGGTCGGCACGAACGCGAAGGTGGAGTCCGAGGGCTACGACCGCGCCGATCTGAACCTGCCGGGGCGGCAGGACGAGCTCGTGCGCGCCGTGGCCGCCGCCAATCCGCGCACCGTGGTGGTGGTCAACGCCGGCTCTCCCGTGGTGCTGCCCTGGGCAGACGAGGTCGCCGCCATCGTGCAGGGCTATTTCGGCGGGCAGGAGTTCGGCACGGCGCTGGCAGACGTGCTCACCGGAGCCGCCGAGCCCGGCGGACGCCTGCCCACGAGCTGGCCCGCCGCGCTGGAGGATGTGCCGGTCACCGAGGTCACGCCCTCAAACGGCGTGCTGCGCTACACCGAGGGGCTGCACATCGGCTACCGGGCATGGCTGCGCGCCGGCGCGCAGCCCGCCTATCCGTTCGGGCACGGGCTCGGCTACACGACCTGGTCGTGGGGCACCGCACGGCGAGGCGAGGACACCGTCGAGGTCGCCCTCGCCAACACCGGCGACCGGCACGGCAAGCAGGTCGTGCAGGTGTACGCCGAACGCGCGGACTCGGCCGTCGAGCGTCCGGCGCGCTGGCTCGTGGGCTTCACGGTCGTGCACGCCGCCCCGGGTCAGACCGTGACGGCGACGGTCGCGGTCCCCGGGCGCCGGCTCGCGCACTGGGCCGGTCAATGGGTCGTGGAGCCGGGCACGTACACGCTGCGCGTGGGCGCCTCGGTCACCGACCTGCCGCTCGCCCTGGAGTGGGACGCGTGATGAGTGCCCGCTTCCCGGCGTTGGACACGCCGCGGTACGTGCTCGGTGAGGGACCCGCCTGGCACGCGCCCACCGGAACCCTCAGCTGGGTGGACATCGACGACGGCCTGGTGCTGTCCGCGCCGTTCGACGGCGAGCGAATCGGGCCGGTGCGCACCCGGGCGCTGGGCGGTGTGGTGGGCTGCGCCGTGCCGTTGGACAGCGGCCGCTTCCTCGTCGCGCTGGAGGCGTGGATCGGCGTCGTGGACGAGGCGGGCGCGCTCGCCGAGCGCAGTCGCGCCCTCCTGGGCACGAATCAGCGCTTCAACGACGGGAAGATCGACCCGCAGGGACGATTCGTGGTCGGCTCGCTGCGCAGGCAGGGCGGTGCGGACGGCCGCCAGGTGCTGCTGCGGCTGGAGCACGACGGAGCGATCACGACATTGGACGACGACCTGGACCTCGCCAACGGCTTGGGGTGGTCCCCCGACGGCGAGGTGCTGTACAGCATCGACAGCGCGCGGCGGGTGGTCTATGCGCGCCGCTACGGCGAGCGGGTCGGTCCCCGCAGCGTGCTCGTCGAGGTCGACGGCATGCCCGACGGGATGACCGTCGACGATGACGGCAACCTCTGGATCACCGTCATCGACGGCTGCGCCGTGAGGTGCCACCGGCCCGACGGCACTCTCGTCCCCGAGCGCACGATCGACCTCGGCCGGCTGCATCCGGCGAGCGCCGAGTTCGCCGGCCCCGCGCTGGACAGGCTCGTGATCACCACCGGCTTCCCCCGCCTGGAGTACGGGGCCGACCACGCGCTGCGCTCGCCGTCCGACGGCGCCGTGATCGTCGCCGTCCCGGGCTCACGCGGACTGCCTCCCACCCCGTGGTCACCGGTGCCGCTGCCCGGGTGACCGCGGCCCGAGACCTTCATCGCACGCTAAGGAGAACACGCGCATGACAAACCCGACCCCCGTCGACGCCGACCTGCTGCACGGCGCCGCCGACCCCCGGCTCGACGAGATCGTCGCGCGCCTGAACGGGTTCCTGGCCGCGGACCCCGATCTGTCGTTCCAGGCCGCGGCCTATCACGACGGTGCCACGGTGCTGGACGTGTGGGGCGGACCGCATCTGGCCGAGGACTCCCTCATGGTGCCCTACTCGGTCACCAAGAACACGATCGGGCTGACGATCGCGCTGCTCGTCGAGCGCGGTGAGCTCGACCTCGACGCCCGCGTCGCGCAGTACTGGCCCGAGTTCGCCGCGAAGGGCAAGCAGGATGTCACGGTGCGGATGCTGCTCTCGCACCAGGCGGGACTGCCACAGGCCACGCCCGCGCTGTCGTGGGCGGAGCTGCTCGACCACCACGCCGCCGCCGAGCGCCTCGCGGCGTCGCGCCCGTTCTGGCAGCCCGGCTCCGCCTTCGGCTACCACGCGGTCACGATCGGCAATCTCGCCTCCGAGCTCGTCTACCGGGTGACCGGCCGCACCCTGCACGAGGTGTTCGAGCAGGACATCCGGGCGCCCCGCGACCTCGACGTGCACCTCGGCCTCCCGCGCGAGCTGGATGCCCGCCGGGTGCCCGTGCTGCCGATGATCCGGCCGGTATCCGACACCCTCGTCCCGCCCTGGTCGGGCCTGATCGGCACCGCGATGCAGATGGCGGGCCCGGCCGTCGACCTCGCCAACGACGAGGCGAGCTGGCGCTTCGGGCATCCGGCGGGCTCGGGCACCGTCACCGCACGCGGGCTCGCGCGCATGTTCGCCGGCGCGGTCACCGGCGTCGACGGCACGCCGCCGTTGCTGAGCGCCGAGACCGTGGAGGTCGTCGGCCTGCAGCAGGTGCGCGGCTACGACGAGGTGCTCGGCCAGCACGGACGCGCGCACGCCATCGTCTTCCAGAAGCCGTCGCAACAGCTGGCCTTCGGCGGGCCGCGCGCGTTCGGGCACGACGGCGCGGCCGGCGCGTTGGCGTGCGTCGACCCCGACACGGGTGTGGCGTTCGGCTACACGATCGCGCGCGGCCCCTGGCCGGGCGGTGCCGATCCCCGCGCCGTCACCCTCGCGGCCGACCTCGGCCGCCTCCTGTCCTGACCTTTCGCGAACGGAGTCCCGTGACCACCCTCTTCAACCCGCTGCTGAACGGCTTCCACCCCGACCCCAGCGTCGTGCAGGTGGATGGCGCGTACTACCTCGCGACCTCCTCGTTCGAGTATCTCCCCGGCATCCCGATCCACCGCTCCACCGACTTCGAGAACTGGGAGCTCATCGGCCACGTGGCCACCCGGCCCGGTCAGCTCGGCGTCGAGGGCGTGCCCACCGGCGGCGGTGCCTGGGCGCCGACGATCCGACACCACGACGGCGTGTTCCACCTGGTGATCACCGACGCGATGGGCCGCGGGATGCTGCACTTCACCGCGCCCGATGCCGCAGGCCCGTGGAGCGACGGCGAGCTGCTGCGCAGCCGGGACGGCAGCGGCATCGAGGGGATCGACCCGGACATCGCGTGGGATGCCGCCGGCAACACGTACATCACGTTCTCCGGCCTGCAGCTGACCGGTGCGCTGGATCCGAACGCACCCGCGCACCTGGGCATCCAGCAGGTGCGAGTGGATCTGGCGAACCACGTCGCGCTGGAGGCGCCGCGGTCGCTGTGGTCGGGCACCGGGCTGATGTTCCCCGAGGCGCCGCACCTCTACGAGATCGACGACCACTGGTACCTGATGATCGCGGAGGGCGGCACCGAACGCGGCCACGGCATCTCGATCGCCCGCGGCAGGTCCCCGGAGGGACCGTTCGAGGGCGCCCCGTCGAACCCGCTGGTCTCGGCGCGCTCGACGCCCCGGCCGATCCAGAACACCGGACACGGTGACCTGGTCGCCGGCCCCGACGGATCGTGGCTGTGCGTCCTGCTCGGCGTGCGCCCGCGCAGCGGCACCCGGGCGTTCTCGGCGCTCGGCCGGGAGACGTTCGTCACGCCCGTCACCTGGCACGACGGCTGGCCCGCCATCGCCCCCGTCCAGCGTCACCCCCGCCCGGGCACCCGCGTCGAGCCCGACCTCGACCGGCTCGACGGCGAATGGATCGGCGTGCGCAGGCTTCCCGCGCAGACCGCCGATCTCGCCTCCCACCCCGGCGCGATCGTCCTGCACGCCGACGGCTCGACCCTGGCCGATCCGCGGCCGCTGTTCCTGGGCCGGCGCCAGGAGCACCTCAACAGCGCCACCACGGTGCGTCTGGACGTCTCGGGCGGCGTCGGCGGGCTCGCCGTGCGCTTCGACGAGAACTTCCACGTCGAGGTGGAGGCCGGCGCGGGTCGGGTGACCGCACGGGCCACCCTGAGCGGGCTGGTGCAGGAGTGGAGCCACGACCTTCCGACGCCCGTCGTCGACCTCCACCTCGACTCGGTAAGACCCGACCCGGGCTGGCGCATGGTCGCCACCAGCGATGTATTCCGGCTCGGCTTCAGCGCCGGCGGCCGCGCACGCGTGCACCTGGCGGACGTGGACGGGCGGTTCCTCTCCAGCGAGGTGACCGAGTCGTTCACCGGCCGGGTGATCGGCGCGTACGCCGTCTCCGGCGACGTGGTGCTGCACAGCTGGGTCTGCGTCGGCGACGACGATTAGCCTCGGAGAACCGGCATCCGTTCCCTCTCACCGACCATCTGACCAGAGGACAACCACCATGTTCGACCGACGCTCCACCTTCGGCGAAGCCCTCGACCACCCTGGCGCGCGCGCGATCCTGGAGCGCTTCCTGCCGGGAATCGCCGCCTCGCCGATGGCGACGCAGTTCCGCGACGGCCGGCTGGGCTCGCTCATCGCGCTCGCGCCCACCCTCGAGGACCCGGCGGCGCGGGACGAGCTGTGGGCGGCGCTGGCCGAGGTCGGCGACGACGTGCAGCGCCCGCCGTACGCCCCGGCGATCGCCCCCGACCCCGCGTACGAGGGCGACGAGGTCGCGCGCGGCTCGGCGGCGGTCACCGCGCCGCCGCCGGCACCGCTGTGGGGGGTGCTGGAGATGCGGCTGGCAGGCCCCTCACACGGCAATCCGTTCGTGGATGTCGAGCTGGATGCCATCTGGACGCGTCCGGACGGATCCACGGTGCGCACGGGCGGGTTCTACGACGGCGACGGCGTCTACGTCGTGCGCACGCTCGCCGACGTGGAAGGCTCGTGGACGTTCGCGACCCGCTCGAGCGCGCGCTCGCTGGATGGCATCACCGCAACGGCGACGGTCACCGCCGCGGTGCCGGGCAGCCACGGCCCGGTGCGCGTGGACGGATTCCACTTCCGGCACGCCGACGGCACCCGGCACCGGCCGCTGGGGTCGACGGCCTACGCCTGGACGCACCAGCCCGAGCCGCTACAGGAGCAGACGCTGGCCACTCTCGCCGATGCGCCGTTCACCAAGCTGCGCATGTGCGTGTTCCCGAAGTCGTACCTGTTCAATGCGAACGAGCCGGCCGATTTCCCGTTCCCCGGCTCGCTCGCCGACGGGTTCGACCTGGAGAGGTTCGACCCGGGCCATTTCCGCCGCCTGGAGCAGCGCGTCGCGCAGCTGGGCGCGCTGGGCATCCAGGCCGACCTCATCCTGTTCCACGCGTACGACCGGTGGGGGTTCGCCGACCTCGGCCCCGCTGTCGACGACCGCTATCTGCGCTACGTCGTGCGGCGGCTGTCCGCGTATGCCAACGTGTGGTGGTCGATGGCCAACGAGTACGACCTGCTCTGGGCGAAGGACGAGTCGGACTGGGAGCGGATGGCGGCCGTCGTCACTGAGGAGGACGCGGCGGGGCACCTGAACTCGATCCACAACTGCCGCCCGTTCTACGACTATTCGAGGCCGTGGATCACCCACGTCAGCGTGCAGCGCGTGGACGTGTACCGCACGGCGGAGAACACCGACCAGTGGCGGGAGCGCTGGGGAAAGCCGGTCGTGATCGACGAATGCGCGTACGAGGGCGACATCGACCAGGGCTGGGGCAACATCACCGGCGAGGAGATGACCCGACGCTTCTGGGAGGGCGCGGTGCGCGGCGGCTACGTCGGGCACGGGGAGACCTACCTGCCCTCGTCGGTCGGGCTCGACGACG
>CALKHM010000229.1 GCA_937988695.1 uncultured Microbacterium sp. | reverse complement strand
ACGATGAGCACCACGACGGCCAGCACCGCGAGCAGCGCCGCCAGCAGGTTGCGTACGGTCTGGCTGGAGCGGTAGGCGAGCGAGGACGCCGCCTTGCGAGCCGCGGCTTCGTCGGGCGTCTCCGGGCGACCGAGCTCGGCGACGATGCGCGCAGAGGAGGGCATCAGAGATCGCCTTCGGTCTGGGCGCGGGCGTCGTCGAGGCGTTGCCGGGCTCCTCGCAGCCACTGCTCGCACCGCGCGGCCAACGCCTCGCCGCGCTCCCACAGGCTCAGCGACTGCTCGAGGGTGGGGGCGCCCTGCTCCAGCTCGGTCACCACGCGCACGAGCTCGTCGCGGGCCTGCTCGAACGTGAGCGAGGCGACGTCGGCGGCCGCGGGCGTGGGATCCGTCATGCTCTACAGTTTAGTTCCGGCGCCGGAGGGCGCCGACTCGGTGACCTCGCCCGCGGAGACCGCGGACACCGATCCGCGGTCGACTGTCACGGTCAGCGACGTGCCGGACGGCGCCTGGGCGGCATCGCGCACGATCGTGCCGTCGCGCAGATAGGCGATCGCGTAACCGCGGGCCAGCGTCGAGGCGGGGGAGAGCGCGCGCAGCGACGCGCGCAGCTCCGCCACGCGACGAGACTGGGCGTCCAGCCGGCGGTCGATCACCTCGCGCCCGCGGGCGGCCAACAGCATGAGGTCATGCGTGCGACCGGTCAGCAGCGACTCCGGATCGCGCAGCACCGGCCGGCTGCGCAGCTGTTCGAGCTGGGTGATGTCGTGGGCGATCCGCGCGGTAAGGCGGGTGGTCAGCCGCGCGCGCAGCTGACCGACCAGTGCACGCTGCTCGCCGACGTCGGGCACCACGCGCTTGGCTGCGTCGGTGGGTGTGGACGCCCGCAGATCGGCCACGTCGTCCAGCAGCGGATGGTCGTTCTCATGCCCGATCGCGCTGACGACAGGGGTGGCCGCCGCCGCCACCGCTCGCACGAGCCGTTCGTCGCTGAAGCCCAGCAGCGCCTGCGGATCGCCGCCGCCGCGCGCGATCACGATGACGTCGACGTCGGGGTCGGCATCCAGCTGCGCAAGGGCGGCGAGGATCTCCGGCACACTGCGATCGCCCTGCACGGCGGCGTGGACGGTGCGCAAGCGCACCTGGGGCCAGCGCAGCTCGGCGTTGCGGTGCACGTCGCGCTCCGCGTCGCTGCGCTCGCCGGTGATCAGCCCGATGCATCGCGGAAGGAACGGAAGCGGCTTCTTGCGGGACGGATCGAACAGGCCCTCCGAGCGCAGCTGGGCGCGCAACCGCTCGAGTCGCTCGAGCTGCGCACCCAAACCGTCGTGCCGCATCTGCGACACGACGAAGCTGAAGTCGCCGCCTTTCGCGTAGTAGTCCGGCTTGACGCAGGCCACCACGCGGTCGCCCACCTTCAGCTGATCGCCCAGGCGGGCCCGCACGCTCGACCACAGCCGGAACGAGAGCACCGCCTCGCCGGAGAGGTCCTTCAGGCGCCCGTACACCGACCCGCCGCGGAGGTTCCACGAGGTGATCTCGCCCGCGACCCAGACCGATCCCCAGCGCTGCACGAAGTCGTGGATCGTCTCGTTCAGCCGCGACACCGATGTGGGGGCGTCGCCGGAGGAATCGCGTGGATGCACCGAGTCCGGCGGAATCGGCGAGGATGCGGCATCCGACGCGGAGTTGGGGACGAACGCGGTCATGGGGCCCTTCCGCCGGGTGGGTGCAGGAAGCCCACAGCGGCTCTTCATCTTGCTTCACAGCGGTTCTCGTGCGGTTCTCGCACGGCTGTGCACAGCGGCTCTTCACAGCGACGCGACCGTACAATCGTGGGGTGAGCACTCCCGCCGTCAGCTTGCCCGTGCCGCGCGTCCCGGCGCCGCGGGTCGCCCGGCGCCGCACGCCGCTCCAGGATATCCCGGTGGACGGACACAAGCGGGTGCTGCTGGCCGCCCCGCGGGGATTCTGCGCGGGTGTGGACCGCGCGGTGACCATCGTGGAACGGGCGCTCGAACAGTATGGCGCGCCGGTGTACGTGCGCAAGCAGATCGTGCACAACGTGCACGTCGTGGCCGAGCTCGAGCAGCGCGGCGCGGTCTTCGTCGACGAGGTCGACGAGGTCCCCGCCGGTGCCCGCCTGGTGTTCAGCGCGCATGGCGTGTCGCCCGCGGTGCGTGAGGCTGCCGCCGAGCGCGGGCTGCAGACCATCGACGCGACCTGCCCGCTGGTGACCAAGGTGCACCGCGAGGCGGTGAGGTTCGCCCGGGACGATCGCGAGATCCTGCTGATCGGCCACGCCGAGCACGAAGAGGTCGAGGGCACCGCCGGCGAGGCGCCCGGGCACGTGACCGTCGTGACCTCGCCCGAGCACGCCGAGACCGTGACGGTGCGCGACCCGTCGCGGCTGGTGTGGCTGTCGCAGACGACGCTCTCCGTCGACGAGACCATCCAGACCGTCCGCAGGCTGCGGGAACGCTTCCCCGGGCTGGCCGACCCGCCCACTGACGACATCTGCTATGCGACGCAGAACCGGCAGACCGCCATCAAGGAGGTGGCCGAGGCCGCCGACGTCGTGATCGTCGTCGGGTCGGCGAACTCCTCCAACAGCGTGCGCCTCGTGGAGGTCGCCCGGCAGCACGGCGCCCCGCGCGCGTACCGCGTCGACCACGGTGACGAGATCGAGCAGGAGTGGCTGGACGGCGCGGTCACGGTCGGGGTCAGCAGCGGCGCCTCCGTTCCCGAGGTGCTCGTACGCGAGGTGCTAGCCGAGCTCGCCCACGCCGGATACGCCGATGTCGAGGAAGTGCACACCGCGCAGGAGGATCTGACCTTCGCGCTGCCGAAGGAGCTTCGTACGGATGCCGCGGGCAGGCCGCACCCCGGAGGTCGGGGAGGGCGACGAGATGAGTGACGCGACCGGGCCGCAGCGCCCGCGTCCGCAATACGGCGAGTATGCGAGCGCCGAGGAGCAGCGCGCTCGCATCCGCACGCCGATCGACTCGCCGCCCGCGTCGGCGCCGACGTCGTCGGGCCTGCCACCGGCGCCGCCCGTGCCGCAATGGGGCGCTCAGGCGCCGCTGCAGCGGCAGGCGCGGCAGACGGCGAACCGCGTGATCACGATCGGCCTCCTGGCGTATGGCGCGGTGAGCGTGCTGCTGTCGGTGTTCTCGTTCTCCGACCTCACGGCGGTCTTCGACGACGTCTACCGGTCGGCGGGCATTCCCGGATCATTCCAGAACACCACGTCGGCGGGCATCTGGGGAACTGTCGCGTCCGTCGTGCTGGTGGCAGGCTACGCGGTGACCGTGCTGCTGTCGGTGCTGGCGCTGCGCCGTCGCCGGATGGCGTGGTGGATCCCCCTGGTCGGTGCGGTGGTGACCTATCTGCTTGTGTCGGCGTGCGTCGCCGTGCCGCTGATGAGCGATCCGACGCTGCTGAACTACGTGTCCTCACGCGGCGCGAAGTAGCGCCCGGCGGGCGCAGACTGGATGCATGCGCTCTTCCCGCTCGGTCACCGTGCTCGCCCTCGTGACACTGCTGGCCGCCGCCGGCCCGCTGCTGGCGGGGTGCGGGGCCGACACCGGTCCGAAGACGGTGCTGTCGACCGCGCACACCTCGGCCGGCGACATCGTCACCGATGCCGGCGGCCGCGCCGTGTACTTGTACACCGCCGACGGCCAGGGGTCGGGCGCCAGCGCGTGCGACAGCTCGTGCCTGGCCAGCTGGCCGGCCGTCACCACGACGTCGACGGAGCCGGCGGGCCACGGCGTGACCGCGAAGATCGGCGAGATCCCTGCCGCCGGAGGCGGCTACCAGCTCACGCTGGACGGCTGGCCGCTGTACTACTTCGACGGCGACACCGGGCCCAAGATGATCAAGGGGCAGGGCATCGGCGCGGTCTGGTGGCTGGTCGCACCCGACGGCCGGCGGATCACCGACATCGGCCGGTGAGGCACAGCCGCGGCATCCGCCGGTGACCGGCAGCGGCCGGTGCGTCATACTCGAGGGAACGAGGCGCCCGGCTCACA
>CALKHM010000228.1 GCA_937988695.1 uncultured Microbacterium sp. | reverse complement strand
GTCGTGCCGAGCCGACATGGACAGTGGATGTACGACCTGTGGCGGGATGCCGCCAACCCGCGCGGCCTGTGGCGTCGGTCCACGCGCACATCGTTCCTGGCCGGAGACCCGGACTGGCAGGTGCTGCTGGACGTGGACGCCCTGGGCCGCGACGAGGGCACGCCGTGGTCGTTCGCCGGCGCGAACCACGGCCCGCGCGGCTCGGACCGGGTGCTCGTGCAGCTGAGCCCGGATGGTGGCGACGCACACGTCGTGCGGGAGTTCGACCTGGCTGCCGCACGATTCGTCGACGCCGACGCCGACGCGTTCATCCTGGCCGCCGACAAATCGCACAGCGCGTGGCTCGACGCCGACACGCTGTTGACCGCATCCGCCCTCGACGGCGGCGGAACCACCGACTCGGGATACCCGCGCACCGCGCGCATCTGGCGGCGTGGGACGACGCTGGCCGACGCATCCCTGGTGGCCGAGGCGGCGGCATCGGACGTCGCGATGTTCGTCGGAGCCGACCGCACGAGTGGTCGCTGCACGGCCATGATCGGCAAGGCGCATGATTTCTTCCACGAAGAGACCTACGTCTGGGCCCACACGCCCGGAGGCTCCGCGCAGCGCGCAGCGTTGCGTGGAGAAGGGCGTGGGGAGGGCCACACGCCCGGAGGCTCCGCGCAGCGCGCAGCGATGCCCGTTCCCGTGCTGGTCGCCGCCCCGCAGGACGCGCATATCGACGTGCACGCGGACCTCGTCGCCATCCGCACGACCACCGAGTGGACCGTCGCCGGCACCACGCATCCGGGCGGCACTCTGCTCGTCGGCCCGCTGCACACCGTGACCGACGGCGACGGCAGCGAGCTGAGGGCGGTGTTCACTCCCACCGGCTCGGCGGTGCTGGAGGGCTGGTCGTGGACCCGCACACGTCTCGTGCTCACTGTGCTCGAGGAGGTGCGCAGCCGCATCCTGTCCCTCGACCCTGCGAACGGCTGGACGGCCAGCGAGCTCCATGCGGTGGGCGCGGGAGCCGACATCCTCTCGATCGACGTCGCGACCGCCGACGCCGACGAAGACGACGAGCTCTGGCTCATCGCGCGCGGCTTCCTCACTCCGCTGACGCTGATCGTGACGGATGCCGCCCGGCCGGCGCCACGCATGGTGGACCGGGCCCGCGCGGTGTTCGATGCCGGGGGCCTTGCCACCACGCAGCACTGGGCGACCTCGGCGGACGGCACCCGCATCCCGTATTTCCAGGTCGCGCCGCAGAACGCCGACGGTCCGCTGCCGACCCTCTTGGACGGATACGGCGGATTCGAGGTGTCGCGCCTGCCGGAGTATCCGAGCATCATCGGGCCGGCATGGATAGAGCCCGGACGCGTGTTCGTCGTGGCGAACATCCGCGGCGGCGGCGAGTTCGGCCCGGCATGGCATCTGGCGGCGATGCGCGAGAAGAGGCATCGCGCCTACGAGGACTTCGTCGCGGTCGCCCGGGATCTCGTGGCCCGAGGGGTGACCACACCGCGCCAGCTGGGATGCCGCGGAGGCAGCAACGGCGGGCTGCTCGTGGGCAACATGCTCACGCAGTTCCCGGAGGACTTCGGCGCGGTCGTGTGCGGGGTGCCGCTGCTGGACATGCGCCGGTACACGCGACTGTCGGCCGGGGCGAGCTGGATCGCCGAGTACGGCGACCCTGACGACCCCGACGACTGGGCGTTCATCCGCACGTTCTCGCCGTACCACCTCGTCGATCCGCACCGTCCGTACCCGCCGAGCCTGTTCTTCTCGGCGACCAGCGACGATCGCGTGGGTCCGGTGCAGGCGCGCAAGATGGTCGCCCGACTTCAGGAGCAGACGGATGCCGAGGTGCATTACCTCGAGCAGGACGAGGGCGGACATGCCGGCGCGATCGACAGCGCCGCGACCGCCGCGCTGAACGCCACCGTCTACTCGTTCCTGGACGACGTGCTCGTGCGCCGGCCGGCCTGACCCGCGGCGCCCGGTCGGGTCGGTCGCGGCGGTCATGTGCCGCAGCCGTCACACGTGTGCCGCATCCGACGGCGGCCGAATCACGAGAAAGCCCCGGTCCTCTCGCTTTCCAGCGGATGACCGGGGCCCATCACTGTCTCAACACAGTGCGCGCCTGAAGGGACTCGAACCCCCAACCTTCTGATCCGTAGTCAGATGCTCTATCCATTGAGCTACAGGCGCACGTGCACATTCCCGCGCACGAGGATTCATCTTATCCGACGCGACGCGCCACCGCGAATCGCCGGACGCCGCCATCTCGGATCCGCACAGGCGCGCCGCTACTCGAGCTCGGACACGTCCACGCCGTCCACCGTGACCGCGGCATCCGTCGCCGTCGCATCGTTCAGCTCGCCCGCGGCGCCCTGAGCGTTACGGCGGCGGTGTGCGGCGAGCCGCGGCAGATCGATGAGCCGCAGCGACTGCATCCGCGCGTCACGCAGCTTCGCGTAGTCGGGCTCGAGATCGGGGCGTGCCGCCTCGATGCGCAATGTCGAGTCGATGTTGCGCTCGACCTCCGACCACGCGGCCTCGCGGGCGTCCTCGACGAGCTTGCGTAGCTCTTCGTCGTCATCGGCGCGGGCGCGCAGCCCGGCTGCCACCTGTTCGGACTGCCGCTGGCGCTTGCGCAGATTGCGCACGTCGCGGCGACGATAGTCGTGCGTGCCGTACGAGTCGGTGTATCGGCGGCTGGCGCGCTGGCGATCGCTCTCGATGCGTTGCGCGTCTGCCTCCGCCTCAGCGGCGAGGGTGAGCAACGTCTCACGCGCCTCCGGCATCATCCGTCGCACGTCGAAGTCCGCGCCGTGCGCGATCACCTCGACGAGGATCCGGTTCTTCAGCGCCAGACGAGTTGCCGCCGACGCGACGTACAGCCCGTCGGCCACCATGTCGGCGAGCTTCATGCCTTTCGGGCGCCGCCACGAACCCACGCGACGACCCACGTCGTCGCGCTGCGCGTCTGCCACTGATTCTCCCCTGCGACCGGCCCGTGTCTGTGCTGTCAAGCGTAGCCGTGATGGTGCCGCACGATTCGTCGCGTGGTGAAGATCACGCGGCGGATCCGCAGTGCGCAGACGCTGCGCGGCAAGACCGATCGCGTCTCACTCCGGTCGCGTGTACCGCGAGCGGTCGAACCCCAGGATGAGCATGCCGATCACCGACAGCATCCAGAGCAGGAAGAACGACCAGAGGCCGCCCCTGCCGAATCCTCGTCCGACACGCACGGCCACGACGATCGAGAAGACCACGTTCACGACGGGGATGAGCAGCAGCAGTGTCAACCATGCGGAGTATCCAGCGATCTTGACGAGGATGAACACATTCACGACCGGGACGATCGCGAGGATGCCGAGATACCCGGCCTTCGCGAACACCCTCCACGCCGCCACGACCGCCAGCACGGAAAACGCGAGCACCAGGATCGAGGGGACCCCGTCGAACAGGCCCGGGACGAGCGGGTCCGGGTCGCCCGCGGCCAGGAACCCGCTCACCCGATCGCGCCGATGCGCCAGCGCGCGGTGGCAGAGGCCCCCGGCTCCAGCGTGATCATCCCGGTGTCGTACGGATAGCGATCGGCGTTGAACGCGTCGGGCGCGCAGGTCATCGGCTCGAGGGCGAGACCGATGCGATGGGCGGGATCAGCAGCCCCGGTCGGCTGATCGGACGTGTAGACCTGCACCCACGGGCACGCGGCATCCCATTCCACCTCGACACCGGAACCGGAGGCATCCGTCAACCGCGCCGTCACGGCACCGTCGGCATCCGTGGCGAGCGCGGTGAAGGCGTGGTCGATCTCCGCCGCACCGATGGGACGCGCGGTGCGGAAGTCGAATCGTGCGGCATCGACGTCGACCTTTGTCAGGCCGTCGGGGATGAGCCGGTCGGGCGTGACCTGCAGCACCTGTGTGGCAGGAAGCTCGAAGGTCCAGTCGTCGACGTGCCCTTCGCCGGCCACGAGGTACGGGTGCGCAGAGGTGCCCCATGGAGCCGGCTGCGCCGATACATTGAGCGCGGTCACGGACTGTGTCAGTCCGATCGAGGTCAGGGCGTACGTCGAGCGCACGACGATGCGCCACGGGTAGCCCTTCTGTGCCTCCACGACGGCCTCGAGGGTGACATGGCTGGCACCCTTGTCGATCGGGTGGAACTCGATCCACGAGGCAAGGCCGTGCAGCGCATGGCCTCGCGCGGGCTCGGTCAGCGGCACCTGGTAGTCGGCTCCCTCGAACGCATAACGTCCGTCGACGATGCGATTCGGCCACGGGGCGAGCGTCGCGCCGCGGTGACCCGGGCGCACCTCGTCGGCATCGAACGGCACGACGAGGTCACGCCCACCATGGGTCAGCGTGCGCAGGGATGCGCCGACACCGGCGATGATCGCCTCGTAGTCGCCCGCGCGGAGCGCGTGCTGGGTTCCGGACAGAGGAGTGCGTGCCATATCGGATCTTTCCTGATCGGATCTTCCTGAGGTGCGATTTTCACAGCCAGAGGGCGATTTTACCCGGATGTTGACGATGCCATGAGCCACCGCGCGGCACAGCGTAGGCTGGGCGCACGGAGGTGCAGCATGGCCGATGATCCCCGCGCCGCCGCCGCACGCTACCGGCAGGAACAGGAGCGGCGCGCACATCCCGAGCTCTTCGGCGACGAGGCGGTTGTTGAACCCGCGCCGGGCGGGGGCGGGTCGGACGGGCGGGGCGCAGCCGCGCCGGGCGGGTGGAGCGCAGCCGCGCCCGGCGGGCGGAGCGCAGCCGCGCCGGAGGAGCGGAGCGCAGCCGCGCCGGAGGGCCCGGGCGCGCGGGGCGGCCCGGGTGCGCGGGGCGAGCGGGGCGAAGCCGCGCCGGGCGAGCGGGGCGCAGCCGTGCCGGGCGAGCGGGGCGCAGCGATGGCCCCACGGCAGCGGACGGCACCGGATGCATCGACCCCGCGCCCCATGACCGAGACCGAGCGCTGGGCCTATGTCGAGACGTCGATCCAGCAGGCGATCCGCCGTGGCGAGTTCGACGATCTGCCCGGCGCCGGCCAGCCGCTCGAGGGGCTCGGCGATCATCACGATCCGGACTGGTGGATCCGCCGAAAGATCCAGACCGAGCAGTTGAGCGGTCTGGGCCCGCCGGCGCTCATGCTGCGAGTGGAGGACAAGCGCATGGCCCAGACGCTCGACGCGTTGCGGCGAGAGGACGAGGTGCGCGAACTGCTCGAGGACTTCAACCGCCGGGTGGTCGAAGCCCGGCGACAGTTGCTGGGCGGGCCGCCGGTGGTGACGCCGACCCGGGACGTCGAGGCGGAGGTGGAGGCGTGGCGCGCCCGGCGTGCACAGGCCGCCGCATCATCGGCCGCCTCGGCCGAGACGGACGGTCGTGCCGGACATCGCGCGCAGCGCGAGCCGCGCGGCACACGGGGCAGGCCGAGCGGGCGCGGCTTCCTCCGCGGTCGGCGGTCCCGCCCTGACTGATCCCGTCGGTGCGCTGGCGACTCATCTCGCGTCCCGCTGCTCGCGACCGCCGCACCACGCCTCCGCCAAATTCACATGAATTAGCCGAGTGCACATCAATCTGCCGGCGGTTTGATGTGCATTGGACAAATTCATGTGAATTTGCCGCCCGGGGGGCGGGGCCGAAGCCCGCATCGGCACGCGGCCAGTGCTGGTTGTCGGCGAGCCGCCGTCAGACGGGGAGCCCCGCCACCAGCTCGGCGAAGACCTCGGCTGCATCGGCCCGCGTGGCCAGCGCCGCAGACTGCCCCGCCCACAGCGACTGATAGTCCCCGAGGCCACGCTTGCCCGCCTCGGCACGGAACTGCCCAGTCAGCCAGTTCTGCGCGGGGAACGGTGCGATCGCGCCACCGTCCTCGATCGTGCGCATCGCCCGATTCGGGATGCCGCGGCTCAAGCGCCCGCTCATCGCCCGGGTGAGCACGGTCGTCGTGTCGCCGGCGTCGGCGATCGCCTGCCGGTGCGCTTCGGATGCCGCGGACTGACGTGTCCGCAGAAACGCGGTGCCCACCTGCACGCCCGCCGCGCCCAACGCGAATGCCGCCGCGACGCCACGCCGGTCGGCGATCCCGCCCGCGGCGACGACCGGTGCCGAGACGGCATCCACCACCTGCGGCACGAGCGCGAACGTGCCGATGAGCGACTGCTCGGCAGGAGCTAGGAACGACACTCGATGACCCGCCGCTTCCGCGCCGCTGGCAACGATCGCATCCACGCCGGCGGCATCCATCGCACGAGCCTCAGCGACCGTCGTGACGGTTCCCGTGATCCGGATGCCGCGCTCGTGCGCGGCCGTGACGAGATCTGCCGAGGGCACGCCGTAGACGACCGAAAGCACGGCGGGAGCGGCATCCAGCACCGCCTGTAGCTGCTCGTCGGAAGACGGCAGGAAGCGCTCCGGTGGACGCGGCACGAGCACTCCAAGCTCGGTGAACAGCGGCTCAGCGACCGCGGACGCCGCGGTCAGATCGACCTGATCGGGAGTGACCTCGTCACCGACGGGCAGCCACAGATTGACTGCGAACGGCCGCTCGGTCGCTGCCCGCAGCTGCGTGATGGTGTCGCGAATGCGGTCGGCCGTGTATCCGTACAGACCATACGATCCAAGACCACCCGCATCGCTGACGGCGGCAACCAACTCGACGGACGACAGCCCGCCGAACGGGCCGAGGATGATCGGATGCTCGATGCCGAGCACGTCGCGCAGGCTCATACCTGCGACGCTACTCCGGGAGCGCGGCATCCGGTCCACCGCGCACGAGGATCAGGCGCGTAGGGGCGAGACGCGTAACGCGGAGCACGAGGCATGGGACACGAGGCGCCGGGTACGGTTGCGCGGCACGACGTACGCGCAGGGGTACGGCACGAGGTACGAATTACGGGCACGCGCCACGGACGCACGGCAGGGGCGCGGGGCACGTTGCGCGGCACAACGTACGAGCGGATCCGCGGCACGAGGTTGGTGAGGCGGTGCGGGGACGAGGCGCCGGGGTACGCGGCAGGCGAAAGGAGAGACACGGGGTGGGCGGGGCACGCAGCAGGAGCAGCGGGCGATAGGCGGGAGGTACAAGGCGCCGCGCGCCGCCACACGTGCACGCCCACGGCACGGCACACACGCCACGCTGCGCCACGCCGCGGCGCGGCGCGGCGCGGCGCGGCTACATGATGCTCCAGCCACCGCGTCCGCGACTGCACATCAAACTGCCCAGTGCACACGAAACCGCCGGCAGTTTGATGTGCATTCGCCAAATTCATGTGAATTTGGCGAATCCCACGTCCCGCCGCCGCCCCGTGACGCCCACCCACGCCCCGCCGCCACGCCCCGCGACGCCCGTGCCCGAAGCGCCGCCCCGCCGCGCCGGGACTACAGGCCCTGGGCCAGCCGGTAGTACGCCTGGTTCCAGCGCAGCTCGCGCTGGAACCCGCGCACGGTGGTGTCCTCATCGATGACCAGCAGCTCCGTCTGGGCGAGCTCCGCGAAGTCGCGCCAGACGTCGATCCCGACAGCCGTGGTCATGACGGTGTGGTGGGCGGCCCCGGCGGTGAGCCAGCAGGTCGCCGACGTGGTGAAGTCGGGCTGCGGCTTCCACACCGCGCGGCCCACGGGCAGCTTCGGCAGGTCGGGCGCACTGACGTTGTCCACGACGTTCGCCACGAGCCGGAACCTGTCGCGCATGTCGCTGAGCGCGACCACCACGGCCGGACCCGGGTCGGCCGTGAACACGAGCCGCACCGGATCGTCCTTGCCACCGATGCCGAGCGGGTGGATCTGCAGGCTCGGGCGCGCCGTGGTCAGCGACGGCGAGACCTCGAGCATGTGCGCCCCGAGGATCTTCTGGTCGCCGGGCACCAGGTCATAGGTGTAGTCCTCCATCAACGAGGCCCCGCCCGGCAGTCCGGCACCCATGACGTTCGCGACACGGACGAGGATCGCCGTCTTCCAGTCGCCTTCGGCGCCGAACCCGTACCCCTCGGCCATCAGCCGCTGCACACCGAGACCGGGCAGCTGCGTGAGCGCGCCCAGGTCTTCGAACGAGGTCGTGAAGGCGCCGAAGCCGCCTTCCTCCAGGAACGAGCGCAGTCCGAGCTCGATCGCCGCCCCGTCGCGCAGCGATTGGTGCCGCTCGCCGCCGCGGCGCAGCTCGGGGACGACGTCGTACAACTGCTCGTACTCGTCGACCAGCGCGTCGATGTCGGCGGCGGATGCGGCATCCACGGCATCCACCAGCTCGTTCACGCCCCACGTGTTCACCTGCACGCCGAATCGCAGCTGCGCCTCGGTCTTGTCGCCTTCCGTCACCGCGACGTTGCGCATGTTGTCACCGAACCGCGCGAGCTTGAGGGTGCGGGCAGCCGCAAGGCCCGCCGCGGCACGCTGCCACTGCTCGATCTGCACGAGCACGGCCGGGTCGGACACATGGCCGACCACGGTCTTGCGCGGCACTCCCAGGCGGGTCTGGATGTACCCGAACTCGCGGTCGCCGTGCGCGGCCTGGTTGAGGTTCATGAAGTCGAAGTCGATGTCGCCCCACGGCAGGCCGACGTTCGCCTGCGTGTGCAGGTGCAGCAGGGGCTTGTGCAGGGCATCAAGACCCGCGATCCACATCTTGGCGGGGCTGAACGTGTGCATCCACGCGATCACGCCGATCACGTCGTCGCGCGAGTTCGCCTCCAGCGCCAGACGACGGATGCCGTCGGGCTCGATGAGCACGGGCTTGTGCACGACCCTCACCGGAAGGGATCCGAGGCCTGCGACGACCTGTCGCGACTGGGCGGCCACCTGGCGCAGCGTCTCCTCGCCGTAGAGCGTCTGGCTGCCGGTGGCGAACCACACCTCATAGCCGTCGAGCGAGGTGGACAGTGTGCGACGGGTCATTCCCGTTCCTCCTTCATCGGGGTGGCTGATCGGCCCTTCAGCGCGGGCTGATCGGTCACAGCGCGGCGATGGCCGCCCGCTCCACGGCGAGCCCCGCGCGATAGCGGTCGAGATACGCGGCGAACCCGGCGACGTCGCCCGGGTCGGGGGCGACGACGTCCACCTCCGCCGCGGCGAACACCCGGTCGCGCAGAAAGCCGGTCAGATCGTATGCGGATGCCGCATCCAGATACGCCGCGAGCACCGCGATGCCCCATGCCCCGCCTTCCGAGGCCGTCTCGCCGACCGCGACCGGCGCATTGAGCGCCGCCGCGAGGAAGCGTTGGGCAACCCCCGCCGTACGGAACATGCCGCCATGGGCATACATCTGGTCGAGCCCTACGCTCTCTGCGGAGAGGATGCGCATGCCCAGCGCCAGCGTGCCGAACACGCCATACAGCTGCGCGCGCATGACGTTGGCCAGATCCAGCGTGCTCTCGGGGGTTCGCACGAACAGCGGCCGGCCGGCGTCGGTGCCGGCGATCGGCTCGCCGGCGAGGTGGTTGTAGGCGATCAGGCCACCGGCATCCGCCTGTCCGGCAAGTGCCTCGCGGAACAGCACGTCGAACACGGCGTCGGAGTCCAGCGGATGGCCGGATGCCGCCGCGAAGCGCTCGAACAGGCCCGCCCAGGCGGCCAGCTCGCTAGCGCCGTTGTTGCAGTGCACCATCGCGACGGGGTCGCCCGCTGGAGTCGTGATGAGGTCGATCTCGTGGTGCACCTCGGTCAGCGCACGCTCGAGCACGATCATCGCGAAGATGCTGGTGCCCGCGCTGACGTTTCCGGTGCGCGGCGCGACCGCGTTCGTGGCGACCATGCCGGTGCCGGCATCCCCCTCCGGCGGGCACAGCACAGCGCCGGGCTGCAGCGTGCCGGACGGATCCATCAGCGCCGCGCCCTCCGCCGTGAGCTCGCCGGCCGGCGTGCCCGCCGCGAGCACCTCCGGCAGCAGGCTGCGAAGAGCAGGCACGGCTCCCGACACGCGCGCGTCGTACCGGTCGATGAGCGCCTGGTCGTAGTCGCCGGTGGCCGCATCGATCGGGAACATGCCCGAGGCGTCGCCGGTGCCCAGCACGGCCCGGCCGGTCAGCCGCCAGTGCACATATCCGGCCAGCGATGTCAGAAGCCGCACGTCGCCGATGTGCGGTTCGCGATCGAGCACGGCCTGGTGCAGGTGCGCGATCGACCAGCGCAAGGGGATGTTCTGTCCGAACAGCTCGGTCAGCTCGGCGGCGGCGGCGCCCGTGGAGGTGTTGCGCCACGTGCGGAACGGGACCAGCAGGTCGCCGGAGGCGTCGAAGGCGAGGTAGCCGTGCATCATCGCCGACACGCCGATGGCGCGCAGGCGCTGAAGGGGCACGCCGTACCGCTCGCGCACCTGCGCCGACAGATCGGCGAACGCCGCCTGCAAGCCGGTCCACACGTCGTCGAGCGCATAGGTCCACCGCCCGTCGACATAGGCGTTCTCCCACGCGTGCGACCCGGTCGCCAGAACGTCAGCAGGATCGTCGCCGATCAGGCACGCCTTGATCCGCGTCGAGCCGAACTCGACGCCCAGCACAGCTCGGCCGGCGGTGATCGTCGCGGCGCTCATGACGCGCTCCGGCGGTCGTCGGCGGCCTGTCCGTACACGTTCTGATAGCGGTCGTACAGGCTGTCGATCGCCGCCTGCGGGATCGGCAGCACCTCGCCCCCCTGCCGGGCGATCTGCACGGTGCGCGCGACATCCTCCAGCATGACCGCCGCTTTGACGGCATCCTTCGCGGTGGCCCCGATGGTGAACGGACCATGGTTCTGCATGAGCACGGCGCGCGAGCGATGGTCTCGCAGCGTCTGCACGATGCCGCGTCCGATCGAGTCGTCGCCGATGATCGCGAACGGCACGACCGGGATCG
>CALKHM010000227.1 GCA_937988695.1 uncultured Microbacterium sp. | reverse complement strand
AGGCGGGAAAGATCGACGTCGCCTACGTTCCTCCTGCAACCTATCTGGCGGACCCGAGCAAATGGCGCCTCATCGTGAACTCCGTCGACTACGTGCCCTCCTTCGAACAAGTGATCATGGCATCCACGACAAAGTACGTGACCGAGCACCCGGATAACGTGCGCGCCGCGATCCTGGCCTATCAGGACGGTGTCGAGTGGATCGAGCAGAACCCTGAGAAGGCCGCGCCGATCCTCGCCAAGAACTCCAAGGTCAGCGAAGAGATCGCGCAGAAGATGATCAAGACCGCCGTGGACAGCAAGTACTGGGGTACGGCGTACGACAAGCAGGCCCTCACGTTCGCGGCTGAGGCGATGAACGTTGTTGGCGACTCCAAGACCGAGGTGCCGTGGTGCACCTTATTCTCCACGAAGTTCCTTCCGGAAGGCGGAGTCGGGTCGCTGCCTGTGGAATGCAAGTGATGGAGGTGAACCCGAAGACAGTAAGACCCCATTGACCGCCGGACCGGATCGACTCGTGATATGTGTCGCCCATGGGCACCTACCCGCCACGGGCAGACCCGGTCAGAACACATCAGCGCATTGCCGACGGTGAGTCGTCTCGGTGCTCTGTAGGAAGTGAGTCAGCGATGAGCCTTCCCCTCGTGCAGATCTCAGACATTTCGAAGTCGTTCGGAGATACACACGCACTCGCCCCGACGAGTCTGGACATCGGCGAAGGCGGTGAGTTCGTATCGCTGGTGGGACCAAGTGGTTGTGGCAAGTCCACCTTGCTCCACATCGTGGGTGGCCTGGTGGCGCCCAGCGCCGGCACCGTCTCCATCTCCGGTGAGCCCCTGAGAGGCCCACGCGATGACACCTCGATCGTCTTCCAAGAGTCGACGGCATTGCCGTGGCGCACCGTGCAGCGAAACGCGGAGTTCGCCCTGGAGTCCAAGGGCGTGGCAAAGAAGGAGCGGCAGCGACGAGCCTTGGAGCTCATAGACCTCGTCGGCTTGCGAGGATTCGAACGTCACTACCCCGGTCAGCTGTCGGGAGGCATGCGTCACCGCATCGATCTCGCAAGAGCGCTCTCGACAGAGCCCGACCTGCTCTTGGCCGATGAGCCGTTCGGTGCCCTGGACGAGCAGACGAGGTTGGCGCTGGGCTTTGAACTGCTCCGTGTCATCTCGACGACCAATTGCTCCGTCATCTTCGTGACGCACAGCATCGTGGAGTCCGTGATCCTGTCGGATCGGGTGCTCGTGATGAGTGCTCGTCCTGGCCGGATCATCGATGACATTCGTGTCGAGATCCCGCGCCCGCGGACGCCTGAGATCGTCGGCTCGCCCGAGGTCGGCCGCCTCGTGGATCGCATCTGGGGCCAGCTTCGCACGGAGTCGGACAAGAACATGCGAATCGGCCGGGGAACGGCAGCATGACGGCGGTGGCAGATCCTGCCTCCACCAGGAGGCACACGTCCAGCCGGCGCGCGATCCCGAAGTATCTCGGTACCGCTCGGAAGACCGTGCTCGGCATGCGCCCTGGGGTCTGGGCCGGGATCGTGTTCGTGGTCCTCGGAGCGCTGATCGAGGCAGCCACACGGTTCGGCCTCGTCGACCGGGCCACCCTGTTGCCGATGACGGAGATCGTCGGTCGTGCGACGGGGCTTCTGCTCAGCGAGTCGTTCCTCACGCAGACGCTGGTCCCCACTCTTCAGCTGATCCTCATCAGTTTCGTTCTGGCGGTTGTGCTCGGTGTGCTCATCGCCTATGGCCTTTGGCGAAGCAGCTTCTTCCGGCGAGCCGTAGAGCCTTATCTGGATCTCTATTACGCCCTGCCCACCTTCGCGCTGTATCCGATCCTGGTTCTGTTGATCGGCGCCGGGCCGGTGTCCATTCTCATCCTCTCGGTCACGTTCAGCCTGGTCGTCGTCGCCACCAACACGTTCGTCGGATTCGATTCCGTCCCGCGTGCCGTGCTCGAGCTGAGTGCGTCGTTGCGGTTGAAGCACGGCGCGTATCTGCGGAAGGTCCTGCTGCCCAACGCGGTACCGGCGATGGCCGTCGGGGCGCGTCTGGCCTTGGTCTATTCGATCGTGATGGTCCTTGCAACGCAGTTCATTCTCTCGACGGAGGGTCTCGGACACTTCATCTCGTTCGCCTACGACAACTACGACGTAGCGGACATGTATGCGGGCGTATTCATCACGTGCCTCATCGCCCTGGTGGGAAGCCTCGTTCTGACGGGCGTTGAGAGACGGCTCAACCGGCATCGGAGGTCAGCATGACACCCGCAACGCTCGTTGGGTCGAAGACGGATCCCCTCTTGTCCCGAGTCCGTGTGCCCATCGCGTACACCAGGAAGAAGCCGCGGCCGACCGCGACCATGCTGCCGCCGGCCGTTGTCGGCGTGGTGCTGTTGGTCATCTGGCAGATCATCGCGACTCTGGCGGATTCGGATCTGGTGCCGACGCCGGCTGCAGTTGTGGTGCAGACCGTCGAGAACTTCCAGGATCCGGACTTCCTCGCGAACCTCTTGTCCACGATCAAGCTCGTGACGATTGCGTATGTGGTGACGGTCGTCCTGGGTACGGTGGTCGGGTTCGCTGTGGGCACCGTGCCGTTCTTGAACCACGTCGTCGCACTCAGCCTGTTCGTGTTGTATGCCATCCCGAACGTGGTACTGTTCCCGATCTTTCTGCTCTTCCTGGGAATCACGGAGACGACACAGATCGCCTTCGGCTTCGCTCATGGCTTCATCCCGATGACGCTCGTCGTCCTTGCCGCTATGAACACGATCCCGCAGACGAGACTCATGCTTGCCGCCAGTCTCCGGGTGCCCACGCGCACCCTCTTCTGGCGCATCACCGTCCCGAGCATCCTCTCGTCGATCACGACCGGGATGCGCATCAGTTTCGGCCTCGTCTTCATCGGAGTGGTCCTCGGAGAGATGTTGTTCGGGCAGGCGGGGTTGGGCGTCGAGCTGGTTCTGGATATTTCGCTGGGGCGGATGGGGGACATCATCAGCCTGGTGTTCGTCATCGCCGTGATAGCGATGGTGCCGACCGGACTGTTGCGTGCCCTGGAGGTGCGGACGACGGGCAGATATCGATTGTGAGTGTTCGGGGATGCCGATGACCGAGGAAAGTGAAGGAAAGATGAAGTCTCTCGAAGAAGAAATTCGTTCGTATGGTGGTCCGATCGCTCTTCTGCGGGACCGGCCGATCCGTCGGTTTCAGTTCCCGTATCCGGGTGAGATCACAAATTGGCAGGATGAACAGCGGTCATGGACGGAGACGGCCGCCTTGTTCGACCAGTCCCATCACATGACTGATGTGTACATCAAGGGTCCGGATGTGTGGCGGCTGCTGAGTGAGACCGGGGTGAACAACCCCCGGACCTACGGCGAGGATCGCGCCAAGCATTTCATCGCTTGTGCGCCCGACGGCAACATGATCGGCACTGCCATCCTGTTCGGGCTCGGCGCTCAGCAAGCCAGCCTCGTCGGGCCCAGCGCGGCTGCCAACTGGGTGCAGTATCAGGCCGAGGCCGGCGGGTACGACGTCACCATCGAACGTGACGAGCGGACTGCGGATGGCAACCCGCGACGGCGCACCTTCCGGTACGAGGTCCAGGGCCCGAAGGCGTGGCGGATCGTGGAGAAGGCGCACGGCGGCCGGCTTGACAACCCGGGCTTCTTCAGGATGATGCAGTTCGCGATTGAGGGACGGCCTGTGCGGGCCCTCGTCCACACGATGGTGGGAGTGCCGGGCGATGCATCGATGGGACTGGAGATCTTCGGCGATGTCAGCGACGGGGATGCGTGTCTCGACGCCCTCATGCGCGCCGGCGAGGAGTTCGGTCTCGTCCGGGCGGGAGCGCTGGCGTACTACACCGGTGCGACCGAGTCCGGCTACCTGGCGCAGCCGGTGCCGGCAATCTATGCCGGCGATGGCCTCTCGGGGTACCGGAGCTGGCTGAAGGCGGACGGGTACGAAGCACGACTCTCGGTAGGCGGCAGCTTCGAGCCGTCGGCTGTGGACGAGTACTACTTCACGCCCTGGGACTTCGGGTACGGCCATGTGGTGCATTTGGATCACGAGTTCATCGGACGAGACGCCCTGGCGGTGTCGAAGAAGGAGTCTCGCCTGAAGAAGGTCTGGCTGAGGTGGAACGACGATGACGTGACCCAGCTCTACGCGGACAGCCTCTTCGCTGGGCATGATCGCCCGAAGTATCTCGAGACACCGCTCTCCCGCTACGCGCGCGTCCAGTACGACGCGGTCCTCTCCAACGACGCGGCGGAGATCGGCGTGTCCGCCTACGCGGCATATACGGTGAACGCGGGAAGTTGGTTCACGGTCGCCCTCATCGACGAGAGGCACGCACGCGATGGCGAGCAGGTGGAGATCCTCTGGGGCGAGAGCGGCGGCGGCTCGGGAAAGCGAACGGTCGAACGGCACGTTCAGAGGACCATCAGGGCGACCGTCAGCACCGAGAGTGTGGCCAAGTAGACACGAGCGGACGCCCGTGAGACGAAAGGGGACAGCGCGCTGGGCCGTCCCGTTCGAGAAGGAGTTGGTGTGAGGATGGAGACGCGTGGCATGGTGGGCAACGAAGAGGACGAGCGGCTCGCTGAGGAGGCGGCCCGAGTGAACCTCGTCCTGGCCGAGACGGGACAGGCCGATCTCGTGTGGGGCCATGTGTCCCTGCGTGATCCCCACGGTCGTGGCGTCTGGATGAAGGCGTCGACATGGGGCTTCGAAGAGATCACCCCGCAACGTGTCGTGCTCGTCTCCCCCGAGGGCGAGATCCTCTGGGGCGAAGGACCACGTCACATCGAATTCCCCATCCATGCCGAGATCATGCTGGCGCGCCCCGATGTCAACTGCGTCGTCCACACGCATTCCTCGGCTGCCGTCGAGTTCGCCTCCTTGGACGTCCCGATCCGGGCGATCTCGCATGCTGGCGTGGAATATGCGCTGCTCGGGCTCCCCCGGTTCACTCGCACCGGTGGGCTCATCAGAAGTCGTGATCTGGGCCGTAGCCTCGCGGACGCCCTCGGAAGTGCGACGGCGGCCCTGCTCCCGCAGCATGGCCTGGTCACCGTCGGCGACGGCGCCGCGGCAGCGATCATGCGCGCTGTTCGTCTCGAGGTGGCGTGCGCACAGCAGTTGCGTGTCATGGCTGCCGGGGGGCCGGTGCTGTGGTCCGACGAGAGTGAGCTGCAGGAGAAGGAAGACGAGGTGTGGTCTGCCGCACAGCTGCAGATCGGCTATGACTATCTGCGACGCAAGTCGGAGCAGCAGGGGAGGTAGGTCGTTCGTCCGACGAGATCGGGGCTGTCGCATTCCTGCATTCGGAAGGAGAGGGCGTTGACCGAACGAGCATGGGACAGGTTCTTCACCGAACAAGACCGTGCCGTCTTTGCGGCGACGGGCTTCGGCGGTCAGCCGGCATGGGGGCGCAGACCCGTGCTGATCGTCGTGGACGTCAATTACGCATTCTGTGACACCGAGCCCTTGCCGATCCTCGAATCGGTGAAACGCTGGCCGACATCCTGTGGGGAGCGCGGCTGGGCAGCGATCCCCACACTGTCGAAGCTCATCGAGCTCTGCCGCCATCGCGGCGTACCGGTCGTGTACACCACGTCGTCGCAACGATCGGACCGATGGACTGAAGGCTCATGGCGTTGGAAGAACGTGCGGCTGACGGGCGGCCACGATGCCGCAGACGGAGTCGAGGGAAGCACGATCGTCGCTGACATCGCTCCGAGGCGACACGACATCGTCGTCCGCAAGGACAAGCCGTCTGCGTTCTTCGGCACTCCGCTGGCGAGCTATCTGCAAATGCTCGGCTGTGACACGGTCTTGGTCTGCGGTGCGACGACCTCAGGATGTGTCAGAGCAACTGTCGTCGATGCGTTCTCGCTCAACTTCCGATGCGGAGTAATCGAGGATGCGTGCTTCGACCGCAGTGAGGCGAGTCACGCCGTGAGCCTGGGCGATATGGCGATGAAGTATGCATCGGTCGTCACTTCTCGAGGTACTGCCGAGTACCTCGAGTCGATCCCGACGGGATCCTTCGAGCTGCCGACCGGCGAAGGGATCGACGAACGGGGGACGTGGTATTGATCTTCTCGGTTGTGCTGGTCTCGATCGCGGCAAGCCGCGCCGCCACGCCGACGACAGCGTCGGGATGGATGGCCCTAGCCGATACATCCGCTGCCACCCGGCGGCGGTCTCCCCACCGAAATGTGACCGGAAGGGTCCGTTGTGGCAGCTCACACCCCCGCCCCCGATACCGCTGCTGTGTTGCGGTTGT
>CALKHM010000226.1 GCA_937988695.1 uncultured Microbacterium sp. | reverse complement strand
CATCCGCACACTCGAGGAGCTCAGCGTGCCGAGCGTCCTGATCGGGCTGCCGTCGGGCGCCGACTCGCTGGTGTGCGTGGACTTCGACTTCGAGGCGGCCGGTCGGCTGGCAGCCGTTCGCCTCGCCGAGCTCGGCCACCGCCGGGTCGCGCTGTTCGGCGCTCCTGCCGAGGTGCTCGACCGGCACACCTCGTACGCCGATCGGCTGGTGCGCGGCTTCCTGACCGGATGCGACGAGCAGGGCCTTGTCGGCAGCGTGCACGCGTGCCCCAGCGGCGCCGAGGCCGCACAGGTCGTCGACGACGTGCTGGCCGCCGACGCCGAGCTCAGCGGCATCCTCATCCACAACGAGGGGGCACTGCCGCACATCGCGGCTCGACTGGCTGCACGCCGCAGCTCGCGCACCGCGGACCTGGGCGTCATCGCGCTGTGCCCGGCCGAGATGGCGCAGACCGTGTCGGGGCTCGCCGATAGCATCGCGATCCCCGCCGAGGGGATCGGCGCCGCTGCCGCCGACGCGATCCGCGCGCTTCTGGCCGGCGAGAACCCGGACAAGGTGCGGCTGCTGCCCCCCGTGCTGGCCTCCCGCGCACCGACGCCGGCGTAGGCGCGGCGATGCAGATCGACCCGAACGGCAAGGCCCTGCAGGGGATGACGACGTTTCTCGCGTTCGTCGCCCTGAACGTGCTGTACCTGCTCACGTGCATCCCGATCGTCACGATCGGCGCGGCCACGAGCGCCCTGTATGAGGTGACGATCCGCTATGCCGACGACGAGAGCGGACGGCCGCTGAAGGACTACTTCCCGTCGTTCGGCCGCAACTTCCGGCGCGCGTCGCTGCTCTCGCTGTTCCTGCTGGTGCCGTTCGCGGTCCTGGTGTTCAGCGCGATCTTCTGGTGGTCGCATCCGAGCGCGGCCGGTGCTGCGGCCGGAGCGGTGGCCGCCATCGCCGCCGCGTACGCGTTCATCGCCTGGATGTACGCGATGGCCCTGACGGCCTGGTTCGACGCGCGGCCGACGCGGACCCTGAAGAACGCGCTGCTGCTGCCCGGCGCCGAGCCCGCACGCACGTTCGGGATCGTCCTCATCCCGATCGCGCTGGTGTGCATCACGCTGCTGTTCCCGGCGTTCGGCGTCATCCTGGCCACGGTCGGCTTCTCGGTGGGCGCCTATGCGACGGCGTTCCTGTTCCGCAGCGTCTTCGCGCGACACCTCTAAAAACATCTATCTTGACAGAAGAGCCTCGACGGAGGATTCTAAAGGCAGAATCATCTTTTTTAGAGGAGGCCATCATGACTGATTCGGCACTGCACACGCCGCGGACGACAGCCGCAGGATCGACGTTCTGGAGCCGGGTGAGGGACGAGCCGGCGTTCGCCGCGTTCTGGATCCTGCGCGTGGGGTTCGTCGCGCTGCCGCTATGGATGGGCATCGACAAGTACGCGAACACCCTGACGTCCTGGCCGCACTACCTCGCCCCCTGGATCGTCGACATCCTGCCGTTCTCGGCGCAGACGGCGATGTTCATCGTCGGTGCGGTGGAGATCATCGCCGGCATCGCGATCGCGATCAAGCCGCGGTACGCGAGCTACGTGGTGGCGCTGTGGCTGGCCGGGATCATCGTGAACCTGCTGACGTACTCCGGGTTCTACGACGTCGCCCTGCGCGACTTCGGTCTGCTCGTGGCAGCACTCGCCCTCTCCCGCCTGGCGGCGGTCTACGACACGCCGTGGCGCTCACGCGCGACGAGCACGCGATGACCGATCCTCTGGCAGACCTCGTCGCCGCCGGCGTGTCGATCTGGCTCGACGATCTCAGCCGCGAACGGCTGACCTCGGGCAGCCTACGCGACCTGGTCGCGCACCAGCACGTGTCGGGGGTCACCACGAACCCCTCGATCTTCGCGAAGGCGATCGGCGCCGGCCAGGCCTACGAGGCACAGCTGGCCGACCTGGCCGCGCGCGGCGCCGACATCGGCGAGGCGCTGCGGGAGATGACGACCTGGGACGTGCGGGCGGCCTGCGACGTGCTGCGGCCGGTGTACGACGCGACCGACGGCGTCGATGGCCGCGTCTCGATCGAGGTCGACGCGCGCCTCGCGAACGACGCGGCGGGGATGATCGCCGAGGCGCGCTCGCTGTGGTGGAGCGTGGACCGGCCCAACCTGTTCATCAAGATCCCCGCGACGCCGGCGGGGCTGCCGGCGATCACGGCGTGCCTGGCCGAGGGCATCAGCGTGAACGTCACGCTGATCTTCTCGCTGACGCGGTACGAGCAGGTCATGCACGCGTGGCTGGACGGCATCCAGCGCGCCCAGGCCGCCGGCCTGCCACTGGCGCGCCTCGACTCGGTTGCGTCATTCTTCGTCTCCCGGGTGGACACCGAGGCCGACCGTCGTCTGGACGCGCAGGGCACGCACGAGGCTCGCGCCCTGCGCGGCCGCGTCGCCGTCGCCAACGCCCGGCTCGCGTACGCGCGGTTCGAAGAGGTCACGTCCACACCTCGGTGGGCGGCGCTGGCCGCCGCAGGCGCCCGTGCACAGCGCCCGCTGTGGGCCTCCACGTCGACGAAGGACCCGGCCTATCCCGACACGAAGTACGTCGCCGAGCTGGTGGCGGCGGGCACGGTCAACACCATGCCGGAGGCCACGCTGCGCGCGATCGCCGATCACGGCGTCATCGGGTCCGACGCGATCGCCGGCACCCGGGATGACGCTCGCTTGGTGCTCGACGAGCTCGCCGCCGCCGGCGTCGACTACGACGACGTCGTGGCCACGCTGGAACGCGAGGGGGTCGCGGCGTTCGACAAGGCGTGGTCCGACCTGGCCGCGCAGCTGCGCACCCGGCTGCAGGCGACCGCACGCACGTCCGCAGACGGATGAGCAGAGGTCCGGGGCGTGCGCCCCGGACCTCTGCCGCCGTGCGTCAGCGGGTCACTTGAACGCCGCCGCGACCGCGATGCGCGCGTCGTTCTGCGACTTCGCGTTGGCCATGTCGACCTTCAGCACCTTGTCATAGCCCAGGCCGTCGGCCTTCGAGATGAGATCCTTCTGCAGCGAGGCGAACTCCGCGTCATCCTTCGCGAACGACATCTTCCACGAGTACTGCACGATGATCGCCTTGATCTGGTTGCGCAACGTCTCGATCTCGGAGCTGTCGGTGGGCGCCGTGTAACTGGCGCCCGGCGCGACGATGACCTTGTCGGTCTTCTTCAGGTAGTCCATCGACGAGGTGGCGTTGTCCATATGCGACGACCAGTCCTCGCTGAGGGCGTTCGCCGTGAGCTTCTGATAGCTCGGCCAGGCCTTGTAGCTGAACGGCTGCTTGGTCGCCGGGTCGACGTCGTTGGGCAGCACGAGACTCACGTTCAGCGCGGAGGCGCCCTTCGTGTAGTCGCCACCGCCCCACTCGGCCGGCACGTCGCCCTTGCCGTCGAGGAAGACCTGCTTGCCGAAGTCGGTCAGTGCGGGCTGGCCGTCCTTGCCCATCTCCCAGGTCAGACCCTGAGGTCCTGCCGCACCCATCGTCTGGCTGTTGTTGGAGTACGTGCCCTCGGCCGAGTACAGCCAGTTGATGAACGCCGCGATGCGCTCGGGATCCTTGGCCTTCGAGCCGATGGACAGCACCTGCGTGCCGCCGTAGGCCGCGGCGCCGTACGAGAACACCTTCATGTCCTCCAGCGGGGCGATCTCGAAGCCGCGCCCGGCCTTCAGGTTCGCGTCCGTGTTGTAGGCGGCCTGACCGAGCCAGGGCCACCACGAGAACAGCACCTGCCCGTTCTGGAACTTCGACCACAGCGTGTCATAGTTCTGGGTCGTCGACTCGGGGTCGACCAGTCCCATCTGGTTGGCCTGGTAGTAGAACTTCAGGGTGCGCATGTACTCGCCGTTGGGGTCGAGGATGCTCTGGTAGTCCGAGCCGTCGGCCTTGGCGAGCACGAAGCCGAGCTCGTCGTAGCCGTAGAAGCAGGTGGGCTGCTTCGCGTTGTTCATCATGTTGCCGTCCCAGTCCTTGAACATGGACAGGGCGTACACCTTCTTGCCGTTGGGCGCCGTCGGCTGCTCGTCCTGCATCTGCTTGAGCACCGGCAACAGGTCTTCGAGCGTGGCGATCTTCGGGTACCCGGCCTGCTTGTAGAGGTCCCACCGCAGGAATGGCCCGAACGTCGGGTCCAGACCCTCGGACGGCTCGGTGGGCTTGATCGAGGAGACCTGCGTCGGGAACGCATAGATCCCCTTCTTGCCGTCGTTGAGGTTCTGGACGGCCTTGTCGAACTTCGCGACGTTGGTCATCGCGGGGTAGTACGACGACGCATCCATCACGAGGCCGCCCTGGATCAGCTCGTCGAGCTTCTGGCCCCGGTCGGTGATGATGAGATCGCCGAGGTTGCCCGCCGCGACGCGGGTGTTGTACAGCGTGTCCCCGCCGCCGGCGACGTTCGGGGCGATGATGTTCAGCTTCATATTGAACTTGTCTTTGACGAGCTTGGCGAACCAGCCCTGCTGCATGCCCATGTAGTTGGCGAGCCCGTCGAACACGTCGATCGTGATCTCTTTGTCCCATTTCGCCGGGAACGTGCTCGTCGTACTCTTGGTCGCGGTGGACCCGCCCCCGCTGCAGGAGGTCAGGAGTCCGGCGGCGAGGAGCGCGATGGCCGTGATGGCCACCTTCCTCTTCAGCTTCATTGCATTCCTTTCTAGTGGGGACCGGGCGCCCTCAACCCTTGACGGCGCCCAGCATGATGCCCTTCACGAAGAAGCGCTGGAACAGGGGGTAGATGAAGATGATGGGCAGCACGACGATCACCGACACCGTCATCCGGATCGAGGTCGGCGTCTGCGAGGTCGCCGCCGACACGATCGAGGAGAGGTTGCCGCCGGAGTTCTGCGCGGCCTGCGCCAGGCTGTTGGCCTGGTTGATGAACATGTACAGCAGGTACTGCAGGGTGTACAGGCTCTGATCGGTGATGTAGATCAAGGTGTCCTGGAAGCTGTTCCACTGCGCGACGGCCGAGAAGATCGCCACGGTCGCCAGGATCGGCGTCATGTTCGGCAGATAGATGCGGAAGAAGATCTGCACGATGTTGGCGCCGTCGACCTCGGCCGCCTCCTGCATCGACTCCGGCATGGCCTCGACGTAGGTCTTGACCAGGATGATGAAGAAGGGCTGCACGACGAACGGGAGCACGTACACCCAGAAGTTGTTGGTCAGCCCGAGGGTCTTCATGATGATGAACACCGGGATCAGTCCCGCGCTGAAGTACATCGTGACGATCACGAAGCGATACCAGAACTGCCGTGCCCACATCTTGCTCTGCGTGAACATGAAGCCCAGGAATGCGGATGCCAGGACCGTGACCGCCGTGCCGATCACGGTGCGGCCGACGCTGACCACGGCTGCCAGCGGCAGGCCGTCGAGCTGGAACACCTCTTTGTAGTTGCCCAGGTGGAACCCCACCGGCCACCAGCGCACGTCACCCAGCGCGGAGACGTCGTTGGCGCTGATCGAGTTGATGATCAGGAAGTAGAACGGGTAGGCGCACAGGAACACCAGCAGCAGGAACACGGCGTAGTTGATGATCGTGAAGATCATGTCGCCGGCGCGGCGGGGCCGCACCCCGGTGGAGACGGTGGTCATCGGATTCCCCTCAGACGATCGAGGTGCCGCGCACGCGCTTGGCGATCGCATTGACGGTGAACAGCAGGATGACCGAGATGACGCTCTTGAGCATTCCGATCGCCGTGGCCATGGACAGGCTGTTCCCGGTGATGCCGATGTTGTAGACGTACAGGTCGAGCACCTGGATGTGCTGCTGGTTGAAGGCGTTCTGGAAGACGAAGTACTGCTCCATGCCGTTGTTCCGCAGGTTGGCCACCGACAGCAGCAGCAGCACGAGGTAGGTCGGCATCAGCTGGGGCACGGTGATGTACCACATGGTCTGGAAGCGCCCGGCACCGTCGATGCGCGCCGACTCGTACAGCGACTGGTCGATGCCGGCGATGGCGGCCAGGTAGATGATGGCGCCCCACCCCACGCCCTTCCAGATGCTCCACAGCGTCATCGTCAGCCAGATGTGCTGGTCGGTGTCCAGGAACTTGATCGGCGCCGTGATCAGCCCCGAGTCGGTCAGGATGCTGTTGACCAGCCCCGTGCTGGAGAACAGCGAGAACGCGATCATGTAGACGAGCACCCACGAGATGAAGTTCGGCAGGGTCGTCAGCGTCTGCACGGCGTTGCGGAACCAGGGCGTGCGCACCTCGTTGAGGAACACCGCGAACACCAGCGGAAGGATCGAGGTCGCGATCCCCAGGAAGCTGATCGCGAGCGTGTTGACGAGGACCTGTCCGATCTGCTGCATCTGCGTGGGCGAGCTGACCAGCATCTCGAACCACTGCAGGCCGACGAACTCGCTGCCGGACAGGCCGAGCGCGGGTTTGTAGTCGTACAGCGAGTAGATCCAGCCGTACAGCGGGAAGTACGAGAACAAGAACACGAGGATCAGGAACGGGACGATACACAGGAACATCCCGTACGACCGGCGGCCGCCGGCCTGCTTCTCGTGCCGGCGCCGCTTCTTGCCGCCCGGCTCGTCAAGCTCCGTCGCGGTGACCTCGGCCACCAGGGTCGACACGGTCATCGCGCGTCCGCCCGCGGCACGCCCGCCGGCGATGCCGGACGGAGGTTGTCGTATCGTCGCATGCCACTCCTTCGTGCGCGGGAGACCGGACGTCGCCGCACCGATCCACGCTGGTGCCCGGCCTCGGCCGGCACAGCGCCGGCGCCGCCGTCCGATCGGCTCATCGAGTCGATTGTCGAACCGCTTCGATTATGGCTTGGATCAAAGAAACCACGACGGCGTTGATTCGTCAATCGGGGGGAGATCACACGATCGTAACGATCGGGAGCGCTCCCATTTCGCATGCGTGCGCTCCCCCGCATCCTGTCGACCGTCATCGCTGCCCAATGCTTTCCGGCGCGTAGCGCACGTCGGCGAAGCGCACCGGTGTGCCCTGCGCGCGCAGTCCGATCACACGCCCGACGAACCCGCCGGCCACCTCGGTGGACAGATAGCGCCCGTCAAGCCGTGCGACCGCGAGGACGCCTGCGGCGTCGGCAACGCCGAAGACCAGATCGTCGGGGCCGCCCGTGGTCGCGGCATCCGCCCGCACCCACAGCTCGACCGCGCCCTGGGGCGCGAGCGCCCGCTCGGCGGCGATGCGGTGCGCGATGCCGCCCACCTGCGCATGCACCTCGGCCCGCCCGCCGACCAGCAGCAGCTCATACCAGTGCCGGTCGTCCATGCGCACGCGCACGGCCGCCCCCTCGCGAGTCCCGGTCGTGGCGGAGAACCGCCAGTACGGGTCGCGGGCGCGCACGCCCAGCAGCGCCGGCGCACCGTTCGGGCTTTCCACGGGGCGCACCTCGACGCCGCCGCCCGCGATCGGTTCGGCGACATCGACCAGGTCGGCACCCGGTGAGATCCAGCGCGGATGCAGACGCGCATCGGCGAACGTGTCGACGAACGCGGTGACCGGGGCGGGGATGCGGTATCGGTCGGCGATCACGACGGGCCAGTCGTCGGCCCAGTCCAGGCCGGCCAGGAACGTCTCCCGACCGTTCACGTGGAACAACGGGGTCGCACCGCGCGGGCGCACGCCCAGATACACCATCGCCCAGGTGCGATCGGCGAGCTCGACGATATCGGCGTGCCCGGTGTTCTGCACGGGGAAGGTGGTGCTGCGCCGGGTGAGGATCGGGTTGGCCGGGCACAGCTGGAACGGACCCGACGGCGACGGACCGCGCGCCACGCTCACGCAGTGGCCCCGCTCGGTGCCGCCCTCGGCGAACAGCAGGTACCACAGGCCGCCGCGCTGGAACAGGTGCGGGCCCTCGGGGTATGCCAGGCCCGTCCCCGGCATGATCGAGCGCGGCTGGTCCACGACGACGCCGCGTTCGAGGTCGACGCGCACCTGCCCGATGCCGGGCACGTCTGCGGTGTTCGAGCTGAACGTGACGTAGCAGGTGCCGTCGTCGTCCCAGGCCAGATCCGGGTCGATGCCGCCGATGCCGGCGATGATGCGAGCCGGTCCCCACGGGCCCTCGATCGAGGGGGCCGAGGTGAGCAGCTGGCCCGGGCGACCGGACACATCCGTGGTGATCACCCAGAACCTGCCGTCGTGGTGACGCAGCGTAGGCGCGTAGACGCCACCGCCGGGCGCCGCCCGACCGGCGGGGAACCTCTGGTCGCCGGCCAGCGCATGACCGGCCTCGTGCCAGGTGACGAGATCGTCGCTGCGCCACAGCGGCACGCCCGGCGAGTACTCGAACGACGAGTTGGCGATGAACAGCTCATCGCCTGCCCGGCAGATCGACGGGTCGGGGAAGAAGCCCGGGATGATGGGCGTGGTGGCCGCATCGCACGCCTCGCCGGCCGCCGGGCGCTCCTGGGTCACGCTCACCGCGGGATCACCCCGGTCGTGGCCAGCTCACGGAACCAGTGCCCGGAGTCCTTGACGGTGCGCCGCTGATCGTCGAAGTCGACGCGCACGATGCCGAACCGCTTGGTGTAGCCGTATCCCCACTCGAAGTTGTCCAGCAGCGACCACACGAAATAGCCGCGCAGGTCGACGCCGTGCTCGATCGCCCGATGAGCGACGGTCAGATGCCGGCGGAGGTACTCGATGCGCGCGCGGTCGTGCACGGATCCGTCGGCGCCGGCGACGTCGTCGAACGCAGCGCCGTTCTCGGTGATCATGAGCGGCTGGGCGGGGTAGCGCTCGCGCAGCGACAGCAGCAGGTCGAGCAGTCCGTCGGGGTCGATGTTCCAGCCCATCGCGGTGCGCGGCCCCGCCTGCTCGACGAACTCGACGACGTCGTCGCTGCCGGGCCACGCACTTCCGCCGGCGGCGGGCTTGTGCCCGTCGTGACTCTGCCGCGACGAGGTGCCGTCCCACATCCGCACCGTGTTCGTCGAATAGTAGTTGACGCCCAGCACGTCGATGGGTTGGCGGATGCGCGCCAGGTCGCCGTCCTGCACGAACGACCAGTCCGTGACGGATGCCGTGTCGGCGATGAGGTCGTCGTCGTAGACGCCCTCGAGCATCGGCCCGGTGAAGGCCCGGTTGCCGACCGCCTCGATGCGCCGCACGGCCTCGGCGTCGCCGCGGGCGACGTGCAGGTTGAGGGTGACCGAGTACTGCGGCGACCCGGTCGAGGTCGCCCGCAGCGCCTCGAGCGCACGCCCGTGCGCGAGGTTCAGGTGGTGGACGGCGGCCAGTGCCGCGGCGGGCTCGCGACGCCCCGGGGCGTGGCCGCCCTGACTGTAGCCGAGGTAGGCCGTGCACCACGGCTCGTTGAGGGTCGTCCAGGTGTGCACGCGGTCGCCGAGGGCGGTGCCGAGCACGGCGGCATACTCCGCGAACGCGTCGGCGGTCTCCCGCACCGGCCAGCCTCCGGCATCCTCGAGCACCTGCGGCAGGTCCCAGTGGTACAGCGTCGCCACGGGGCGGATGCCGCGCTCGAGCAGCCCGTCGACCAGGCGCGAGTAGAAGTCGATGCCGGCACGGTTCACCGCGCCACGGCCGGTCGGGATGATCCGCGGCCAGGCGATCGAGAACCGGTAGGCGCCGAGCCCCAGGTCCGCCATCAGGTCGAGGTCCTGCTCCCAGCGGTGGTAGTGGTCACAGGCGAGGTTGCCGGTGTCGCCGTTGCAGACGTTGCCCGACGCGTGGCTGAACGTGTCCCAGATCGACGGTGCCCGGCCGTCCTCGCCGGTCGCCCCCTCGACCTGATACGAGGCCGTGGCGGACCCGAACGTGAAGCCCGCGGGAAAGCGAAGCCCGCTGTCGCGAGGGCCCGCACTGCGCACCTCGGGAAAAGCGTCGATGCTCACTGGTCTCCCGTCATCATCACGTCGATGCCGCGCTCGCCGCCGCATCCCTGCGGGCGATGTCGAAACGCTTCGACTTGGCTCCGACCCAGAGTAGGGGCAAACCCCGCCATCGCGCAACCCTCGATCGTCTCGCGGTGCGCAGACAGGTGCGCGAGCGTGTACGGTGTCGTTCGTGCCGCTGACAGACCTCTCGCTCGCCGACCTTCGCACCTACCTCCCCGACGTGGCCGAGCCCGCCGACTTCGACGCGTTCTGGCGGCGCACGCTCGACGAGGCCCGTGTCGCGGCGACCGATGCGATCGTGCAGCCCGTCTCCTCTCCGATCACCCAGCTGCTCATCGAGGACCTCACGTTCAGCGGCTTCGGCGGCGAGCCGATCCGTGCCTGGATCACCCGGCCGCGCACCGACACGCCGCTGCCGGCCGTCATCGAGTACATCGGCTACAACGGTGGTCGAGGCATCCCGGGCGAACGCCTGCAATGGGCGGCAGCGGGCTTCGTGCACATCCTCATGGACACCCGCGGCCAGGGCAGCGGATGGGGGACCGGCGGCGACACACCCGACCCGCACGGCTCCGCGGGGGCGGTGCCCGGCTTCATGACCCGCGGCATCCGGCACCCCGACACGTACTA
>CALKHM010000225.1 GCA_937988695.1 uncultured Microbacterium sp. | reverse complement strand
CGCGCACCGACGACGCCTCCGCCGCGGTCGGTGCGGTGATCTCGGCGTTGGATGCCGCAGGCATCCGCTACGGGCAGGTCGCGGTATCCCACCCCACCCTCGACGACGTGTACCTGCACTTCGTCGGACACACCTTCGGCGAGCAGACGCCCGCCGTCACGGAAGGAGCAGCGGCATGACCTCCGTCGCCATCCCGAGGCCCGCCATCCATCGCGCAGGCTGGCTCACCCAGACCGGTCAGGTGCTGCGACGCTGGCTGATCGTGTCGATGCGGCAGGCGTGGGGACCGGTGATGAGCCTCGTCCAGCCGGTGATCTGGATCGTGCTGTTCGGCCAGGTCTTCCACTCGCTGGGGGTGCTGCCGCAGTTCGGTGAGGCCGGCTACATCGACTATCTGGTGCCCGGCATCCTCATGATGACGGTGCTGTACTCGGGCGCGTGGGCGGGCACCGGGTACATCGACGACATCAACTCCGGCGTCATGGACCAGTACCTCACCTCGCCCATCTCGCGCTCGGCGATCATCACCGGGCAACTGGTGCAGCAGCTGGTCGTCGGCCTCGCCCAGTCGCTCGTGGTGCTGGGGATCGGCGCGCTCGCCGGCGCCCGCTACTCGGCAGGCACGGGCGGGATGCTGGTGGCGCTGGGCGTCGCGACAGTGCTGGCGGCGATCTTCTGCTGTGCGTCCACAGCCGTCGCGTTGATCTCGCGCAATCAGATCGCCCTGATCAGCCTGTCGCAGTTGATCGTGCTGCCGGCGACGTTCCTGTCGACCACCATGATGCCCGCCGCGCTCATGCCGGAGTGGGTTCAGCAGATCTCGCGCGGAAACCCGATGACCTGGGCCGTGGAGCTCGGCCGCGCAGGACTGGGCGGCTCGTACCCCGAGGCCGCATGGTGGCAGCTCGGTGGGCTCGTGCTGCTCGCGGCGCTCGCGTTCACGTGGGCCGTGCGCTCCCTGCGCGCCTATCAGCGCTCGATCTGAGCTCGGCCGGGCGGCCGCTCAGAAGCCGCGCCAGCGGCGACCGAACCCGGAGCTCACGATCGTCACCAGGTACAGCGCAGCCGCTGATCCCAGCGCCGCGGTCAAGCCGAGCGCATCGACGCCGGCACCGGCCAGAAAACTGCCGAGCGGCATCGCGGCGGTCACACCGGCAGTCAGTGCCCCCAGCACCCGCGCGCGGATCCCCGCGGGGATCAGGCGGTAGAGGGCGGCATCGATCATCGGGTTCAGCGGGCCGGCGGCCAGACCTGCCAGTGCGAGCACCACGGCCACGACGGCGAACGGAGGCGCGAACATCAGCACGAGGTACGGCGGGGGACCGGCCAGCAGGAACAACACGATCAGCAAGCCGTGGCGGGGCAGACGGTCGCCGACGATGCCGTACAGCGCGGCGCCGGCCAGCGCGCCGCCGGAGAAGCAGGCGATCATGACACCGAGTTCCGCGCCGCCGTGGCCGAGGCTCTGCGCGTAGAGGGGCTGCAGCACCGTGAGTCCGGCGGTGTCGATGGCGTTGGTGACGACCACCATCGCGATCATCGCGTACGCCAGGGGCGTGCGCAGGATGAACCGCATGCCGGCTGTCAGCGCCCGCCAGCCGAGGCCCCGGTCCTGTTCGGCGTCTGCCCGATCCCCACCCGGCAGCGCGACGTGCGGTACGAACGCCAGCGTGAGCGCGATGGCGGCCCCGAACGTCGCGGCATCGACGAGCATCGTGGGGGCGGGGCCGGTCAGCGCCACCAGCAGTCCCGCAGCACCCGCGCCGACCATCGTCGCGGAGCGGGCGACCGTGGCCTGGACGGCGGCGGCGCGCGGCAGCGGCATCCCAGCCATCGCCGACAGCTCCGGGATCTGACTGGCGCGCGCGGCGCTGCCGGGGGCGTCCAGCAGGTTCGAGAGGAACACGAGGGTCAGGAGCGCCCCGAGACTCAGGGCATCGGCAGCCGCAAGCAGCGGGACGGCGAGCACGGTGATGCCGCTGGCCGCATCCGCGATGATGCTCGCTCGCCGGAATCCGAGCCGATCGACCACGACGCCGCCGACGGCACCGCCGATCACCATCGGCAGGGTCGCGGCGATCCCGGCGGCGGCGATCGCCAGGGGCGTGTTCGAGATCTGCAGCGCGATCAGCGGGACGGCGACGACCGTGATCGCGTTGCCGGCGCGCGAGATGCCGTCGGCAGCCAGCAGTGCGACGATCGGTGTGCGTCGCAGAGAGAGGGCGGATGCCGTCGTCATGGCCTTCGATAGGCCGAGTAGATGATGCGCACCGGTGCGGCTCCCGCGCGCTCCCGGTCGCCGCGCGTGTGCCAGCGGGCGGCCACTTCTTCGAGCTCGGCGCTGAGCCCCCGCAGTTCATCGGCGGTGAGCCAGGCCAGGTCGTCGCTGATCGTCGCGGCGGCGACCCACTCCTCGTCGAGCTCGTCCTCGTGCTCGAGGTAGGAGAGCTGATCGGCCGCATACCCCTGCACGAACGCCTGCCGCATGGCGCGGGCGGCGGTGCGCTGCGCGGGATCGCGTCGCAGCCGGACCGGATCGAACGTGGTCAGCTCGGCGCTCGCGCGCCACCAGCTCTCCCGGCCGTCGCGCGCGAGCTCGGGCGCCTGCTCGACCAGGCCGTGACGCTCGAGGGTGCCGCGGTGGTAGCTGATCGAGCCCGGAGCCGCATCGAGGCGCTCGCTCAGGGCTCCGACCGTCTGCGGCCCGTCTTCGCGCAGGGCGCCGATGATCTTCAGCCGCAGCGGGTGCGCCAGGGCACGCAACGCGGAGGGGTCGGCGACTGCGACGGTTCGGCGGCGGGCGGGTTCGACCATGCCCCCGATCCTAAGCCTACAACGTCCCTTGTACAACACCCCTTGTACACCTGGCGCGTCCGCGCTCCGTCCGTCCGCGGCCGTTCTTCCGCGAGGGTGCATCTGACCGCCGAGGGAGGGGGAAGTACCCGCATCCTCGGCGGTCAGATGCACCCTCGCGGGTCGAGGGGAGGCGAGGCGGGCCGGCGCGGCGGGGCGCGCGGGTCACGCCAGGGCGTCGACGATGGGCCGGAACTTGACGCGGGTCTCCAGCAGCTCCGACTCGGGGTCGCTGCCGGCGACGATTCCCGCGCCGGCGTGTGCGACCACCGGCATGACCTCGCCCACTGGCGCATCGAACTGCGCGCAGCGCAGGGCGATGGCCCATTCCCCATCGCCGCGCTGGTCGATCCAGCCGACCGGTCCGGCGTATCGGCGACGATCGAACGGCTCGATGCGCCGGATCACCTCGATCGCGGCACCGGTCGGCGTGCCGGCCACCGCGGCCGTCGGGTGCAGCGCCGCCACCAGATCCAGCGACGACGAGCCGTCGGAGAGCGTGCCGGCGACGTCCGTGGCCAGGTGCCACACGTTGGGCAGCTCGAGGGTGAACGGATGCTCGTCGGCGGCCAACGTCGTGGTGAGCGGGGCCAGCGCGTCCACGACGCTCTGCACGGCGTACGCGTGCTCGTCGAGGTTCTTTGCACTGGCGGCTAGACCCGCGCGGGCCGCGGCATCCTCGTCGGCGTCGGCGCCACGGGCGAAGGTGCCCGCCAGCACCCGCGCGGTCACCCGTCCTCGGCGTGCGGTCACGAGCGTCTCGGGGCTCGCTCCGATGATCCCGTCGACGGCGAACACCCACGTGTCGGGATAGCCGGTGACCAGCTCGTGCGGCAGCCGGCGAAGATCCGACCCCTCCGGCACCGTACCGACCAGATCGCGGGCCAGCACGACCTTGCCGACCTCGCCGGCGTCGATCGCCTCGAGCCCGGCCCGCACTGCGGCCTGGTACCCGTCGGGGTCGAGGGCGCCCGGGCCCACGGTGGCCGACCAGTACGGACCATAGGGGATCGGCTCGACAGCGGCATCCTCGTCTTCGTCGTCATGCAGCCGGATGCTGGTCGCCCAGCAACGGCCGTCGCGTCGGCCGACGATCAGTGCGGGCACGACGATCGAGCTTGCGGCAGCCGAGCGTTCGTCGAAGGTCAGGGCGCCGAATCCTACGAGTCCTGTGCCAGTAAGGGAGAGCTCGTCGTCGACCTCGGCCTCGGCGCATAGCTCGGCCCAGGCGCGTGCCAGCGCACTCGCCCGCGGCTCGGCGGCGGTGTGGTCCACGTCGATGCGCAGTGCACATCCGCGCCCGACCATGCCCTCGCCGCGGCGCAACCAGACCAGCGGGGTGCGGGGGTCGGCGTACTCGGCGAGATCGTCGATCGGAGGGATCTCCCGCGTGCGCACGCGCAGACGGGCGGAGACGGATCCGGTCACCCCACCAGCCTACGGCGAGTCGCGGACTGCTCTGCCCGGGTCGTCCGCCGCGGTCGTGCCCACGACGACCGCGGCCGGCCGGCTTCGCGACGACCGCGGGCCGGCTGCCTCGCGACGACCAGGATGTAGCGTCGGGATGTGAGCGCTTCCGCACGTCCCGAGCCCGGCACCCGCATCGTGTTCCGCTGGCGCAAGTGGGACGGCTCACCGCACTGGGAGCATGACTGCGTCTACGTCGGCTCCGATCACTGGGGCGACTGGGTGGGCCAGCCGACGGGATGGCGCAGCCACCGCCCCGGACGCGACTTCATGACCGAGTCGCCCAACGTGACGCTGCTGCCGCCGGGCGGCACCTGGGCAGGCACGTTCTACGGCGACGGGCACCCCCGGCACGTGCGCATCTACATCGACCTCGCCTGGGATGCACAATGGTCGGGGGCCGAGCCGACCGCGATCGACATGGACCTGGACGTGGTGCGCTGCGACGACGAGCGCGGCATCTTCATCGACGATGAGGACGAGTGGGCCGAGCACCGCGTGCAGTACGGGTATCCGGTCGGTGTCCAAGCCGCGCTGGAGCAGAAGGCCGCGGAGCTCAAGCGACGCGTCGAGGCATCCGAGCCTCCCTTCGATGATGCCACCGCCCAGCACTGGCTCGACCGACTGACCGCTCTCGCGCCCGTCATCCCCCGCTGAGCGCCCGTCATCCCCCCGCTGAGGGTGCATCTGACGGACGAAGGAAGGGGGAACCCCCGCTCCCTCGGCCGTCAGATGCACCCTCGCGGACGGTGGGCGTCACGACGGTGGGCGTCACGGCAGGGGGCGTCACGGCGGGGGCGCGGGGCGTGGGGAGGCGGGCGGTGGAGCGGCGGGGAGGGAGCGGGACGGGGCGTGCGGCCTAGACTCGAACGCGTGAGCAACCGCGCAGACCTCGGCAAGGACCCGCAGCGGGTCAGCGGCATGTTCGACCAGGTCGCCGGCGGCTACGACCGCACCAACACCGTGCTCAGCCTCGGCAACGACAGGCTGTGGCGCGCGGCGACGACCCGCGCGGTCGCCCCTCGGCGCGGCCTGCGCATCCTCGACCTCGCCGCCGGCACCGGCGCCAGCTCGGTCTCGCTCGCACACAGCGGCGCCGAGGTCGTCGCGGCCGACTTCTCGGCCGGCATGATCGCCGAGGGGCGTCGCCGGCACGGCGGCATCCCGAACCTGTCGTTCCAGCAGGCGGATGCCACGGACCTGCCGTTCGACGACGGCATGTTCGACGTCGTCACGATCTCGTTCGGGCTGCGCAACGTGAACGATCCGCACAGGGCACTGTCCGAGATGCGCCGCGTGACCCGCCGCGGCGGGCGGCTCGTGATCTGCGAGTTCTCGCACCCGACGTCGAAGGCGTTCGCGGCGCTGTACGGGTTCTACAACGACCGGGTGCTTCCGCTGGCGGCCAAGATCGTCTCCACGAACGCCGAGGCGTACGACTATCTGAACGAATCGATCCGCGACTGGCCCGACCAGCCGACGCTGGCGGCCTGGATCCGCGGAGCTGGGTGGACGGATGTCGCGTGGCGTGATCTCTCGTTCGGCATCGTCGCGCTGCACCGCGCCGTCAAGCCCGTCACCGACGCGGGGTGAGCGCGAGGACGTCCATTCCGGGCAGGTAGGCTGGAAGGCGTGACTGGGCGTCCCTTCATGCCGGGCTCGCGTGTGGCGAGCCGCCTCGGCCTCACGAAACGGGTCTTCGCCGGTGCCAGCTCCCGCAAGCTGCTGCGCATCGTCGAGGACGGCCTTGTGCGCGTCGAAGAGGAGCTCGCCGTCGAGCTGCAGATGGCCGACCCGCTCGTGGATGCCACCAGCCGCTATCTGTACGAGGCCGGTGGCAAGCGCGTGCGTCCGATGCTCGTGCTGTTGACGTGCCAGCTCGGCGACGGCGTCACCGAGGGCGTCGTGGAGGCCGGCACCGCCCTCGAGCTCACCCACCTCGGCTCGCTGTACCACGACGACGTCATGGACGATGCCGATGTGCGGCGCGGCGTGCCGGCCGCGCACTCGGTGTGGGGCAACAACATCGCGATCCTCACTGGCGACCTGCTGTTCTCGCGCGCGAGCCAGATCATGGCTCGCCTGGGGGAGCGTGCCATCCGCCTGCAGGCCGACACCTTCGAGCGGCTCGTGCTCGGGCAGATGCACGAGACGCTCGGGCCGCAGCCCGGCGACGATCCCGTCGCGTTCTACCTGCAGGTCCTCAAGGACAAGACCGGATCGCTCATCGCCGCCGCCGCGCAGGCCGGCGTCATCTTCGGCAACGGCTCCGCCGAGTACGAGCAGCCCCTGGTCGCGTTCGGTGAGCAGGCGGGCATCGCCTTCCAGCTGCTCGACGATGTGATCGACCTCAGCGACAGCCCGGAGGAGACCGGCAAGGTGCCGGGCACGGACCTGCGCGCGGGCGTGCCCACCATGCCGTATCTGCTGCTGGGCGCCCGCGACGACGCGGCCTCTGTGGATCTGCGTGCGCGCATCGACGCCGGTGTCGCCGAGATCGCCGCCGGAGGCGATCCGGCCGTGCTCGACTCGTCCCTTGCCGCGCTCCGCGACCACGAGGCGACCGCCCAGACGCGCAAGCTCGCCCAGGAACGCTCTCGCGACGCGATCGACGCGCTCGCGCCGCTGCCCGACGGACCCGTGCGCGAAGCGCTGACCCGCTTCGCCGTGGCCGTGGCCGATCGCAGCAGCTGAATCGACGCCGCCGTGCGCGGTGCAGGCGGGCGGCGGCATCCGTCATCGGAAAGGACCACATGACCAAGCTCAGGCTGGCCATCATCGGCGCCGGGCCGGCCGGCATCTACACGGCCGACAACCTGCTGAAGGCCGAGCGCAAGTTCGACGTCTCCATCGACCTGTTCGACCGGCTGCCGGCGCCCTACGGCCTCGTCCGCTACGGGGTCGCCCCCGATCACCCGCGCATCAAGGGCATCATCACGGCCCTGCGCGACACGCTCGACCGGGGCGACATCCGCGTGTTCGGCAACGTCGAGTTCGGCGTCGACCTCACTCTCGACGACCTGCGCGAGCACTACAACGCCGTCGTGTTCGCGACGGGCTCGTCGCGTGACGCGCCTCTGGCCGTCCCCGGCATCGACGCCGAGGGATCATACGGTGCCGCCGAGTTCGTCAGCTGGTACGACGGTCACCCCGATGTGCCCCGCGACTGGCCGTTGCAGCAGAGCACCTCGGTGGCCGTGATCGGCAACGGCAACGTCGCCCTTGACGTCGCGCGCATGCTCGCCAAGCACGTCGAAGACCTGCTGCCCACCGAGATCCCGCAGAACGTGCACGACGGCCTCGCCGCCTCGCAGATCACCGACGTGCACATCTTCGGCCGCCGCGGGCCGACGCAGGTGAAGTTCACGCCACTGGAGCTGCGCGAGCTCGGCGAGCTGCGCGACGTGGACATGGTGCTCTACGACGAGGACTTCGACTACGACGAGGCGCAGCGCGCGGCCGTGGCCAGCAACAAGCAGGTGATGGTGATCGACCGTATCCTGCAATCCTGGCGCAACAGGGTCGTCGAGACACCGGCATCCCGTCGCCTGCACCTGCACTTCTTCGCGAAGCCCGTGGAGGTGAGAACGGATGCCGCAGGCCGGGTGTCGTCGTTCGTGTACGAGCGCACCGCACCCGACGGGCAGGGCGGCGTCGTCGGCACCGGCGAGCTGCGCGAGGTGCCCGTGCAGGGGCTGTACCGTGCGATCGGGTACTTCGGCAGCCCGCTGCCGGGCGTGCCGTTCGACAAGCGCCACGGCGTGGTCCCGAACCGGGAGGGCCGGGTGCTGCACAAGGACTCCAACGAGTACGTGCCCGGCCTGTATGTGACGGGATGGGTCAAGCGCGGACCGGTGGGGCTGATCGGCCATACCAAGTCAGACGCGATGGAGACCGTGCGCAACCTCATCAACGACCAGGCCTTCTGGTGGCAGCCGTCGCATCCCGAAGAGACAGCGATCCCGGCACTGCTGCGGTCGCGCGGCGTGCCGTGGACCGACCTCGAGGGCTGGCACCGGCTGGACGCCCACGAGATCGCCCTCGGCGAACCGCACGAGCGCGCCCGCATCAAGGTCGTGCCCCGCGACGAGATGGTGCGCATCTCCCGCGCCGAATAGCCCAGCCCTACGCTGGGAGCCATGAGCGACTGGCAGCCCGACATCCTCGGTGCGCCGTTCGAGCAGGTGACGCTGTCCCTCGGCGACGATGACGAAGGGCCTGTCGTGGCGACGCTCGTGCGCGCTGTGCCGCGTCACACCTGGCGACGCCGGTCACTGGCCGATGTCGACGTGCTCAGCGTGCACGGCTGGTCGGATTACTTCTTCCAACCTCAGCTCGCGCAGTTCTTCCTTGCGCGCGGCGCGCGGTTCCACGCGCTCGACCTGCGCAAGTACGGCCGGAGCCTCCGGCCCGGACAGACACCCGGCGACGTGGCGAGCCTCGACGTGTACGACGCCGACATCGAGGCCGCGCTGCAGGAGATGGGGCACGGCCCTGATGCCGCATCCACGCGTCGGCTTGTGCTGCTGGGCCATTCCACGGGCGGCTTGGTGTTCGCACTGTGGGCGGCGCGGCATCCCGGTCGGGCTGCCGCGCTCGTGCTGAACAGCCCGTGGCTGGAGCTGCAGCTCGGGGCGATCGGCCGCAACGCCCTGGCACCGCTCGTGAACGCGCGTGCACGCGTTGACCCGCGGGGGCTGAACCCGGTCGTCGATCTCGGCTTCTACACGCGCGCGCAGCGCGAGGTCGGTGCGCTCCCGGTGCCGGGATATCGCGCGGACTGGCGCCCTGAACGCGGCTTCCGCGTGCACGCGGCATGGCTGGCGGCCGTCCTGGAGGGGCACCGGCGCATCGGCGCCGGCGTCGAGGTGGGATGCCCCGTCCTGGTGCTGCTGTCGGCGCGATCGACCCCGCCGCTGAGCTGGTCGGAGCAGATGACCGGCACGGATTCGGTGCTGGTCGTCGACGACATCGCGAAGGCGGCGACGCGGCTTGGCCGGCTCGTGACGATCGCGCGCATCGAGGGCGCACTGCACGACGTGTTCCTCTCACGGCCGCCGTCGCGCGCTCTCGCCCTGGCAGCGGTCGACGGCTGGCTCGCCCCCGCGTTGCGGGCGCCCGTCCCCACGGACACCGATGCGCGGGCGCAATGACACTGCGCACGGCGGGGCCACGCCTCGACATGCGTCGCGCGGGCAACTAGCGTTAACACCGGTTGCATGTCACGGCCGTCGAGTCCCCAGCTCGATGTCCCCGTTCCCCAGACGGGATTCCGCCGTGATGTCGCACACCAGCGTGGGTGCCGCGAGCCTCGATTCCCCAAGAGCCGACAAACTCGCGGTACCCACGTCCTCTTCGCATTCGAACACGCCGATTGACGACGCCCTGCCGATCTAAGACTCCCCAGTCAGTCCCGGCAGCTCAGGCGCCCAGCGGATGTTCACCCCAGTGCTTCAAGTGATCTCAAGGTATCCGAGAATGGCCGCTCTTGTCCACCGAATGGGGGACAAGATGGAAGCTCTTTGGAAAATCTTAAGGTTGCCCCGCGGAACGACGCCGATCAGCGGTAGTTGACGAACTGCAGATCGACGTCGAGGTCGGCGGTCTTGAGCAATCGGATGACCTCCTGCAGGTCATCGCGGCTCTTGGACTGCACGCGCAGCTCGTCGCCCTGGATCTGCGACTTCACCGAGCGGGGCGCGGAATCGCGGATGATCTTGCTGATCTTCTTCGCGTTCTCCTGCGAGATGCCGTCTGTCAGAGTCGAGGTGATGCGCACCTCTTTGCCGCCCTGCACAGGGTCGCCGGATTCCAGGCTCTTCAGCGAGATGCCGCGCTTGACGAGCTTCGACTGGAAGACGTCCAGCACCGCCTTTGCGCGTTCCTCGGTCGACGCCTTGATCAGGATGGCCTCGCCGCTCCATTCGATCGAGGCCCCGGTGCCCTTGAAGTCGTAGCGCTGCTCGACCTCCTTCCGGGCCTGGTTGAGGGCGTTGTCGGCCTCTTGATGATCGACCTTGGAGACGATGTCGAAGGATGAGTCAGCCATGCCGCGAGTCTACTCAGCCGGTCATACCCCCGCGCCGCGCCGAGACCGCCCGGCGGATGTCGGCCGCGGCATCCGGCAGTCGCCTTCTGCGGGTTGCGCCGAGACCGCCCGGCGGATGTCGGCCGCGGCATCCGGCAGTCGCCTTCTG
>CALKHM010000224.1 GCA_937988695.1 uncultured Microbacterium sp. | reverse complement strand
CGGCGGTCGCCGGGTCCGCACTGCTGGTGGCCGCCGACGTCGTCGGGCGGCTCGTCGCCCGGCCGAGCGAGCTGGACGTCGGCATCGTCACGGCGCTGGTGGGCGCGCCGCTGTTCATCTGGATCGTCCGCAGGCAGAAGGTGCGCGAGCTGTGAGCGTCGTCATGACGGCGCCGGATGCCACGACCGTACGCGCCCTCGTCACGGGACGCCGCAGGCGGCGACGCCGCCGCGCCGTCGTCATCGTAGCCCTCGCGGTCGCCGTGGGCGCGATGTTCGCACTCAGCCTCATGGTCGGCGACACGTTCTACCCGCCCGACGAGGTCTGGCGGGTGCTCGCGGGGCAGACCGTGCCCGGCGCATCGTTCACCGTCGGCGATCTGCGGCTGCCGCGCGCGACGCTCGCACTGCTGGCCGGCTTCTCCTTCGGCGCAGCCGGCGTCACGTTCCAGACGATGCTGCGCAACCCGCTCGCGGCGCCAGACGTCATCGGCATCAGCTCGGGCGCCTCGGCCGCGGCCGTCGTCGGGATCGTCCTGTTGTCGCTGGATGCGCTCACCGTGTCGTTCCTGGCCCTTGCCGGTGCTCTGGTCACCGCCGCTGCCATCTACCTGCTCGCCCACCGCGGCGGATTCGCCGGCACCCGGCTCATCCTCATCGGCATCGGGGTGGCGGCGATGCTCGACAGCGTCATCACCTATGCGCTGTCGAAGGCCGCGTCGTGGGACCTGCAGGCGGCGATGCGGTGGCTCACCGGCAGCCTCAACGCCGCGAACTGGTCGGCGATCCTCCCGCTGGCCATCGCGTTCGCCGTGCTCGTTCCGCTGCTGCTGGGCCAGTCGCGACAGCTGGGGACGCTGCGGCTCGGCGACGACACCGCCACGGGGCTCGGCGTGCACACCCAGCGCACCCGCATCCTGGCCCTGGTCGCCGCCGTCGCGCTGCTGGCCTTCGCCACGTCGGCGGCAGGACCGGTCGCATTCGTCGCGTTCATGTCCGGCCCGATCGCGGCGCGCCTCGTCGGCGCATCCACGTCGCTGCCGGCCGCCTCCGGCCTGGTCGGGGCGCTCCTCGTGCTGGCCGCCGACATGGTGGGGCAGTTCGCGTTCGACCACCGTTATCCGGTCGGGGTCGTCACCGGCGTCCTGGGCGCACCGTTCCTGATCTTCCTGCTCATCCGCCTCAACAGATCGGGAGCATCCCTGTGACCGCGACGCACGTGCTTTCCACCACTTCCCTCGCCCTCGGCTACGGCGACCACACGATCGTCGAAGATCTGGACCTCGAGGTGCCGCCGGGCGGCATCACCGCCATCATCGGCGCCAACGGGTGCGGCAAGTCGACGCTGTTGCGCGCGCTCGCGCGACTGCTCAGACCCCGCAGCGGCGAAGTGCTGCTCGACGGCATCCCGCTTCATCGACGGCCCACCAGACAGCTCGCACGAACGCTTGGTCTGCTGCCGCAGAGCCCGGTGGCCCCCGAAGGGATCGTCGTGGCCGATCTCGTCGGACGCGGACGGCAGCCGCACCAGGGGCTGCTCTCCCGCTGGAGCGCGCATGACGATGAGGTGGTCGCCCAAGCGCTGCAGACCACCGGCATCGCGGACCTCGCCGATCGCAGCATCGATGAGCTCTCCGGCGGGCAGCGGCAGCGCGTGTGGATCGCGATGGCGCTCGCGCAGCAGACCGACATCCTGCTGCTGGACGAGCCCACGACGTTCCTCGACGTCGCCCACCAGGTCGAGGTGCTCGACCTGCTCACCGACCTGAACCACCAACGCGGCACCACGATCGTCATGGTGCTGCACGACATGAATCTCGCCGCGCGCTACGCCGATCAGCTGTTCGCGATGCGCGACGGCCGGGTGATCGCGACCGGCAGCCCCGCGCAGGTCATCACGAGCGAGCTCATCCGCGACGTGTTCGACCTGGACAGCGTGGTCATCGACGACCCGGTCTCGGGAGCCCCCATCGTCCTCCCCCGCGGCCGGCACCGTGTGTTGCCGGCCCCCGTCCTCTCCTGTGGAGCCGCCCGGTGACCGAGAACCGCTTCTTCCGCGTGCGCGTGGCCGCCATCACCGATCTCACGCCCAGCTTCCGCCGCTTCACCTTCACGGCGCACGACCTCGCCCACTACGGCGATCCCGGTTACGACCAGCGGATCAAGATCGTGTTCCCCACCGTGACAGCCGGCCTGAACGCGATGCCCGCCGGCGACGACTGGTACGACGCCTGGCGGCGGATGGCGACCGACGCGCGACCGCCCTTCCGCACGTACACGACCCGCGCCGTCCGCCGCGATGCCCACGAGGTCGACGTCGACATGGTCGCGCACGAGGTGGCAGGCCCCGCCTCCGCCTGGATCCGTGACGCACGGATCGGCGACGAGGTGCTCATCCTCGCGCCCGTGCATCCGCATGCCGGTGTCAGCTTCGGCATCGACTTCGTTCCTCCCGCTCGCACCGACACATATCTGCTGGCCGGTGACGAGACCGCGGCACCCGCGATCGCGGTGATCCTCGAGCAACTGCCCGCGGACGCATGCGGGACGGTCGTGCTGGAGGTGCCGCACACGGCCGACGTGGCCTACCTCCCGCGGCATCCGGGCTTCCAGTATCGGGTGGCCGCGCGCGCGGGCGATCGTCATGCTCACCTGGTGCCGGCGACGAAGGATGCCGCGGCGGTCCTGGTTCCGCCCGGACGCGGCGGCGAAGTCGAAGAGGTCGACATCGACCAGACCTTGCTGTGGGAGGTGCCGCGCACGGCCAAGGGCGGCGCGGCGCTGAAGAGCGCTCCGCTGTATGCGTGGCTGGCCGGCGAAGCCGGCGCCATCAAGCAGCTGCGCCGGCACCTGGTCGCCGAGCACGGCGTCGACCGCCGCGCGATCGCGTTCATGGGCTACTGGCGCCTGGGCCGGCCGGAGGTCTGACGGTTCAGCCGCCGAGAGCGCCGATACGCCCTACCGCCTCGGTGAGCACCTCCGGCGAGCAGCCGATGTTGAACCGCACGTGTCCGGCCCCCTCCGACCCGAACTTCGGCCCGAAGTGCAGCGCGACCTTCGCATCACGCAGGATCTTCACGGCGGGATTGTCGCCCCAGCCCAATGCCGACAGATCGACCCACGCCAGATATCCGGCATCGGGCAGTTCGTAGCGGGCATCGGGCACATGCTCGGACAACAGCTGCGCCAACAGACGCCGGTTGTCGTCGAGGGCGGCCAGCAGCGCGTCGAGCCAGGGATCGCTGGCCTCGTCGAACGCCGCGACGCCCGCCAGTGCGCCGAACAGGCCCGTGCGCCACTCCACCTCGTCGGGCAGCCGGTCCACGACACGGCTCGTGTCGTCGGATGCCGTCACCATGAGCGCACACTTGAGCCCGGCGAGATTGAACGCCTTGCTGGCGCTGGTGACGGCGACCCCCACGCGGGCTGCGACATCCGACGCGGCCAGGAACGGCGTGAACACGGCGCCCGCGTGTGTGAGGGGCGCGTGGATCTCGTCGCTGACGACGTACGCACCGTGCCGGGCGGCGATCTCGGCCAGGCCGACGAGGCTCTCCCGGGAGTGGGCGGTACCGGTCGGATTGTGCGGATTGCACAGCAGCACGACGCGGGCACCCCCGCTCAGCGCCGCATCGATCCCCGCGAGGTCGAGCTGCCAGCCGGCGCCGGTGCGGTCCAGCGGAACGCGCAGCGCCACGCCGCCGGCCTCCGGCACGCAGTCGAAGAACGGCGGATGCACCGGCGGGGTGACCACGACCCGGTCGCCCGGCTCGATGATCGCGCGCAGGATCTCGGTGACGCCCATCATCACGTCACACGTCGAGCGCACTCGCGCAGCCTCGACGTGCCATCCGAAGCGGCGCTGCGCGAACGCCGCGAACGCCGCGCGAATCCCCGGGTCGGGCGGCGTGTAGCCGGTGTCACCGAGCTCCACCGCCGTGCGCAACCGGTCGGTGATCGCGGGTGCCAGCGGAAAGTCCGTCTCGGCCACGAACAGCGGCAGCACGTCGTCGGGGTACGTCCGCCACTTCGTGCTCGAGCGCCGGCGCAGCCGGTCGATGGGCAGGGCCTGCAACGGGGTGACACTCACCCTTCGAGCCTAGCGAGCGTCACCGAGGCGGCACCCGTGCACGTCACGTTTCGACTCGCGCGCTGCGCGCGCGTCAGATGGCGAAACCGAGCGCCCGCATCATGTCGCGCCCGTCGTCGGTGATCTTCTCCGGCCCCCACGGCGGCATCCAGACCCAGTTGATGCGGAACCGATCCACCACCTCGTCGAGGGCCTGTGCGGTCTGTTCCTCGAGCACATCGGTCAGCGGGCAGCCCGCCGACGTCAGGGTCATGTGGATGACCAACGCGTCGTTCTCATCGTCCCAGGCGAGATCGTAGATGAGTCCGAGGTCGACGACGTTGACCCCCAGCTCGGGGTCCATCACGTCCTTCAGTGCTTCGGTGACCTCGTCATACTTCTCGGCTGTCAGCGTCGCTGCCATGATCCGATTCTACGCGTCGATCTCGGCATTGGACTCGAGCTCGGGCTCCGGCTCGCCCTCGAGGTAACGGTCGTAGCCCTCCTCCTCGAGGCGGTCGGCCAGCTCCGGACCGCCCTCCTCGGCGACGCGGCCCTTGACCAGCACGTGCACGTAGTCCGGGTGGATGTAGCGCAGGATGCGGGTGTAGTGCGTGATCAGCAGCACGCCGAGGTTCGTGGCATCCTTGGCACGGTTCACGCCCTCGGACACGATCTTCAGCGCGTCGACGTCCAGGCCCGAGTCGGTCTCGTCGAGGATCGCGATCTTCGGGCGCAGCAGCTCCAGCTGCAGGATCTCGTGGCGCTTCTTCTCACCGCCGGAGAATCCCTTGTTGACGTTGCGCTGAGCGAATTTCGGATCCATGCGCAGGTTCTTCATCGCCTGCTTGACGTCCTTCATCCAGGTGCGCACGGCGGGTGCCTGACCGTCGACGGCGGTCTTGGCGGTGCGCAGGAAGTTGGTGACCGTAACGCCCGGGATCTCCACCGGGTACTGCATGGCCAGGAACAGGCCGGCGCGAGCGCGCTCGTCGACGGTCATCGACAGCACGTCCTCCCCGTCGAGCGTGATCGAGCCGCCGGTCACGGTGTACTTCGGGTGGCCGGCGATCGTGTACGCCAGCGTCGACTTGCCGGAGCCGTTGGGCCCCATGATGGCGTGCGTCTCACCCGTGCGGATGGTGAGCGTGACGCCGTTGAGGATCGGCGTCACGCCGGAATCGGTCTCCACGGTCACGTGCAGGTCGCGGATCTCCAGGACTGACATTGATTTTCCTTCGTGAAAAGCGTGCGGTATAGGAGGCGGTCGCGCTCAGGCGACGGCCATGGTGACGGTCGGGTCGATCAGGACGTCGTCGCCGTCGATCTCGACGACGTAGACCGGAACCGGCTCGTAGGCGGGCAGGTTGAGAGCCGCGCCGGTGCGCAGCGAGAAGCGCGAGCCATGCGCCCAGCACTCCACGGTGCCGTCTTCGACGAAACCCTCGGACAGCGAGATCGCCCCGTGCGTGCAGGTGTCACCGATCGCGAACACCTCGCCCGCGGAGTCCCGCACGACACAGATCGGCACGTCATCGAGCACCACGCGCAGCGGCGTGTCCTGCTGCAGCTCGCTCAGCGCACACGCCCGGATCGCCGTCACGCGCTCACCGCCGCCGGCGTGAGGATGCTGTCGTCGGCCAGCTCGCTCTCGATGTGCGCGATGAGATCGGCCTCCAGAGACCGGATGCCGATGCGCTGGATGACCTCGCTGAGGAACCCGAGCACGACCAGACGCCGTGCCTCGACCTCGGAGATGCCGCGCGCCTGCAGATAGAACAGCTGCTCGTCGTCGAAGCGTCCGGTGGCGCTGGCGTGCCCGGCCCCTCGGATGTCGCCGATCTCGATCTCGAGGTTCGGGATCGAGTCGGCGCGAGCCCCCGGGGTCAGTGCCAGGTTGCGGTTGGCCTCGTACGAGTCGGTGTCCACGGCGTTGCGGCCGATCAGCACGTCGCCGATCCAGACGGTGTGCGCGTCAGTGCCCTGCAGCGCCGTCTTGTACAGCACGTCAGCACGGGTGGACGGTCCCTCGTGGTGGACGAACACCTGGCTCTCCAGATGCTGGCCGGCATCGCAGAAGCCGACGCCGTACACGTCGGCGTGTGAGCCGGCCCCGGCCAGCAGCACGGTGGGGTTCACCCTCACCAGATCGCCGCCGAAGCTCACCACGAAATGCCGCAGCGAGGCATCCTTGGCCACCAGCGCCTGATGGGCGGCGACATGCACCGCGTCGTCATCCCAGTCCTGCACGGCGATCACGGTGAGCCGTGCGCCGTCGCGCACGAGGATCTCGACGTTCTGCGCGTACTGCGCGGAGCCGGTGTGCTCGAGCACCACGGTCGCCTGGCTGTTGGCCTCGGCCTCGATCACGAGGTGGCCGTCGGCGCGCTCGTGCGCGCCGGCGCCGGTGATCGCGACCACGATGGGCTCGGCGATCTCCTCGCCGCGCGGCACACGCACGTGCAGCGCCTGCGTCGCCCCTTGCCAGGCCACGGCCGAGACGATGTCCTCGGGCAGGAAGGTCTCACCACGCGGTGCGGCGCCGGCCGCCAGCGGCTCGGCGAGGAAACGCTCGTCACTGACCTGGTACTGCACGCCGTCGTTGCGCTCGGCCCGCGCGAACAGCGGCCGCACGCGCGCGACCGGCGTGTGCTTCCAGTTCACCTCGCGGCCGGTCGGCTCCCCGAAGTCGGCGGGCTCGAACGAGTGCGGCCGCTCCGAGCGCGTCTGCACCGGTGCCTCGTAGGCGCGCGTCAACTGCGCCGCCGGGTCGACGTGCGCGTGGTTCTTCTCCGTCTGCGCGGCCGGAGCCTGCGCGGACGCCGTCGATGTGGCCGCCATCTAGCCGACCGATCCTTCCATGCCCATCTCGATGAGCTTGTTCAGTTCCAGGGCGTACTCCATCGGCAGCTCGCGCGCGATCGGCTCGATGAAGCCGCGCACGATCATCGCCATCGCCTCGTCTTCGGGCATGCCGCGCGACTGCAAGTAGAACAGCTGCTCGGCGCTGACCCGCGACACCGTGGCCTCGTGGCCGAGCTCGGCGTCGTCGACGCGGATGTCGATGGCAGGGTATGTGTCAGAGCGCGAGATGGTGTCCACGAGCAGGGCATCACAGCGCACGGTGTTGGCGGAGTGGTGCGCGGTCGGCTCGACCCGCACCTCGCCGCGGTAGCCCGAGCGCCCGCCGCCACGCGCGATCGACTTGGAGACGATCGAGGACTGCGTGTGCGGGGCCAGGTGGATCATCTTCGCGCCCGCGTCCTGATGCTGACCGGGACCGGCGAACGCGACCGAGAGCGTCTCGCCCTTGGCGTGCTCGCCGGCGAGGTAGATCGACGGGTACTTCATCGTCACCTTCGAGCCGATGTTGCCGTCGACCCACTCCATGGTGGCGCCCTCGTGCGCGATGGCCCGCTTGGTGACGAGGTTGTAAACGTTGCTCGACCAGTTCTGGATCGTGGTGTACCGCACGCGGGCGTTCTTCTTCACGATGATCTCGACGACGGCCGAGTGCAGCTCGTCGGCGATGATCAGGGTCCGCTCGAACTGGCCCATGTTCTCGGTGTTGATCCGGAAGTATGCCTGCAGCGGGATCTCCACGTGCACGCCCGGCGGCACGTAGACGAACGAGCCGCCCGACCACACCGCGGTGTTCAGCGCCGCGAACTTGTTGTCCCCGGCGGGGATCAGCGTGCCGAAGTACTCCTCGAAGAACTCCGGGTGCTCGCGCAGACCCGTGTCGGTGTCGGTGAAGATCACACCCTGCCGCTCGAGGTCGTCGCGGATCTGGTGGTACACGACCTCCGACTCGTACTGCGCGGTGACGCCGGCGACCAGGCGCTGCCGCTCGGCCTCCGGGATGCCCAGGCGCTCATACGTGTTGCGGATGTCCTCGGGCAGGTCCTCCCAGGTCTCGGCCTGCTTCTCGGTCGAGCGCACGAAGTACTTGATGTTGTCGAAGTCGATCTCGGAGAGGTCGGCGCCCCACGTCGGCATCGGTTTGCGCTGGAACAGCGCCAACCCCTTCAGGCGGGCCTTCAGCATCCACTCCGGCTCGTTCTTCAAAGCGGAGATGTCGCGCACGACGGCCTCGGTGAGCCCTCGCCGGGCGCTGGCGCCGGCGTAGTCGTCATCGTGCCAGCCGAATTCGTACACCCCCAGACCGTCGAGCTCGGGGCGTTCGATCAGAACATCGGACATGACGTCACACACTCTCCTCAATGGACCGCAACGGTGTCATCCGCTCCGACATCCCCGGTCCCCCACGGGAGTGCTGAGGGGAGGATGCCGCTTTCCGGGTCCGCTCTGGCGACGCGCTGTGCGCGCCTAGACTGTCAGTGATACGGCGCTTTACGATCCGCATCCGACACCTCGATTCTATAGGCTCCGCCCGACCCTCGGGCCGGACCCGTGCTCGCGCCCGACGAGCGATGCTGGAGGCCATTCACGATGCCCACCGACCTGCCCCTCGCCGAACGCGTCACGCTCGGCCGCCGGATCCTCCGGTGGCTGCCCGATCACGTCGACCGCCGTGTCATGGTCGCCGCCTGGATCTCGTTCGTCACCGAGGTCGTCATCATCGGAACCGGCGGCGCCGTTCGGCTGACCGGCTCCGGGCTCGGCTGCGAGTGGCCGCTGTGCGCGCCCGATTCGCTGGTGCCGCTGCCGGGCATGGGCCTGCACTCGTACATCGAGTTCGGCAACCGGCTGATGAGCGGCGTCGTCGGGCTTGCCGCCCTGGCCGTCCTCGTGCTGATCTGGCGCATCCGCCGCGAGCGGCGCGACCTGTTCGTGCTCGCGATCGTGGTGATCGCCGGCGTGCTGGCCCAGGCGGTCGTGGGCGGCATCACGGTGCTGACCGGCCTGAACGCCTGGATCGTGAGCTTCCATTTCCTGTCCACGCTCGCGCTGGTCGCCGTCACCGCCGCCTTCCTCGCCCGGGCCAGGACCGAACCCGGCCCGCGCGTGGCCGCGGTGCCGCGCTGGTACCTGATCGTCACCCACGTGACCTCGCTGTTCCTCGCGCTGACGCTCGTGATCGGCATCCTCACCACCGCCTCCGGTCCGCACTCGGGAGATGCCGCGGTCGTCCGCCAT
>CALKHM010000223.1 GCA_937988695.1 uncultured Microbacterium sp. | reverse complement strand
CCGACGACGTGTATGCGCTCACCTACGCCAAGCTGCGTGCGGCGTCCGAGCGGTACTACCGGCGCTTTCCGCATCATCGCGACACGGTGCGGCGCCTGGCCGACCTCGCCGGCGAGGGTGCCATCGTGCTGCCCGACGGCGAGGTGGTCTCCCCCTCACGGCTGCGCTCGCTGGGGATGCTGCTGGGCTCGAACGACGGCTGGCAGACGCTGCACCATCTGCTCGAGGAGGAGGCGCACACCAACGCGTTCCGGCACGACCTGGCCGTGGCGCTGCCCTACGGCACGCGCAACCCGCTGTACTACGTGTTCCACGAGTCCAGCTACGCGGACGGGTTCGCCACGCGCTGGTCCGCCGAGCGCGTCGAGCCGGAGGACTTCCGCGCGGATGCCACGCTGCTGACCGGCGAGCACGTGCGTCGCGAGTGGCTCGACACGGTGCCGGGTCTCCGGCCCTGGCGGGAGGTCGTGCTCGCGCTCGCCGACCACGAGTGGCCCCTTCTCTACGACGCGGACGCGCTGCGCGACGCCGATGCGCGCGGCGCCGCGGCGGTGTACGTCAACGACCTGTACGTGCCGCTGGAGTTCTCGCTGGAGACCGCCGCGCTGCTGCCCGGCGTCACGCCGTGGATCACCAACGAGCACGAGCACTCCGGCCTGCGTCAGGGCGACGTGCTGCCGCGGCTGTTCGACCTCGCGCACGGCCGCGCGGTGCGCTGACGCGTGGGTCGGGGCGGGCTCGGGTCAACGGTCGAGCTCGAGGCTGAGCAGATGGCCCGACAGGGTCTTGCCGTGCGGGTCGGCGGTGGTCGAACGCGTCACGCCGCCGTCCAGCCGGTGCGGGATCACGATCGAGAACGCGCACAGCTCCTCCACCGCACGCACCGTGATCCCCGTCGCATCCGACACCTCGAAGTGCTCGGCCAGCCGCTCGGCGGTGATCACCGCACGCACGAGCGCGAAGTCCGAGGGCGCATACGGGGCGAGGAACAGGATCGACGAGTCGCCCTTGTCTCCCGCTCGCGCGTGCGCGATGTCGCCGAGCGTGCGCGCGGTGCTCATGACATCGTCACCTTCGTCTGCACGGCGGATCTGTCGATCATCGTGGAGACGATCCCCAGGGTCTCGCGCACGCTGGTCGTGACGCCCCCGCCGCCGAACGGCCCGTTGGTGTACAGCGACTCGACCTCCTCGCAGAGGGTCACGGCGGCGGGCCGGTCGAACGTGCGCAGCGACATCCGCAGCCGCACCTCCGAGGGATGCCGGTCGGCATTGCGCCACCACGGGCGGGTCGCGTCCACGCCGATGTAGCCGACGCTGAGCGCATCGGGGTCCATCCCGTGCACGTGCTCCCACCTCTCCCGGACGATGTCGGCCGCCAGCTCCGCGCGTGCCACGCAGCCCTGCCCGGAGTACGCGATCTCGGCGACCGCCACATAGCCGTCGCGCACGCCGACACTGACCTTGAGCTGCTCCGGCCTGCCCGCCGCGCGGGCTCCGTCCACGTCGACCGCGCCGTCCTCGCGCTCACGGATGCGCACCCGGCTGAAGTCGATCGTGACGTCGGGTGTGCGATACGCCGCGGGGTCGTCGATCTCGTAGAGGAGCTGCTCGAGCACTGTCCGGCGGTCGAGGACCCCGCCCGTGCCCGGAAGCTTGGCGTAGGTGGCGGAGCCGTCGGCGGCGACGTCGGCCAGGGGGAACCCGAGGTCCCAGAGACGGTCCACGCGCTTGCGGCCGGTGTCGGCGAAGTACCCGCCGGTGAGCTGTCCCGCGCACTCGAGGAGATGTCCGACCAGGCTCGCGCGAGCCATCGCCTCGAGGTCGTCGGTCTGCCACCCGAAGTGATGTGCGAGCGGTGCGACGAACAGTGCCGCGTCCGAGCAGCGTCCGGCGATCACGATGTCGGCGCCGTCGTCGAGCGCCTCTATCAGCGGCCCCGCGCCGATGTAGGCGTTGGCCGAGACCAGCCGGTCGCGGATGTCCCACAGGGTGTCGTCGGTGCCCAGGATCCGGGACTGCGTCAGATCGATCGCGCCTAGCACGTCGTCGCCGGTGACCGCGGCGATGCGGGCGTCAAGCCCCAGGCACTCGCAGAGCTCCCGTGTGGCCGCGGCGGCCCCGATCGGGTCGGCGGCGCCGGCGTTGGTCGTGACCACCGCGCCGGTGCCGAGCAGGGCGGGAAGCGTTCCGGAGAAGCGCCGCAGGATGCGGGAGTCGAAGCCGGCGCCGGTCCCCTCGCGGCGCGCCTGCTGCGCGACCCCGATGGTGCGCTCGGCCAGGCACTCGAACGCCATGGCGTGCAGTCCGCCGCCGCGTGCCAGCTCGTCGGCGGGCTGCATCCGGTCGCCGGCGAACCCTGCGCCCACGCCGATGCGGAACATGCCGGGCGAGGCGGGGCCCGCGTGGCGCTGTGGTGGTGCGGTGCTCATGGGCGGGGGACTCCTTCCCAGGTCTCCAAGAGGTCGGCAAGCGCCCTCGGGGCGGCGCGGCGATCGGCACCGAGCCGCATCAGCTCCCCTTCGGGGCCGTCGAACCGCGCCCAGTCCGCCGCGCCGCGGCGCGCGAAGCCGGCCACGGCGTCGCCGAGCGCCTCGCTCAGCGTGGCGTCGGGGTCGTCGCCCGGAAGGTTGCCGAACAGCAGCATCGTCGGCAGGTTGTGGTCGGCGAGGCCGCCGTCGGCGCGATCGACTTGCAGCATCCACGCCTGCCCGCCCGCCCGGTGGTGGGCGAGCGCGGCGCGAGCGGCGGGCAGCCGGTAGATGTAGTCGGTGAGGATGCGCTCGCGCATGCGCCCGAGGTCGTCGTCGTGGTAGGCGGCGACGACCGCTTCCGCGTCCGGTGCGCCCCAGCCGGCGATCTCCGCGACGAGCTCGGCATGCGAGGCGGGGGCGAAGCCGTCGTCGGCCTCGTGGAGACTGGCCACCTCGGCGCCGGTCACGACCAGCAGCAGCGGGATGTCGCGCCGTGCGCCCGAGGCGATGACCTCCATCGGATGCGCCCGCAGGACGGGCCAGGGCGCGGTGCGATCGAGCACCACGCCCAGCGAGTCGGGCACGGCGGCGTTCCTCGCGCCGATCTCCTGCGAGCCCACCTGCGACTGCGCGGCGACGATGTCGGCTCCCGACAGCGCGCGCAGGCCCGGCCCGTCGGCGACTCCGGCTGCCGCGATCAGCTGGTCGCCCAGCCGCTGCGCCTGCGACTCCGGCAGAATGCGGGACGCGCCGCCGGAGATCAGCACGAGCCGCTGGAAGAGACCGTCGGCGTCGGGTGCGGCCAGCAGCGCTGCGGCCACGAACGCGCCCGAGCTCTGGCCCATGACGCTGACCTGTCCGGGGTCCGCGCCGAACGCGCCCGCGTTCTCATGGATCCAGCGCAGCGCGGCGATGACATCGCGGATGCCGAGGTTCGAGGCCTCCGGAAGGTCACGGTGGGTCAGCGTCGCGAAGCCGAGCGCGCCCGTGCGGTGGTTGGCCGACGCGACGATCAGCCCGGTTCGCGCGGCCAGCCTCGCCCCGTCGAAGATCGGCAGCGCACACGAGCCCCCGGCGAAGCCGCCGCCGTACACCCAGAAGAGCACGCCCGCACCGGCGCCCCGCTCGGGGACCCAGAGGTTGAGGGTGAGGCAGTCCTCGGACAGCGCCAGTCCGTCCGTGTACGCAGACGGCGCCTGCAACGGCGAGTCCCCGAAGCGCTCGGCGTCGAGGGGCTGCGTCCATCCCGGGTGCGGCCGCGGCGCGCAGAACCGCAGCTCGCCTAGCGGCGGCTGCGCGAACGGGACGCCCAGGTAGGCCGTCACCCCTCCTGCCTCGTGACCGATCACCGGGCCGGTGCTGGTTGCCACGGGACCGCACGGGGCAGTCACTCGGCACCCGTCTCGTTGCCGGCGAGCGTCGCCGTCGGCAGCGACGGGATGGCGTCCAGCAGCGTGCGCGTGTACTGCGTGCGCGGCGACCGGTAGAGCTCTTCGCGAGCGCCCTCTTCGACGAGCTCGCCAAGCAGCATGACGCCGATGCGGTCGCAGACGAACTCCACCACCGACAGGTCGTGCGAGATGAACAGGTACGAGAGGCCGAGCTCGTCCTGCAGGTCCTTCATCAGGTTGAGCACCTGCGCCTGCACCGACACGTCCAGGGCCGAGACCGGCTCGTCGGCAACGATCAGGCGCGGCTCGAGCGCCAACGCGCGCGCGATCATGATGCGCTGACGCTGCCCGCCGGAGAATTCCACCGGTTTTCGCTCCAGGGCGGATGCCGCCAGCCCGACCTGGTCGAGCAGGGTCGTCGCGCGGCGCCGGCGATCGGCACGGCTGTGCAGCCCGTGGATCTCCCACGGCTCGCTGATCAGCTCGAGCACGGTCATCCGTGGGTTCAGCGCCCCGTACGGATCCTGGAAGACCATCTGCACGCTCTGGCGGAACTCGCGCAACCTGCGTCCGCGCAGCCCGGTCACGTCCCGGCCGTCGAACCGGATGCGACCGCTCGTGGGCGTCGTGAGGTGGGCGACCATCCGCGCGACGGTCGTCTTCCCCGACCCCGACTCGCCGACGAGCCCGTAGCTCGTGCCCGCCTCGATGCGCAGCGAGACGCCCTTGACCGCGGGGAAGGTCTTCTTGCGCAACGGCGGGCCGATGCGGAAGTGCTTGACGACGTCGTCGATCTCCAGCAGCGCGCTCATGCGGCATCCTCCCGCTCGTCCTGCTCTCGCACCCAGTGCTGCGGCGAGACCTCTCGCAGCGCGGCCGGGCCGGATGCGCCGGCGAGCTCCCGCGTGTCGCGCAGCCAGGGCGCCGCCGTCGCGATCGACGGCAGCCTGCGCCGCGCGTCGCCGATGCGGGGCGATGCGTCCAGGAGCGCACGGGTGTACACGTGCCCGGGCTCGCGCATGATCTGGTCGGTGCGCCCCCGCTCCACGATCTCACCGGCGTACATCACCGCGACGTTCTCGCAGGTCTGGGCGACCACGCCCAGATCGTGGGTGATCAGCAGCAGCGACAGACCGAGTCGCTCCTGCAATCCGCCGAGCAGCTCGATGACCTGCTTCTGCAGGGTGACATCCAGCGCCGTGGTGGGCTCGTCGGCGATCAGCAGATCGGGCTCGCACGAGATCGCCATCGCGATCATCACGCGCTGCCGCATGCCGCCGGAGAGCTGCCCGATGCGATTGCCCAGGATGTCACGCGTCTTGGTCAGGCCGACCAGCTCGAGCAGCTCCTGCGCGCGACCATGGCGCTGAGCGCGGGTGAGCGACGTGTGCGCGCGCAGGCCCTCGGTCAGCTGCACGCCGATCGGCAGCACCGGATGCAGCGCGGACATCGGCTCCTGGAAGACGAACCCGATCCGGCTGCCGGAAAGCGCGCGGCGGCGCGCCTCCGGCATCCCGATCAGCTCCTCGCCGTGGAAGCGAGCGGAGCCTGCGGGGACCAGGTTGTCGGCGAGCAGGCCCGCCACTGCCAGCGCCGTCAACGACTTCCCGCTGCCCGACTCGCCCACGAGCCCCAACGTCGAGGACCGCGCGAGGGTGAAGTCGACGCCGCGCACGGCCGGGTACCGGCCGCCGGGGCGGCGGACGGTGACCGACAGGTTCTGCACGCTCAGGGCGAGGGTGTCCGTGGTCATCGTGCGTGCGCTCCGTATTGGACTCGGGGGTCGACGACCGCGTAGAGGATGTCGACCACGAGGTTGACGACGATGATGGCCGTGCCGCTGAACAGCACGATGCCCTGGATCAGGCTGTAGTCGCGGTTGGAGACCGCGTTGAACATGAGCTGGCCGATGCCGGGGATTCCGAAGATGTTCTCGATCACGACGCTGCCGGAGATGAGGCTGGCCGCCAGCAGGCCGATCACGGTGAGCAGGGGCAGGGCGGCCAGACGTGCGATGTGCGTGGTGGTGATGCGGCTCGTTCGCAGGCCCAGGGACTTCGCGGTGACCACGAACGGCTCCCCGATCACGTCCAGCAGGGATCCGCGGGTGATCCGGCTCACGAACCCGACCTCCCCGAGGCCCAGCGCGAGGGAGGGCAGCATGAGCGATTGCAGATGTGGCAGAAGACCCGCCGCCGGCGGGACGTACCCGCCGACCGCGAACCAGCGCACGGCGACCGCGAACACGATGATGAGCACGAGCGCGAGGAAGTAGTTGGGCACCGAGATCCCGAGGATCCCGAGCGCCTTGGCGACGCGGCCCTCCGGGTGCCGGCGCCGGAAGGCGGCGATCGCGCCGATGCCGATGCCGATCACGAGGGCCCACACCAGGGCCAGCACGCTGATCTCGATCGTGACGGCTGCGTACGACGGGATCACATCGACGACGGGCTGCTGGAGGAACGAGCTCTGACCGAGCTGGAGCGTGGCCATGTCGGACAGGAACCGCCCGAACTGCACGATCGGCGACTGGTCGAGGCCCATCTGGTGGCGCAGGGCGGCGATCTGCTGCTGGGTGGCCTGGTCGCCGAGGATGATCGAGGCCGGGTCGCCCGGTGCGAGGCGGATGAGCAGGAACACCAGCACGAGCGGGACGAGCACCGTCGGCAGCAGCGCCAGCAGGCGTTGGAACAGGTACCAGATCATGGGTCAGCGCTCCGTCGTACGCGGGTCGAGCAGGTCGCGGATGTCATCGATGAGGACATTGGTGGCCAGCACTGTGCCCACCAGCGCCGCGCCGGGGAACGCCCACATCCACCAGGCAGTCGAGAGGTAGCTTCGGGACGCCGCCAGGCTCGCCCCCCAGCTGGGGACGTCCGGGGGAAGGCCCGCGCCGATGAAGCTCAGCGCGGACTCGACCAGGATCGCGACCGTGAGCACGATCGCGCCCTGGACGAGGATCGGAGTCACGCACGCCGGCAGCACATAGCGCCACAGGATGCGGGCGCCTCCGGCGCCGGCCGCCCGCGCGGCATCCATCATCGGCAGCTCGGCGACCACCAGCGCCGTGCTGCGCACCACGCGGGTGACTCCGGGGAACAGCACGATGACCAGGCAGATGTTGACCGTCACCAGGCCCGCGCCGAGGATCGCCACCATGGCCAGCGCGAGCACCAGGATCGGGA
>CALKHM010000222.1 GCA_937988695.1 uncultured Microbacterium sp. | reverse complement strand
GTGGCCGCCGATCGTGACGGCGCCGGAGTCTGGGTCGTAGTACCGCACCAGCATCCGGCCGAGCGTGGACTTGCCGCTTCCGCTCGTGCCCACGAGCGCCACACGTTCGCCGGCGCGCACGGTGAGGGTGAAGCCGTCCAGCACGGGCGCGCCGTCCGGGTAGGCGAACGTGACGTCGTCGAAGACGACGTCACCGGGCTGGGCGGGCAGGTCGACGGCGTCGGGCGCGTCGGCCACGGCCGGTCGCAGGTCGAGCAGCTGGAAGATGCGCTCGACGCCGGCGCGCGCCTGCTGGGCGATCGTGAGCATGCCAGCCAGCTGGCGCGACGGCGCCATCAGCTGGGCGATGTAGGTGGAGAACGCGAGGAACGTGCCCAGGGTGATCGCGCCGCCCAGGGCCAGAGCGCCGCCGAGGGCCAGGATGCCGACCTGTCCGAGCACGGGGACGGCCTCCAGCAGCGGCTGGTAGCGCGATTGGATGCGCACGGTGCGCATCTGCGAGCCGTACAGCGCGCCCGCGGCATCCGCGAGCCTGCGCAGCTCCCGCTGCTCCTGGCCGAACGCCTTCACGACCCGCACGCCCGCGACGTCCTCGTCGACGATGCCGGCCAGCTCGCCTTCCTTCTGCTGGCCGTCCCAGCTCGCGGGGAACACGCGGCTGCGCATGCGGTAGCTGATCGCGATGAGCGCGGGCACGATCGCCAGGCTCACCAGTGCCAGCAGCGGCGAGAGGACGAACATGACAATCAGGGACAGCACCATCATCAGCACGTTGCCGCTGATCAGGGGCACGAAGTTCAGCAGTCCCTGCACGAGCGCGGTGTCGGAGTTCGCCCGTGCCACCAGCTGCCCGGTGGACATCGTGTCGAGGGTGCTGGCGTCGAGCTGCTGGAGCCGGTCGTGCATGTCGTTGCGCAGGTCGTTCTGCACGTCGAGTCCGATGCGGCCGCCGCGATAGCGGCGCAGGTATGAGAACCCGAACGCGAGCAGTGCGAGCGCGATCAGCAGCGCGAGCCACGGGGCGAGCGGCGTCGACCTCTTGACGATCACGTCGTCGACGATCGTGCGCGCCACCAGCGGGGTGGTGACCTGGCACGCGGCGCCCAGGATCGCCGCGACCAGGGCAATCGCGAGGTTGCGGCGGTGGCGCATCAGATAGACGCCGAGGCGCCGCATCCAGCCCGGCTCGCGCGTGCTCATGCGCGCGGCGCGGCCTGGCGCTGCTCGAGCGCCGCGCCGAAGTCTGCGAGGGCGGCCACGGTCCCCGCCGGGTCGTCGGTGCGGTTCGCGATATCGACGACGACCCTGGCCAGGGCCCGCTCGGCCTCGACCCGCACGCGGTCGCCGTCCGGGGTGATCCTCAGGTCGATGGCGCGCTGGTCGGCGGCGCCGCCGTGACGAGTGAGCAGTCCGCGCCGGGCCAGGGAGTCGACGGACGCGCTGATGGCGGGCTTGCCGACCGCCAGGCGCCGGGCGAGGCGCGAGGCGCGTGCCTCGCCGCCCGCGACGGCCGACAGCATCCGGTAGTCGGACAGGCTGATCGGCGGCGTGGTGTCGCGCGAGAGCGCGTGCTCCAGCATCCGCGCCATGCGGGCCAGGGCGAGCACGGCCGCGCGTTCATGGTCAGATGGTTCGATCACTGAACCATTCTGCACCCGCTCCGGCTCAGGCGTGCAACGCCTCGTTGAGAGTGACACCGGCGCCGGCGCGCCGACGCGCCTGGACCGTTCCGGTGAGCGAGTCTCGGCGGTACAGCATCCCGGGCCTGCCGGAGAGGTCCGATGCCTTCACGACCGGATGCGACCCGTCGGCGCGGACGGGCTCGTCCGCAAGCACGACCTTGGTCCCGCCGGTGAGGTACAGCCCTGCCTCGACCACGCAGTCGTCACCGAGCGAGATCCCGACGCCGGCGTTGGCGCCCAGCAGGCATCGCTGGCCGATCGAGACACGATGCGTGCCGCCGCCGGACAGCGTGCCCATGATGGATGCTCCGCCGCCGATGTCGCTGCCGTCACCGACGACGACGCCCTGCGAGATGCGCCCCTCCACCATCGAGGCGCCCAGGGTGCCGGCGTTGTAGTTCACGAACCCCTCATGCATGACGGTGGTCCCCGGGCTCAGGTGTGCGCCCAGCCGCACCCGTGCGGCATCGGCGATGCGCACGCCCGGCGGGGTCACGTAGTCGGTCAAGCGGGGGAACTTGTCGAGCCCGGCCACCTGGATGCCTGCCGCGCGCAGCCGCGGCCGCAGGCGGTCGAGGGCGTCGGGGTGCACCGGTCCCGCGTTGGTCCAGGCCACGGCGGGCAGGAACGCGAAGATGCCGTCGAGGTTCACGGTGTTGGGGACCGCCAGCCGGTGCGACAGCGCGTGCAGCCGCAGGTAGACGTCCGCGGTCGAGGCCGGCGCGTCGTCGAGATCGATCTGCAGCTCGACGATCTCCACGCGCACGTCGCGTCGGTCATCGGGCCCGACCGCGTCCTGCAGTCCCGCCGCGCGGGTGGCCACCGTGGTGCCGTCGGCATTGCCCACCCGCGGTGCCGGGAACCAGGCATCCAGCACCGTCCCGTCGGCGGCGACCGTGGTCAGACCGGTGCCGAAGATGCGTCGCTCGTCGCTCATGGCCTCCACGCTAGCGTCTGGCCCGCACGGGGACCGCCACGATGACGCGGATAGACTCGGAGGATGCCCGCCCTCGACCTGTCCGCCACATCAGCCGACCTCACCCGGGCGATCTGCGACATCCCGAGCGTGTCAGACGACGAGACGACGCTGGCCGACGCGATCCAGGCGGCCGTCGCCCCGCTGGCGCACCTCGAGGTGATCCGCGACGGCGACACGATCGTCGCACGCACCGACGCCGGCAAGGCGCAGCGCGTGATCATCGCCGGGCACATCGACACCGTGCCGATCAACGGCAACGTGCCCAGCCGCGACATCCAGATCGACGGTCACCCGCACATCTGGGGCCGGGGCACCGTGGACATGAAGTCGGGCCTGGCCGTTCAGCTGAAGCTTGCGGCGGAGCTCGCCGATCCCCGCGTGGACATCACCTGGATGTGGTACGACCACGAGGAGGTCGACGCGCAGCGCAACGGCCTGAACGTGCTCTCGCAGCATCGCCCCGACCTTTTCACCGGCGACTTCGCGATCCTCGGCGAGCCGTCGAACGGCCAGGTCGAGGGCGGCTGCAACGGGACGCTGCGCGCGGTCGTGCGCACGCACGGGGTGCGCGCGCACAGCGCCCGCGCGTGGATCGGCGAGAACGCCATCCACGCCGCCGCGCCGGTGCTGGCCCGGCTGGCCGAGTACCGCCCGCGCGACGTCGCCGTCGAGGGGCTGGTGTACCGGGAGGGGCTGAACGCTGTGCACATCAGTGGGGGTGTGGCCGGCAACGTCATCCCCGACGAGTGCGCGGTGGAGGTCAACTACCGCTTCGCCCCGAACCACGGCATCGAGCAGGCCGCCGCCCATGTGCGCAACGTGTTCGAGGGCTTCGAGGTCGAGGTGACCGATGCCGCCGCCGGCGCCCGCCCGGGCCTGGACGCCCCGCTTGCGCAGGAGTTCCTGGCCGCAGTCGGCGCCGAGGCACGACCGAAGTACGGCTGGACGGACGTGGCGCGGTTCTCGGCGCTCGGCATCCCCGCCGTCAACTACGGCCCCGGCGACGCGCTGCTCGCACATCACGACGAGGAGCGTGTGCCGATCGCGCAGATCGAGGACGTCGAGCGAGGCCTGCGCGCGTGGCTGTCGCCGAGCTGACCGGCCGCCGCACGCGCGGCTGGCACCGCCTGCCGGCGGCCGCGCGCATCGCGATCGTCTACCTGACGGCGCGTGCGGCGACCACGGCGCTGTTCGTGGCGGCCGCGCAGCTATCGGCGGCGGCATCCCGGTTCGGAGCGCATCCGAGTGTCGGGCGCCTGCTGATGGGGTGGGACGCGCAGTGGTACTGGTACATCGCTGTGCACGGATATCCGACGTCTGTGCCGTTGGATGCGAGCGGCCAGGTCACGCAGAACCAATGGGCGTTCATGCCCGTCTATCCCTACCTTGCGCGGCTGCTGGGGGGAGCCGGGGCCGGCTGGCAGCCCGCGGCCGTGCTCATCTCCGTGGTCGCCGGGTACCTCGCCTGTCTGGTGTTGTATGCCCTGCTGCGCCCGCGCATCGGGGCGATCGCCGGCACCTGGGCGATTGTGTTCTTCGCGAACGCGCCGCTGGCCGCGCTGTTCCAGGTCGGCTACGCCGAGGCGCTGTTCCTGCTGCTGCTGTTCACCGGGCTGTGGCTGGTGTTCACCCGCCGCTACGGGTGGCTGTACCCGGTGCTGCTGCTCGTGGCGTTCACCCGCCCTGGAGCACTCGCCTTCGCGCTGTTCCTCGGCCTGCACGCCATCGTGCGCTGGGTGCGCCGACGGCAGGAGCGCCTGCGCCCGCTCGAGGTTGTGCACATCGTCGCGAACGGGCTGCTGGGCGCTGCCGCGGGCCTTGCCTGGCCGGTGATCGCCGCCGTCGTCACGGGGCGCAGCGACGCGTACCTGGCGACGGAGCTGAGCTGGCATCGGGGCTGGCTCGCACATGACGAGCAGTCGTTCACGCCGTTTCGCGGGTTCTGGGATGCCGCGGGCTTCTGGTTCGGCCAATGGGGGCTGGGCGCGGCGGCGGGCGCGGTCGCGCTGGTCGCTCTCGTCGTCGCTGCAGCGGCGATGCTGCTGTTCGGACCGCGCGTCCGACGCCTGGGCGCGGACATCCGGCTGTGGTCGGCGTCGTATCTGCTGTATCTGTTCGCCGTGTTCTTCCCGCAGTCCAGTGTGTTCCGGCTCCTGGTGCCGCTGTCGCCGCTGTGGGGCGCGGCGGCCGTGCCGCGTTCGCGAGTCTGGCGGCTCGCCGTGCTTGCCGCCTGCCTTCTCGGGCAGTGGTGGTGGATCTACAACATGTACGCGCTGGGGAATACGTTCTGGCAGATTCCGTGACGCCGGTCGCGCCCCGGGTGCCGGGCTCTGCAACGGGCACGGTAAACTGGGTGGACAGACCAGCGACGAAAGGGAGCCACGATGGCAGCCATGAAGCCGAGAACCGGAGACGGCCCGATGGAGGCTGTGAAGGAAGGGCGTCTGATCATCGTCCGTGTTCCGCTCGAGGGGGGCGGGCGCCTCGTCGTCTCCGTCAACGACGCGGAAGCGAAGGAGCTCTACGACGTGCTCGGCGGTGTCGTGAACGCATAGTTCACCACTCTTCTGGGTCAGCGGCCGGTCGACAGACCGGCCGCTGACCCGTTTCCGGCATCGGCGACCGTGGTCAGCTGCAGCAGGCCCTCGCCGCTGAGTGAGAGCGCGCCGATGACAGCCGGAGAGGCCTGGGTCTCCTGGATCAACGAGCGGTACGCGCTGGTGACCGCGTCACGGCGCACCGGGTCGGCCACGGCGCCGCCGGCCAGCACGCGGGGCACCAGCACGGTGCCGCCGGGGCGCACCAGACGCAGCCCGTGCTCGACGTACTCGATGACACCGGTGGGATCGGCATCGACGAACACGATGTCGTACGCACCCTCGTTCATCCGGGGGAGCACCTCGGCTGCGCGACCGGTGATGAAGCGTGTGCGTGCGGAGGGGATGCGGGCCGCCGCGAAGGCCTGTCGCGCAGCGCCCAGGTGCTCGGGTTCGCTGTCGATCGTGGTCAGCACGGCGTGCGGCGCGCCGTGCAGCAGCCATAGTCCAGAGACGCCCGCGCCGGTGCCGATCTCGATCATGCTGCGCGCGGCGGTGGCGGCGGCGATCACGGCGGATTGCGCGCCGATCGCGGGGCTGATCGGGGCTGCGCCCAGCTCCAACGCGTGCGCGCGGGCCCGGGCGATGTGCTCGGGCTCGACCGTGGCCTCCTGCACGAACCGCTGGTTCGCATCCTGCTCACTCATGCGCGAAACCTCCGCGCTCAGCCTACGCGAGCGTCCCAGCCGGTGCGGTCAGGCACGGCAGGTAACCTGAAGTCATGATCTTCGGGCTGACCTTCGAGAAGCTCCTGGTGATCGGTGCGATCGCCGCGCTTCTGCTGGGCCCGGACCGACTGCCCAGATACGCCGAGATGCTCGCGCACGCCGTCAAACGCGGCCGGGAGATGCTCGGCACCGCCAGGGAGCGGATGCAGGACGAGCTCGGCGACGACGTCGACTGGCGCACACTCGATCCCCGTCAGTACGACCCGCGGCGCATCATCCGGGAGGCGCTCCTGGACGACGCGCCCTCGCCCTCGCCCGGGCCCGTGCCACCGGCATCCTCGCCCGTCGTGTCCGAGTCGTTCATCCCGGGCACCGTGCCGCCGTTCGACTCGGAGGCCACCTGATCGCCCGGTGATCCCGGGCCGTCTACCGGGAGTCCTGCGGCCCTGCCGGCGAGCCGGTGTGGCCGATGTTGACGGCACGGTGGCGGCGGGGCAGCTCCTGGTCGATCCGCCCGGCGAGCGCGATGACCGCCGCCGCCGCAGGATCGCCGGGATCGCGCAGCACCGCGGGGGTGCCGTCGTCGCCGTCGCGACGCAGCACCGGGCTCAGCGGCACGGAGGCGAGCAGCGGGACGGTCTGGTCGTCGTCGGAGAGTGCGTCTGCGACGGCGCGCCCGCCACCGGCGCCGAACAGGTCGAAGACGGTGCCGTCGGGCAGGATCGCCGGTGTCATGTTCTCCACCACGCCGAGCACGTGCTGGCCGACCTGGCGAGCCACCAGCCCGCTGCGCACGGCGACGTCGGCGGCGGCGGGCTGGGGGGTCGTCCCCACCAGGACCTCGGCGGACGGCAGCAGCTGCCCCACGGTGATCGCGATGTCGCCGGTGCCCGGCGGCATGTCCAGCAGCAGTACGTCGATGTCGCCGAAGTGCACATCGGAGAGGAACTGCTGCACGGTGCGGTGCAGCAGCGGACCTCGCCAGGCCACGGCCTGACCGTCGGAGCTGCCACGCAGGAACATGCCTATCGAGATCGTCTTCACGTCGTGCGCGACCGGCGGCAGGATCATGTCGTCGATGCGCGTCGGGTGCGGCATCTCGCCGGCGGCGTCGACGAGCCCCATGAGCGCGGGGATGGAGAACCCGTGCACGTCGAGGTCGGCAAGTCCCACCCGGCGGCCGCGTGCGGCCAGGGCGACGGCGAGGTTCGCGGTGAGGGTCGACTTGCCCACGCCGCCCTTGCCGCTGGTGACGGCCAGCACGCGGATGCGCGATCCCGGACCGAACGCGTCAGACCGCCGTCGCCCGCCCCGCAGGCGTTCGACGAGCGCCGCACGCTCGGCCGGCGCCATCGTGCCCACTTGCACGTCGACGCCGCGCACCCCGGGCACGGATGCCGCCGCCGCGGCGACATCCGTCTCGATCTTCTGCGCCATCGGGCAGCCCACCACGGTCAGCACGATCGACACGTGCGCGGTGCCGTCGTCGTCGACGGAGATCTCGCGCATCATGTCCATCGACGCGATGGGCTGGCGCAGTTCGGGATCGACCACCGCCCCGACGGCCGCGCGCACGTCGTCGGCCGACGCGGTCACGACGATGCGCCCGCGTCGCCGGCGACGCGGTCCTCCTGCTGGTCGATCAGCGCCTTCAGCTCCTGCCGGAGCGTCTCCCGGGTCATCACCTGCTCGGTCAGCTCGCTCAGCGCCATGCGCAGGGCGACGATCTCGCGCGCCAGGTACTCTGTGTCGGCGAGGTTGCGCTCCGCGCGCTGCCGGTCCTGCTCGATCTGCACGCGGTCGCGGTCGTCCTGACGGTTCTGCGCGAGCAGGATCAGCGGCGCCGCGTACGAGGCCTGCAGCGACAGCACCAGCGTCAGCACCGTGAAGCCGTACTGCTGCGAGTCGAAGCGCAGGAAGTCCGGGGCGACGGTGTTCCACGTGATCCAGGCCGCACAGAACAGCGTCAGGATCGCCAGGAAGGTGGGCGTGCCCATCGCCCGCGCGACCCACTCGGTGAACCTGCCGAACCGGTCGCGCGACGGCTGCGGCGTGCGCACCAGCATGCCGGTGCGTCCGCGGGGCGCATCCAGCGCCGGCCGCCGGGTCACGCGCGCCATCACCGCCTCCTCGGAATGCTCGCGGTGGTCGTGGGAACCGTCTGCCCGCCGTCATCGGTGTCGTTCGTGCGCCAGTCCTCGGGCAGCAGGTAGTCGAGCACGTCGTCGACGCTGATCGCGCCCACGAGGCGATGCGCGGGGTCGACGACCGGCATCGACACGAGGTTATAGCTGGCCAGCAGCCGCGCCACCTCGGTCGCCGACGCCGTGACCAGCACCGGGTCGACGGTGTCGTCGATGATCGCGCCCAGGCGCTCGTGCGGCGGGTAGCGCAGCATCCGCTGGAAATGCACCGTGCCCAGCAGCCGACCGGTCGGCGTCTCGTACGGCGGCAGCGTGATGAACACGGCGGCCGCCAGCGCGGGGTGCAGCTCGTGGCGGCGGATGAGCGCGAGCGCCTCGGCGACCGTCGCGTCGGCGGGCAGCACGATCGGCTCGCTGGTCATCAGACCCCCGGCCGTGTCGGGGCCGTACTTGAGGAGGGCCCGGACGTCGTCGGCCTCCTCGGGCTCCATGAGGTCCAGGAGCTTCTCCAGGCGTCCTTCCGGCAGCTGACCGAGCACGTCGGCCGCGTCATCCGGCTCCATGGCGTCGAGGATGTCGGCGGCCCGCTCGTCGCCGAGCTGTTCGAGGATGTGCACCTGCGAGTCTTCCGGCATCTCCTCCAGGGCGTCGGCGAGGCGGTCATCGGGAAGCTCCTCGGCCACCTCGAGCAGCCGTTCGTCGGGCAGGTCCAGGAGGGTGTTGGCGAGGTCGGCGGGCTTGAGCTCGGAGTAGGTGGCCACGAGCTGTTCGGCCGACTGCGCTTCGCCGGGGTTCTGCTGCTCGCGCACGTCGGTCCAGTCGGCGAAGGTGGTGGGCCCCTTGGCGAACGGGGAGGCGGAGGTCTTCGGCTTGCGCAGGAAGAGCTGTCCGATGTTCCACTCGCCCAGGCGGTCCTGTTCGATCGCGACGTCCTCGAGCACTGCGTGGCCGGATCCGTCGCGGAAGTACACCTTGCGCCCGAGCATCTCCGCCACCACGCGCACCTCGCCGCCGCGCTGCTGGAAACGGCGCACGTTGATGAGCCCGGTCGTGATGACCTGGCCGGTGGCGATGGAGGTCACCCGGCCGATGGACAGGAACACGTTCCGCCGGCCCGGGATCTCCACGACCAGCCCGATGACCCGGGGCGGATCGTCCTTCCGGTAGATGACGACGACGTCCCGGACGCGTCCGACACGGTCGCCCGCCGGGTCGAAGACCGTGCAGCCGGCCAGCCGCGCGACGAAAACCCTCTGCGTGCTCACGGTTCCAGCGTAGCCGCCTGCTACGACCCGATCAGGGAGTGCAGAGGGCCGTCGTGACAAGATGGAGGAGTGAGCATGCCGGGGCTGGGCCAGGGACGCGGCGAGATCGGTGAGACCGTCGCGAGCTTCCCCACGTATGAGGGTGCGCAGAAGGCCGTCTCCCGGCTGATGGCCGCCGACGTGCCCGCGCGCGACATCGCCATCGTCGGCAACGGGCTGCGCTCGGTGGAGCGGGTGACCGGCAAGCTCGGCTATGCCACCGCCGCGCGCACCGGTGCCATCAACGGACTGCTGCTGGGCCTGTTCTTCTCGGCGATCTTCCTGCTCGGCAACACGGCCGCGCAGGCATCGGTGTTCATCGGCGTGCTGTTCGTGGGCGTCGCGCTCGGGATGCTGATGAGCATCGGCGCATACGCGATCGTGCGGCGCCGTCGCGACTTCGCATCGGTGACCCAGGTGATCGCCGATCACTACGAGGTCACGGTGCTCTCCGGCAGCATCCATCGTGCCCGTGAGGTGCTCGGCGCCGGTGCCGCGCCTGTCCGTCCGCCTGGGGCGCCGTCGGCCGGCGCACCGAGCTCGAGCGCGCCCGCCGCGGTGCCGGTCACGACCGGGTCGAAGCCCGCCCGCCGGCGGCGAGCCCGCCGATGAGCCGCCGCGGTACGGCGAGCGGATCGCGCCGCCGCAGTACGGCGAGCGGACGGCCGAGCCGCCGCGGTATGGGCAGCGGGCGGATGGGCAGCCGCAGCATGGGCGGCCAGACGGGCAGCCGCAGCATGGGCGGCTAGACGAGCCGCCGCGGTACGGGCAGCGGGATGAGCCGCCGCGGTACGGGCAGCGGACGACGCCGGCGGGGACGGGCGAACCGTCCGTGCAGCCGGAGGAAGAGCGCTCGCCCGCGGGGGCGCCGGAGGAGGAGCGTTCGCTCGCGGCGGCGTCGGAGGAGGAGCGTTCGCTCGCGGCGGCGTCGGAGGAG
>CALKHM010000221.1 GCA_937988695.1 uncultured Microbacterium sp. | reverse complement strand
AGCGGCGGCATCCGGGATCGACGGCGAGGTGTGGCAGATCGATCTGTCCGACACCGAGGCGCTGGACGAGCTGCGGCTGGACGCCGACATCCTCGTGAACAATGCCGGCATCCAGCGGGTGGCGCCGATCACCCAGTTCGACCCCGACGCATTCCGCCTGATCCAGCGACTGATGGTAGAAGCACCCTTCCTGCTGATCCGCGCAGTGCTGCCGGCGATGTACGAGCGCGGCTGGGGCCGGATCGTGAACATCTCCAGCGCCCACGGGCTGCGCGCGAGCGCCTTCAAGGTCGCCTATGTCACGGCCAAGCACGCCCTGGAGGGGCTGTCGAAGGTGACGGCGCTGGAGGGCGCCGAACACGGAGTGACCAGCAACTGCGTGAACCCGGCATACGTGCGCACCCCGCTGGTGGAGAAGCAGATCGCCGATCAGGCGGCCGTGCACGGCATCCCGGAGTCGGAGGTCGTGGAGAAGATCATGCTCACCGAGACAGCTGTCAAACGCCTGGTCGAGCCCACCGAAGTCGCCTCGCTGGTGGGTTGGCTGGTCGGCCCGTCGTCGGGCATGACCACCGGGGCCTCCTACACGATCGACGGCGGGTGGACGGCGCGATGAGCGCGTCGGCCGGGCGGATCGACCGCGCGATGGAGGTACCCGTCGACGGCGGGATGCTGCATGTCGGCGTCCGCGACGGCGGGCTCGACGACACGACAGTGCTGCTCGTGCACGGCGTGACCTCGTCGCACCTGGCCTGGCCGTTCGTGGCTGAACGAGTGCCGGCGGTGCGGCTGCTGGCCCCCGACTTGCGCGGCCGCGGCCGCAGCAACGGCCTGCCGGGCCCGGCAGGCCTGGCCGCGCACGCGCGCGACCTCGCCGCGGTGCTCGATGACGCAGGCGCGCCGCGTGCCGTCGTCGTGGGTCATTCGATGGGCGCGTTCGTGGCCGTGGTGTTCGCTCACCTGTACCCCGAGCGGGTGCGCAGCCTAGTGCTGGTGGACGGCGGTCTGCCGTTGAACGTGCCGGCGGAGCTGGACGCCGCCGAGCTCGTCGCGCGCATCCTGGGTCCCACGGCCGAGCGGCTGAGCATGAGGTTCGCGTCGGTGGCCGACTACCTGGACTTCTGGCGCCGACACCCCGCGTTCGCCCGGGACTGGACGGCGGAGGTCGAGGACTATCTCGCCTACGACCTCGTCGATGATGGCGCGGGCGCCCTGCGCCCGGCGACCGGCTATCAGACGGTGGTCGAGGACACCGTCGACATGAACACCGGCACGATTCTGCCCGAGGCGCTCGCGGCGCTGCGGCATCCCACCCGGCTTCTCACCGTGCCCCGGGGTCTGCAGGATGAGACACCCGGGTTGTACCCGGCGCCCTACCTTGCACAGGTGCTACCCGCCTATCCAGCCGTGCGGCACGCCCGGATCGAGGGGTTCAACCACTACACGATCGTGATGTCGGCGGCGGGCGCCGATGTGGTGGCGGGCACGATCGCCGAGGCGCTGGCGAGCGGGACGACCCCGGCGTGAACGGGCTCAGCGACGCACCGAGGCGATCCGCGAGGTGAGCTGGTGCGCGTGGGCCAGCAGCGTCCGCCCGAGCTCGGGCAGCCGGTCCGGTCCGAACCGGAACTCCACTCCGTTCAGACTCAGCGCCCATTGCGGATGCCCCTCCCGCGTGAACACCGCCGCCCCGATGCCGTAGCTGCCCTCGACGATCAGGCCCGGGTTCAGCGAGTAGCCGCGCTCCGTGGTCTCGCGCAGGCGCCGGCGCAGTCGCTGCTCGCTGTGCGCAGCGCCCCAGCGCTGCTCGAGCTCGGGGTGACGCTCGAAGTACGCGTCCACATCGTGGGATGGCTGGAACGCCAGGATCGCGAGCCCCGCCGATGCGACCCCGAGAGGGAAGCGCACGCCCTCGTGCAGCACGAACGAGCGGATCGGGAAGCTGCCCTCTTCGTTGACCAGGCACACCGTCTCGTCACCGCGCCGTACCGACAGGAATGCGCTCTCCTCCGTGCGCACCGACAGCGATCGCACGATGTCGCGCGCGATCTCGGTGATGTCGTAGCGGGCGGCGGCGACGTTGCCCATGAGAAAGAGCTCGGGTCCGGGCATCCACGCGCCGGTCTTCTCGTCCTGGTCGACCAGGCCCTCGTGCCGCAGCGCCGTGAGCAGCCGGTGCGTGGTCGGCCGGGTGAGGTCGGCCTGGCGCGCCAGCTCGCTGACCGTGATGCCGCGGTCGCCGGAGGCCGTGACCAGCCGCAACAGGGATGCCGCGCGGGCGATGGCCTGCGCGCCGGGAACGACAGCTCGACTGTCCACGATGTGAACACTACGACGGTCTTCATCCACATCGCAAACGGCGGTGCAGCCGACGGTGTGAGATCGCGCGACCATGGAAGTGACGCCCGCGGGCGAGGACAGACGAGGAGATCACTGGTGATCGACAAGCAGGTGACAAGCGCGGCCGAGGCCGTCGCCGACATCCCGGACGGTGCGACCATCGCCGTCGGCGGGTTCGGACTGAGCGGCAATCCGATGGCGCTTATCGAGGCGCTGCTGGCCCAGGGCACGACGGACCTGTCAGTGATCTCGAACAACTGCGGTGTCGACGACTGGGGACTGGGCGTGCTGCTGAACGCGCGCCGCATCCGCAAGATGACCTCGTCGTACGTCGGAGAGAACAAGGAGTTCGAACGGCAGTTCCTGGAGGGCGACCTCGAGCTCGAGCTGACCCCGCAGGGCACGCTGGCCGAGAAGCTGCGGGCCGGGGGAGCCGGCATCGCCGCGTTCTTCACGCCCACGGGCGTGGGAACGCAGGTCGCAGAGGGCGGGCTGCCGCGGCGATACGACGGCCAGGGCGGGGTCGCCGTGGCGTCGCCGGTCAAGGAGACGCGCACGTTCGTCGTCGGTGGCCGTGAGCGTGAGTACGTGCTGGAGGAAGGGATCGTGGCCGACTTCGCGCTGGTGCACGCCCTGCGCGGTGACCGGCACGGCAACCTCGTCTTCAACAAGGCCGCCCGCAACTTCAACCCGTTGGCCGCGATGAGCGGCCGGGTGTGCATCGCACAGGTCGAGGAGCTCGTCGAACCCGGGCAGATCGACCCGGACGCCGTGCATCTGCCGGGCATCTACGTGCATCGCGTCGTAGAGGTCGGCGGCGGCATCGAGAAGCGCATCGAGCGTCGCACCGTGGCGGCGCCCGCGGAAGGAGCATGACATGGGTCTGACACGCCAGCAGATGGCCGCCCGCGCGGCCCGCGAGCTGCCCGACGGCGCCTACGTGAACCTGGGCATCGGGCTTCCCACGCTCGTACCGAACTATGTGCCCGACGGGGTGACCGTCGTGCTGCAGTCCGAGAATGGCATCCTCGGGGTCGGCCCCTATCCGACCGAGGAGGACGTCGACCCCGATCTGATCAACGCCGGCAAGGAGACCGTGACGCTGCTGCCGGGTGCGGCGTTCTTCGACTCCGCGACGAGCTTCGGCATGATCCGCGGGGGCAAGATCGACGCCGCGATCCTCGGTGCGATGCAGGTCTCTCGTGACGGCGATCTGGCGAACTGGATGATCCCCGGCAAGATGGTGAAGGGCCCCGGTGGTGCGATGGACCTCGTGCACGGCGCGGGAACCCTCATCGTGCTCATGGAGCACGTGGCCAAGGACGGGTCGCCCAAGATCGTCGACGAGTGCTCGCTGCCACTGACCGGCAAGCGCGTCGTCGACGGGATCATCACCGACCTCGCGGTCATCGACGTCACAGACCGGGGTCTCGTCCTCGTCGAGGTCGCCCCGGGTGTGACGGTCGAAGAGGTCGTGGCCGCCACCGAGCCGCCGTTGATCATCTCCGAGGAAGTGAAGGTGGGAGCATGAACACCGATGACGTCGTGATCGTCGCGGCCGCGCGCACCCCGCAAGGCCGCCTGAAGGGGCAGCTCGCCCCCCTGACGTCTGTGCAACTGGGCAGCGCCGCCATCGCCGGTGCGCTCAAGGCAGGCGGCATCCCGGCCGATGCGGTGGATGCCGTGCTCGTCGGCCAGGTGCTCGCAGCCGGCGCCGGCCAGAATCCCGCACGGCAGGCGGCGGTGGGCGCAGGCATCCCGTGGACCGTGCACGCCAGCTCGGTGAACAAGGTGTGCCTGTCCGGGCTCACCGCCGTCATCGATGCGGCACGGATGCTGCGACTGGGCGATGCGGCAGTCGTGGTAGCCGCGGGCATGGAGTCGATGACGCGGTCGCCGCACCTGTTGATGGGCTCGCGCGACGGGTGGTCGTACGGCACCGTAGAGGTGCTGGACCACATGGCGTTCGACGGGCTCACCGATGCGTACGATCGGGAGAGCATGGGGGCCTCCACCGAGCGGCTGAACGCGAGGTTCGAGGTCACCCGCGCCGAGCAGGATGCCGTGGCCGCCCGTTCGCATCAGCGCGCCGCCGCCGCCTGGGATGCCGGCGTGTTCGATGCCGAGATCGTGCCGGTGCAGATCCCGCAGCGCCGCGGCGAGCCGACCATCGCGGACCGCGACGAGGGCATCCGCCCCGACACCACCGTCGAGTCGCTGGCGAAGCTGCGCCCGGCGTTCGCGGAGGGCGGCTCGATCACGGCGGGAAACTCGTCACAGATCTCCGACGGCGCCTCGGCCGTCGTCCTGACCACGCGCTCACATGCCGACGCAAACGGCTGGGACGTGCTGGCGGTGGTCGGCGCGAGCGGCCAGGTGGCCGGTCCTGACAACTCGCTGCACGAGCAGCCCGCCCGGGCCATTCAGCAGGCCGTCGACAAGCAGGGCATCACGATCGCCGATCTCGATGTCGTGGAGATCAACGAGGCGTTCGGCGCGGTCGTGGCGCGGTCGCAGCGCGAGCTGGGCCTGTCCGATGACATCGTCAACGTCCACGGCGGCGGGATCGCCATCGGCCACCCGATCGGTGCGAGCGGCAATCGCCTCGTCGTGCACATGGTGCACGAGCTGGTCCGCCGCGGTGGCGGCACCGCGGCGGTGGCGCTGTGCGGCGGCGGTGGTCAGGGCGACGCGCTGATCCTGACGCGGTGATTCAGCGGTCGAGCCGGTCCTTGAGGTACTTCTTCTCGTGACCGGCGACGGGGGAGTCCGGCGGTGCGAGATGTCCGGTAGACGCCCGGCGGGCGTCGACGATCGTGCCGATCGCCAGAGCCAGCGTGATGCCCCAGCTCAGCCAGGCCAGGGCGGTGCGCCAGGTGAACGGCTCGCCCTCGCGGATGGCCTTCAGCATCGACAGGCCGCCCGTGACCGCGCCGATGATGCCCGTGCCGAAGAGGTACTTGCGCATGCTCCCACGCTAGCGCGCCGCACGCGATCGCGCTGCCGGCGGCAGCACCCCGCTGTAGCCTGAGAAGCATGTCGTTTCGGAAGGCAGGTTGCTGACATGACTCGTGCCGACCTTGTCGTCGTCGCCAACCGTCTGCCCGTCGACCGCGATGACGACGGGGGCTGGCGACAATCGCCCGGTGGACTCGTGGCCGCGCTCGAGCCCGTGATGCGTCGCGCCGACGGCGCATGGGTGGGCTGGCCCGGTCGCCCCGACACGACCGTCGACGAGTTCGACTTCGAGGGCACGCATCTGGTCCCCGTGACGCTGAGCCGGCAGGAGGTCGCCGAGTACTACGAGGGCTTCTCCAACGACACGATCTGGCCGCTCTATCACGACGTGATCTCGCCCCCTCAGTACCGCCGTGAGTGGTGGAACACCTACGTCGAGGTGAACCGGCGCTTTGCCGATGCTGCTGTCGCCGTCGCGGCGAAGGGCGCCACGATCTGGGTGCAGGACTATCAGCTGCAGCTGGTGCCGAAGCTGATCCGCGAGCGACGGCCCGACGTGACCATCGGCTATTTCCATCACATTCCGTTTCCGGCATATGGTCTTTTCTCCCAGCTGCCGTGGCGTAGGCAGGTGGTCGAGGGACTGCTGGGCGCCGACGTCATCGGCTTCCAGCGGGCGGCCGACGCGAGCAACTTCGCGCGGGCCGTGCACCGCCAATTGCGTTACGAGACGCGGGCGACCGGCATCCGCATCCCGAACGAGGACGGGTCGGTGCGGGTGTCGTTGGCCAAGGCCTTCCCGATCTCGATCGATGCGGCGTCGTTCGTCGAGCTCGCGCACCGCGATGACATCCGCGCGCGGGCCCGGGAGATCCGCGCCGACCTGGGCAACCCCGACAAGATCCTGCTCGGCGTCGACCGACTCGACTACACCAAGGGCATCCGGCATCGGATGACGGCGTTCGGAGAGCTGCTCAGCGAGAACAGGCTGTCGGTGGACCGTGCGACCCTCGTGCAGGTGGCCAGCCCCAGTCGCGAGCGGGTCGAGGCGTACGTGCAGCTGCGCGACGAGATCGAGCTGGCCGTGGGACGGATCAACGGCACCTTCGACACGATGGAGCATACGGCGATCCGCTATCTGCATCAGGCGTTCCCGCGCGAGGAGATGGTCGCGCTGTACCTTGCCGCCGATGTCATGCTCGTGACCGCGCTGCGCGACGGGATGAACCTCGTGGCCAAGGAGTATGTGGCCAGTCGCATCGACAATCGTGGTGCGCTGGTGCTCAGCGAGTTCACCGGCGCCGCCGACGAGCTGGGCAGTGCGATCCGGGTGAACCCGCACGACATCGAGGGGCTCAAGGAGGCGATCATGCGCGGCGTCGAGATGCCGTCGGCCGAGCAGGGCCGGCGCATGAGAGCGCTGCGCAGGCGCGTGCGAGAGCACGACGTGCAGGCGTGGTCGCACGACTTTCTGGCGGCGCTCGAGCGTGCGCGCAAGGCGAACGCCTCATGACGGCAGGGAATCTCGACACGGTGCTGGACGGAGTCGCTGCCGCACCGCGCCTGCTGGTCGCGCTCGACTTCGACGGAACGCTCTCGCCGCTGCACGACGAGCCCATGGCGGCACGGATGCTGCCGGCGGCGCGCGCGGCCGTCGAGGAGCTGGCGGCGCTGCCGTGCACGTGGGTCGCGTTGGTGTCCGGGCGCTCGCTGTCCGATCTGCGGATCATCGCCGAGCATCGCGACGACTCGCCGGTGCTGCTCGCCGGCTCGCACGGGGCGGAGTTCTGGACCCCGCACGACGGTCTCATCGAACCCGACGACGCGCCCGTCGAGATCGCGTTGCGCGATCGCCTTCGCGCGCGAGCCGAACAGGCCGTGCGGGGGCTGGCGGGCGTGTTGATCGAGCCGAAGACGTTCGGGTTCGGCGTACACACGCGGATGGCGTCCGCACCGGATGCCCGCACCGCCCAGGACGCGGTCGACGCGCTCGTGCACGCCGAGGCGCCGCACTGGCGCCGCCGATCCGGCCACAACATCGTGGAGTACGCGTTCCGTGACGAGGGCAAGGACGAGGCCGTCGCGCACCTGCGTGAGCTGACCGCGGCCGACGCCGTGCTGTTCGCCGGGGACGATCTCACCGACGAGGACGCTCTGCGGAGCCTGGGCGCTGATGACCTGGGTGTGCACGTCGGACCGACACGGCCGACCGCGGCTGCGGTCCTCGTCGACGACGTCGCGGCGTTCGCGGCGATGCTGGCCGAGCTGGCGGCACGGCGGCGCGCGGCCAACGGCGGTCGCGCGCCCGGCGGGGAGCCGGTGTCGCCCACGAGGAGGCCCGTGCCGCAGGCGGAATAGACTGCGGTCATGTCTGAGGCACAGATCGACATCAAGCCCCGCAGTCGCGTCGTCACGGACGGCATCGAGGCGACCACTTCCCGCGGAATGCTGCGCGGCGTCGGCATGGGCGACGATGACTGGGACAAACCTCAGATCGGGATCGCCTCGAGCTGGAACGAGATCACCCCGTGCAACCTGAGCCTGGATCGGCTCGCGCAGGGCGCGAAGGAGGGCGTGCACGCCGGCGGCGGATATCCGCTGCAGTTCGGCACTGTCTCGGTGTCGGACGGCATCTCGATGGGACACGAGGGGATGCACTTCTCCCTGGTCAGCCGGGAGGTCATCGCCGACTCGGTGGAGACGGTGGTGATGGCCGAGAGGCTGGATGGGACCGTGCTGCTGGCCGGCTGCGACAAGTCCATCCCCGGGATGCTGATGGCCTCGGCGCGCCTGGATCTGTCCAGTGTCTTCCTGTACGCCGGCTCGATCGCCCCCGGCTGGGTGACACTGTCCGACGGCACCGAGAAGGAGATCACGATCATCGACTCCTTCGAAGGCGTCGGGGCGTGCCTTGCGGGCCGGATGAGCGAAGACGATCTGAAGCGCATCGAGTGCTCCTTCGCACCGGGCGAGGGCGCCTGCGGCGGCATGTACACCGCCAACACGATGGCGTCGGTGGCCGAGGCACTCGGCCTGAGCCTGCCGGGGTCGGCAGCCCCGCCATCGGCCGACCGTCGGCGTGACCGCTTCGCCCACCGCTCGGGGGAGGCGGTCGTCGAACTGCTGCGCCAGGGGATCACGACCCGCGACATCCTGACGATCGACGCGTTCGAGAACGCGATCGCCCTGGCGATGGCCTTGGGCGGGTCGACCAATGTCGTCCTGCACCTGCTGGCCATCGCCAACGAGGCCGGCGTCGACCTGAGCCTGCACGAC
>CALKHM010000220.1 GCA_937988695.1 uncultured Microbacterium sp. | reverse complement strand
CGGCGCCAAGGTCGTGCTGCTCGAGCAGAACTACCGCTCCACGCAGAACATCCTGAGCGCGGCCAATGCCGTCATCGGCCACAACTTCGACCGCAAGGACAAGCGGTTGTGGACGGATGTCGGCGCGGGGGAGAAGATCGTCGGCTACACCGGCTACTCGCAGCATGATGAAGCGCAGTTCGTCGCCGACGAGGTCGATGCGTTGCGCCGCGCGGGCATGCCATACGGGCAGATGGCGGTGTTCTACCGCACGAACTCGCAGTCGCGGGCGCTGGAGGAGATCTTCATCCGCGCCGCCGTCCCGTACAAGATCATGGGGGGCACCCGGTTCTACGAGCGCGCCGAGATCAAGGACGCCCTCGCCTACCTCACCGCCGTGGCGAACCCCGCCGACGAGATGGCGCTGCGGCGCATCGTCAACCGGCCCAAGCGCGGCATCGGCGACGTCACGATCGAGACGATCGCGCGCTACGCGTCCGGCGAGGGCATCACGTTCCGTGACGCGCTCGCGAACGCGTCGGCGCTGGGCGTCGGCCCGAAGCTGCAGTCGGCGATCGCGCGGCTGGACGCCGTGCTCGCCGAGGCGTCCGAGCTCATGCTGCCCTCGTCGGGTGAGATCGCCTCGCCCACGGCGGTGGCCGAGGGGCTCACCGTGCTGCTGGACAAGAGCGGGTACCGCGACGCGCTGCGTGCCAGCCGCGATCCGCAAGACGAGGCCCGCCTCGAGAACCTCGACGAGCTCATCGCCGTGGCTCGCGAGTTCGCGCGGAACAACCCCGAGGGGACGGTGCTCGACTTCCTCACCGAGGTGGCGCTGGTCTCCGACGCCGACGATCTCGTCGACGCGTCGGGCACGGTGTCGCTGATGACCCTGCACACGGCGAAGGGCCTCGAGTACGACGCGGTGTTCATCACCGGCGTCGAGGAAGACCTGCTGCCCCACCGCATCTCGGCAGGCGAGCCGGGCGGTCCCAGCGAAGAGCGCCGGCTGTTCTACGTCGGCGTCACCCGCGCCCGGCAGCGCCTGTATCTGACCCTTGCGATGACCCGTGCGCAGTTCGGTGAGATCACGGTGGCGATGCCCAGCCGCTTCCTGCAGGAGGTGCCGGCCGAGCTCATCGACTGGCGGCAGTCGCCGGGCGATGTGAACTCGCGCGGAGGAACGCAGTCACGCGCGTTGAACGCGCGGCGTCCGTGGGGGCAGCGTCGCAGCGACGATCCGCCGGCGCTGAAGCCGAAGTCGACCGCGATGGACAGGTTCCCCAACCGCATACCCGCAAGGGTGCGCGACAACGGCGACATGGAACTGGCTTCGGGTGACCGCATCCGGCATGAGGATTTCGGCGAGGGCATCGTGGATGCCGTGACCGGCGAGGGCGCGAAGCGGGTCGCGCACGTCCGGTTCGACACCGCCGGGGCGAAGAAGCTGCTGATCAAGATCGCGCCCATCCAGAAGCTCTGAGCTGTTCCTGGCGTGAATGCGCCGCTCGTGGGAATGGGCCGTGCATGCCGATGTCCGTGCGGTGACGCAGGTGCGCCCGGGTTAGGGTGGCGTAATGGCACTCTTCTCCCGTGGTCCGAAGGCGACCGGTTCCGGCAAGAACGAGGCGGAGCCTCGCGGCGGCGAGACATCGCCGGAGACGCCGGATGCTGATGCTGCCGCCGCCCAGGACAGTGCACCGCTCGCTCCGGCGCCAGAGGGCGACGCCGAGCCCACGCCGCAGGTCGGCATCTCGACCACGTCGTACGGTGGGTTCGGTGCGAGCGCCACCACCCCGTCGCCCGCGCCCTCCGGCGCGCCGCCCGCACCGGCCGAGACGATTCCCGGCCTGCCCGACAACGTGGTGCTGCGCGGGCAGCTGGCGACGCTCGGCGAGAACCCCGAGCCGCACGAGGTGCTCAGCGTGGCGCGTCAGCTGCTGCAGGGCACGGTGTATCTGCGCGTCAAGGGCAACGCACAAGAGCTGATGAGCGCCGGTGAGGCGCTGCCGCTGGCGATCGCGACGCGCGAAGAGGGCCAGTTCGTCATGATGTACAGCTCGGGCGCGGCGCTCGCGGCAGCCGTCGAAGCCGATGGCGACACCGAGACGTCGGCCATGGGTCAGCCCGCCGTCGGCGTGCTGCAGTATGTGCTGCAGGGTGATTTCGCCGGCATCATGATCGACCACGCGTCGGCTCCCGCGAGCGTCGTGCTGCCGCGCGCGCTGATCGAGCGCATGCTCGAGGAATGGGACCCGGAGGGCACGCTGAAGAAGCTCGTCTGCGGACCGCGCACCGAGCGCACGGCGGCCGAGGTCGCCGACGCGCTCACCAGGGTGCCGCTATGGATCGCGGTGAACCGGGCCTCGGACGATGACGACTGGGGCGTGGCTGAGTCGCGCACCGAGGCGGGGGAGCGCATCCTGCCGGTGTTCTCACACCCGCTGGAGGTCGTGGCGCTCGGGCGCAACGACCGGCCGATGCCGTTCACCCCGGCTCAGCTCGGCCAGGCGCTGCGCGGCGACCCCGGCATCGACGGCATCGTCGTCGACGCGGTGGGCCCTTGGATCCGGCTGGATCGCGACCAGCTCGCACCGGTGATGGCGCTGCCGGAACCGGAGCCCGAGCACGGGATCGCCGACGAGCACGAGGCCGGCGAGTCTGCGGCATCCCCCTCCGGTGACGACGCCGACGAGGACTGACCGGCGCGCGGGGTCGCCGCCCGGGCGAGCTCTATCCGAAACGGTGCCCCGATGACAGTGCAGCGGCCGTTTCGCGCGCGCTTCGTCGCCCCGCTGCTGTGGGGCACCTCGCTGAACCCGGTCAACTCGTCGATCATCGCGACGTCGCTGGTCGCGATCGCCGCCGGCTTCGGCGTCAGCGCAGGACAGACCGCGACGCTGGTCGCCGCGGTCTATGTGTCCAGCGCCGTCGCGCAGCCGGCGATGGGCCGCCTGGCTACACAGTTCGGGCCGCGACGCGTGTTCCTGGGCGGGCTGGGCATCGTCACGATCGCCGGCATCGTGGGCACGTTCGCCCCCGCGTTCGGCTGGCTCATCGTCTCGCGCGCGCTGATCGGCATCGGCACCGCCGCGGGGTACCCGACGGCCATGGCGATGATCCGCACGCGGGCAGAGACCGCCGGCACCGGCATTCCCGGCGGCGTGCTCGGCGGCATCGCGATCGCCGGCCAGGTGACATCGGCGCTCGGCCTGCCGCTGGGCGGGCTCCTCGTCGGTGTCTGGGACTGGCCGGCGGTCTTCGCCGTGAACATCCCGCTGGGCCTGGTCGGCATCGCCATGACCCTCGCGTGGCTGCCCGCCGACGGACCTCGTGCGCGCGGCTCGGTGCGCGCGCTTGCTCGTGCCCTGGACGTGACCGGGATGGCGCTGTTCGCCGCAGCGGTCGTCGCGCTCATCGCGGTGCTCTCCGACATCACCCGGCCGAACTGGTGGATCGCGGCGGCGTTCGTCGCGGCGGTCGCGGCCCTGATCGTGTGGGAGCGGCGTGCGCAGCATCCCTTCATCGATGTCCGGATGCTGGCGCGCAACGGTCCGCTCGTGCGCACCTACCTGCGGCAGGCGCTGACCCTGATGTCGGCCTACACGGTGCTATACGGCTACGTGCAATGGCTCGAGGAGGGACGTGGCCTTGGAGCCGGGGTCAGCGGGCTGGTGATGCTGCCGATGAGCGTCGTGGCCGCCATCGGCGCGGCTGCCATCGCCCGTCGGGCCCTGGTGCGCACGCCGCAGCTGATCAGCGCCGTGGCCATGATCGTCGGTGCGGTCGCGCTGACGATGGTCAGCGCGACGACGAGCATCGTCCTGCTGGTCGTGCTCAGTCTCGTGTTCGGGATCGTGATGGGCATGAACTCCACCGCCAACCAGGCGGCGCTGTACACGCAGACCACGCCCGACGAGATCGGCGTCGCCTCAGGGCTTCTGCGCACGGCCAGCTATCTCGGCGCGATCTTCGCGTCGGCGCTCATCGCGCTGGCCTTCCCGGGCCGCGCCACCGACGCCGGGCTGCACGCGGCGGCCTTCGTGCTGGTGGCGCTCGGCGTGGCCGTTCTGCTGCTGGTGGCGCTGGATCGCCGGCTTCCGCGGCGAGGACACTGACGGTCGCGGCATCCGCCCTCTGTCGGATGTCGGGTGCGGCCGATACCGTGGACCCATGGCCTCTGAGCGCATCACGCTGACCGTGCCCGGACCTCTCGGCGACCGCGAGGTCGCGGTGTCCAGCCCCGATCGGGTGATCTGGCCCGAGGTCGGCATCACCAAACGCGAGCTCGCCGAGTACTTCGTCGCGGTGCGCGAGCCGTTCCTGGCGGCCAACGGCGACCGGCCGATGTCGCTGCAGCGGTTCCCCGGCGGCATCGACGGCGAGAGCTTCTTCTCGAAGAACCCGCCCAAGGGCGCGCCCGACTACGTCGAGAGCGTGTCGGTCACCTACAACAGCGGACGGCGGCATCCCCAGCTCGTGCTCACCGAGATCGCCGCGGCCGTCTGGGCGGCGCAGATGAACACGGTCGTGTTCCATCCGTGGGCGTCGCTGGCATCGGCCACCGACGAGCCCGTCGAGCTGCGCATCGACCTCGACCCGCAGCCGGGCACCGACTTCGCCGACGCGGTCGCCGTCGCACCGGCATTGCGCGACGTCTTGGCCGAGGCGGGACTGGACGCCTGGATCAAGACCAGCGGCAGCCGCGGGCTGCACGTGTTCTGTCCGATCGAGCCCACGCACGAGTTCCTCGACGTACGTCACGCCGTGATCGCCGCGGGCAGGGAACTGGCGCGTCGGATGCCGGAGCGGGTCACGATGGACTGGTGGAAGGAAGAGCGTGGGGAGCGCATCTTCATCGATTTCAACCAGGCCAACCGCGATCGCACGATGGCGGGCGCCTACAGCCCGCGGGCCCTGGCCGGCGCGACGGTGTCGACCCCGGTGACGTGGGAGGAGCTGGCGTCCGTCGATCCCGCCGCGTTCACGGTGCGGACGATCCCGCAGCGCCTGGCCGAGCTGGGTGATGCGTGGGAGCGGTTCGGTGAGCGTCCGGGGCGCATCGACACGCTGCTGGAATGGTGGGAGCGTGACGTCGCAGACGGGCTCGGCGAGCTGCCCTTCCCGCCCGAGTTCCCCAAGATGCCCGGTGAACCACCGCGCGTGCAGCCCAGCCGTGCGCGCAAGGACGATGACTGAGCGACCCGTCGACCGGGCGATCGCCGCCGCGTTGCGCACCCCCTGGCTCGTGCGGGCGCCCATCGCGCTGTATCGAGCCGGCCTCGGCTGGATCTTCGGACGTCGGCTCGTGATGATCGAGCATCTCGGTCGCTCCTCGCAGGAGCCGCGGTACGTCGTCGTCGAGGTGGCCGAGCGATCGCGCAACCGCGTCGTGGTCGCATCGGGCTTCGGCGCGAAGGCGCAGTGGTACCGGAACATCGCGGCCAACGGCGTGGCGTACCTGAGCACCGGGCGCGCGCGTCGGGTGCGCGCGCAGGCGCGATTGCTCGGTCATGAGGAGTCCGTGGCGGCGTTGCGAGGGTATGCCGCGGCGCACCCGGCGGCGTGGAAACGGCTGAAGGGCGCCATGGACTACGCGGCGGGCGGTGACGCCGACATCCCGCTGGTGGAGTTCACCCCACCGGGTCGGGAAGGGGCGCAGCCCGGTTCGGCGGAGGTTCCGTCGCGCGGGACGGATACGGATCAGGCGAGCACGCGGTCGACATCGAAGGCGGAGACCACCTCGAGCTGATCGAACGCGCACGAGCGCGGGTCGCGGTCGGGCCGCCACCGCTCGAACTGCACGGTGTGACGGAACCGTGCACCCTCCAACTGGTCGTACCGCACCTCGAGCACCCGTTCCGGGCGCAGTCGCACGAACGAGACGTCCTTGCCGGCGCTGAAGCGGGACTTGTCGGTCTCGCCGGTGATCGCCCGACCCTCGGCATCCGTCTCCACCAGCGGTGCGAGCTCGTCGACGAGCTCGAGCCGACGCTCGTTGCTGAACGCGGACACCGCGCCGACGTTGTGGAGACGTCCGTCGGCCGTGTACAGGCCCAGCAGCAGCGAGCCGAGCCCGCTTCCGGACTTGTGCACCCGGTAGCCGAGGGCGACGACGTCGGCGGTGCGCGCGTGCTTGATCTTGAACATGGTGCGCTTGTTGGGGGCGTACGCCTGCGTGAGCGGCTTGGCAACGACGCCGTCGAGCCCGGCGCCCTCGAACTCGTCGAGCCACCGCCGCGCGAGATCGGGGTCGCGTGTGGTCCGGGTCAGGTGCAGCGGATGCGGCAGCCCGGACATGAGCCGCTCCAGCTCATCGCGGCGCGTCTGGAACGGCGCGGGCTGCAGGTCGCGGTCGCCGCGGGCCAGCAGGTCGTAGGCGATGAACATGGCCGGCGTCTCGGCGGCGAGCCTTGCGACCCGGGAGGCGGCGGGATGGATGCGCTGGGTCAGGGCCTCCCAGTCGAGGCGTCGGTGTCCGGGCGACCCGGTGGGAACGGCGATCTCGCCGTCGAGCAGGCACGGTTCGGGGAGCAGACGCAGACACGCCTCGACGAGCTCGGGGAAGTAGCGGGTGAGCGGTTTCGCCCCGCGGCTGCCGATCTCGACGGCGTTTCCGTCGAAGGCGATGAGCCCGCGGAAGCCGTCCCACTTCGGCTCGTAGCTGAGGCCGCCGGCGACGCTGTCGGGCTCGGGCACGGCGGGGACTGCTTTGGCCAGCATCGGCGCGGGGATCTCGTACCGCATTCGTCCATCATGCCCGCTCCGTCCCACCCCGTGTTGCGGTTGCGGTTTCGCCGACCTTGTCCTCGGTGTGCCGACCTTGTCTTCGGTTCGACGAGGTTGTCTTCGGTTCGACGAGGTTGTCCTCGGTCGAAGCGACGACGGATGTCAGCAGCCGGGGCCGCGGGGGTCTTCGATACAGGTGTGTGCGACGAGCGCGGTGTGTGCCTCGTAGATGCGGATGCTCTGCGGTGTGCTCGTCGCCGCGACGTAGCCGGCAACGGGCCGCCAGACACCGTCGCCGAAGTCGACGGCGGGCGAGTAGGAGACGGTGACGGTCGCCGAATAGGTGCCGCGCTGCGCATAGGTGTGGCTGGTCGCGGATGGTGTGAACTGTGGGTCACCCGTGATCTTCCAACTGGTGCCCCCGGTGCGGGTGGATGCTGCTGTGCCATCGCCGTGTGTGAACGTGTAGTGATGGGGTGTGAACCGGACCGCCACAGGGAGTTCGAAGAGGGTTCCGTGCAGTGTCTGCGCGTGAGCTGTCGCGACGAGATTGACCGGGAGACCGGCGATGCCAGCACGGTCGGGCTCGCTCGTGAGGGATGGCGTGGCAGGACGGAAGACGGCGAGGTCGGTCAGTGTCACGGCGGGGATCGTGCGCGCCGTCGGCGACGTCGTGGGTGACGGGGTCGGCGTGGTCGGGATCAGACTGCAGGGCGTGCTCGGGCTCTCGCAGTCCACAGCCGGCCGAGTGCCGTAGTCCTGTGGTGCGTCGGGTGGTGCATGATCGGTTATCGGAGCTGCGTTCCGCGTGTCGCGGTAGGTGCCGTCCATGACTCGGCGGTTGTCTCTGTTCTCTGACCCGTGCTCGGACTGAGAACGACTGTTGGTCGTCTGACTGCCCTCCAGCACCAAATTGTCGTTGCCAGTCTCCACGCAGTTGTTCGTGGCTACGCCGCCCAGCCCGACACATTCCTTCGATGAAGTGGGATGGAGAACGGTTGCTCCCGAGATCACGGTTATGCAAAGGACAACGAAAGCGAAGCGGTGACTCAGCATTCGGGGTCCCCAGACCGACCAGATACTGACGCAACAAGGAATCTCGACTCTGAGTCGGAGATCGCGCTGACCTCGATCGTGATGCTCTGCACGTCGGGACGGTCGGGTGATATGAGGGAGTTGCCGTTTGCGTTTCGGATCTGCAATGCGGAGACGTCGACACAAGCTGCCAGGGTTGCTTTGGAAAAAGCAGAGTTCGTCCGGTGGGGGCGGAGCAAGATGATCTTGGTCGTTCCAGTCATGGAAGCGTGTCGCGCGTGATAGTCGGTGAGAGCCTTTTTGTCACCCGCTAGGCGTTCGCCCGTCTCCCACTTGTAGACGTCCTCGAACGTGGCGGGTTCGCTGAGATCGACCTTGTTCAAGGCGTCGACGTACGCGCGATACGTCTGTTCGGCGGCCTTGAACGCCGCTGCCTCGCTGGAGAACAGCGCGGTCGGCGTCGGGGCGGGCTTGGGTGTGCAACCGGCCAGCAGCGTGATGACGCAGATGACGCCGGCGACGAACCCGAGGCGACGATTCACAAGCCCACCGTAGCGATTCCGCCAGGCCTCCGTCCGAGTTATCCACAGCCGAGCCGCCGGCCGGGATGGGCTCTGCCGGTCGGGTCAGGAGGCGCCGGGAAGGTCGGCGCGCAGTCGGCGCGCGACCTCGGCGGCGGGCATCCGGCGCGGGAAGACCGCGACCACCATGTCGTCGTCGGCGGGAGCCGCCTGCTCGCCGAGCACGCCGAAGCGGCGCATCGCGTCATCCAGCGCATCGCGCAGCACCGATACCGGCACGCGCTTGGTTCCCCGGATGAGCCGGCGCAGCACGTGGTTGTGGATGGCGGTGACGACGGCGGCGAAGCTCACGGCGTCCACGGGGTCAAGGCCCGGCAGCGCATCGCGCAGATACTCGTCGAACAGCCGCTCGTACCGGAACACCGTGACGATCTCGCGCTCGCGAAGCGCGGGCACCTCGCGTACCACGGCGTACCGGCGCCGAGCCAGTTCGGGGTCGGCCGCGAAGTGCCGGAACACCTTGATCGAGGCATCCCGAACCGCCACCCAGGGGTTCTCGTGCGGCCTGTCGAGGTACTCGCGCAGCATGTCCAGCAGCAGCTCGTGGTCGGCGAACACGACGTCGTCCTTGCCGCCGAACTGCCGGAAGAACGTCGACCGCGACACTCCCGCGGCCTGCGCGATCTGCTCGACCGACGTCGCCTCGAATCCCTGCTCGCGGAACAGATCCAGCGCCGCGGACATCACGGCGGTGTGCGCCGGCGAAGAGGTGGCCATGCTCCGAGAGTAGTCGTGGCCGCCCACACCTCACTCACCGTCATCCGCCCGGCCGCTGCAGGATGCCTCGTGCTCGGTGTCCCTCCGACGGCACGGCGGCCGGGGAAGGGGCCTCCCAGGCTCGGGTAGTAGGCTGGGGGACTGGTCGATTTATCTCGACATCGAGACGTTTTTCGCCTCACCACCCCGCATTCGTCCCAACGAAGGATTGCACGTGGATCTCTACGAGTACCAGGCACGAGACCTGTTCGAACAGTACGAGGTGCCGGTGCTCCCCGGCATCATCGCCGACACCCCCGACGAGGTGAAGGCCGCGGCGCAGAAGCTCGGCGGTGTCGTCGTCGTCAAGGCGCAGGTCAAGACCGGCGGCCGCGGCAAGGCCGGTGGCGTCAAGGTCGCCAAGACCCCCGACGAGGCGTATGCGGCGGCGCAGGCCATCCTCGGTCTCGACATCAAGGGCCACGTCGTCAAGCGCGTGATGGTGGCCGGCGGCGCGCGCATCGCGAAGGAGTTCTACTTCTCGGTGCTGCTGGATCGGGCGAACCGCTCGTACCTCTCGCTGTCGAGCGTCGAGGGCGGCATGGAGATCGAGCAGCTCGCCGTCGAGAAGCCCGAGGCGCTGGCCCGCGTCGAGGTCGATCCGCTGACCGGCATCGATCAGGCCAAGGCGCTTGAGATCGCGAAGGCCGCCCGCTTCGACGACGAACTGGCCCCCAAGGTCGCCGAGGTGTTCGTCAAGCTCTACAACGTGTACAAGGGCGAGGATGCCACGCTCGTCGAGGTCAACCCGCTGGTGCAGACGGAGGAGGGCGAGATCATCGCCCTCGACGGCAAGGTCTCGCTCGACGACAACGCCGCGTTCCGTCACCCCGGCCACGAGGCCCTCGAGGACAAGTCGGCCGCCGACCCGCTGGAGGCCAAGGCCAAGCAGCACGATCTGAATTACGTGAAGCTCGACGGCCAGGTCGGCATCATCGGCAACGGCGCGGGCCTGGTCATGTCCACGCTCGACGTCGTCGCGTACGCCGGCGAGAAGCACGGCGGGGTGAAGCCGGCGAACTTCCTGGACATCGGGGGCGGGGCATCCGCCACGGTGATGGCGGCGGGACTGGACGTCATCCTCGGCGATGCGCAGGTCAAGAGCGTGTTCGTCAACGTGTTCGGCGGCATCACCTCGTGCGTGGCCGTCGCCGAGGGCATCGTGAAGGCACTGGAGATCCTCGGGGATGCCGCGACCAAGCCGCTGGTCGTACGCCTCGACGGCAACCAGGTCGAAGAGGGCCGGGCGATCCTCGCTGCGGCGAACCACCCCCTCGTGACCCTTGCCGCAGGCATGGACGAGGGCGCCGACAAGACCGCTGAGCTGGCCAACGCCTGACCCCGACGACGAGACAAGGACAAGAGAATGTCGATCTACCTCAACAAGGACTCCAAGGTCATCGTCCAGGGCATCACCGGCGGCGAGGGCACGAAGCACACCGCCCTCATGCTCAAGGCCGGCACGAACGTGGTCGGCGGCGTGAACGCGCGCAAGGCCGGCACGACGGTCTCGCACGTCGACAAGGACGGCAACACGGTCGAGCTGCCGGTCTTCGCCTCGGTCGCCGAGGCCATCGCCCAGACCGGTGCGGACGTGTCCATCGCGTTCGTGCCGCCGGCGTTCACGAAGGACGCCATGATCGAGGCCATCGACACCGACATCCCGCTGCTGGTGGTCATCACCGAGGGCGTGCCGGTGGGCGACACGGCCGAGGCCTGGGCGTACGCGAAGAGCAGGGGCAACAAGACCCGCATCATCGGCCCGAACTGCCCCGGCGTGATCACCCCTGGCGAGTCGCTGGTGGGCATCACCCCCGCCAACATCACCGGCAAGGGCCCGATCGGCCTCGTGTCGAAGTCGGGCACGCTGACCTATCAGATGATGTTCGAGCTGCGAGACCTGGGCTTCTCCACGGCCATCGGGATCGGCGGCGACCCGGTCATCGGCACCACGCACATCGACGCTCTGGCCGCGTTCGAGGCCGACCCCGAGACCAAGGCGATCGTCATGATCGGTGAGATCGGCGGCGACGCGGAGGAACGGGCGGCCGAGTTCATCAAGGCCAACGTGACCAAGCCTGTCGTCGGCTATGTCGCGGGCTTCACCGCACCCGAGGGCAAGACGATGGGCCACGCCGGCGCGATCGTATCCGGCTCGTCCGGCACCGCGCAGGCCAAGAAGGAGGCCCTGGAGGCCGCCGGTGTCAAGGTCGGCAAGACGCCGAGCGAGACCGCCGAGCTCATGCGCGAGATCATCAACGCGCTCTGACGCGCCGCTGAGGGCGGATGCCTCGACCCGCGTGTGCGCGGGCGGCCGAGGCATCCGCCCTCAGCGTACGCGCGCCGCGCGCGCCGTCCCGTCGTGTCGCGTCAACGCTGGGATGCGGCGTCCTGGGACGGAGATCGGGCGAAGGATGCCACGTCTTGCACACCTGACCGGGCGCGCCCACCCGCGGGATATCGTGGAGCCATGCCATTGAGCGGAGAGTACAAGCCCAGCACGGCGGCGTGGGCGCGGGAGCAGGCCGAGAAGTTCGAGGCGAGCGGCGGTGCCGAGGGCGGTGAGCTGCACGGTCTGAAGATCATCGTGCTGACCACCGTCGGGGCCAAGACCGGGGCTCTGCGCAAGACCGCGTTGATGCGCGTGGAGTACGAGGGACGCTATGCCGTCGTCGCCTCGAAGGGCGGGGCACCCGACGAGCCCAAGTGGGCGGGCAACATGCGCAAGAGTCCGCACGTCGAGCTGCAGGACGGCTCGGACAAGCGCGACTACACCGCGCACGAGACCGCCGGCGCCGAGCGTGACCTGTGGTGGGAGCGTGCGGTTGCCGCCTTCCCGCCCTACGCGGAGTACCAGACGAAGACCGACCGGATCATCGCCGTGTTCGTGCTGGAGCCCAGGGAGGGCTGATCACCCGGTGTAGCCGATCAGCCAGGTGACACCGAACCCATCGGTCACCTGGCCGTCGTGGTCGCCCCAGGCCCGCCTCTGCAGCGGATCGATGATCGTGCCGCCCTCGGCGAGTCTCGCGAACCACCTCTCCAGCACGGCGGGTTCCGCCGAGCCCAGGAGCGAGAACATCACGCCTTCCAGACGCAATGCCGGCTCGCCTTCTGCGGCATCCGCGGCGAACAGCACGACGGGCCCCTGCAGCGTTCCGTGCGCGATCGCATCCGGAGGCCCGTCGTCGCGGCCGAACTCCGCGTAGGTGTTCATCTCGGTCTCGCCGCCGAACACCGACTGATAGAACAGCAGCGCCTGTCGTGCGATCCCGCGCAAGTGCAGATATGGGATGAGCCCTGTCATCCTCGGGACACTACTGCGCTGTGCGCGGCAGCACCAGGTGGCATCACCGGCGAGGGATGTCGCGCGACGATCCTCGCGGTCGCCGATGCGGTGGCGGCATGGACCGTGTTGTTCACGCGGCCCCTGACCGCGGCATCCGTCGTGGCCGTCGAGCGCGTGGCAGTCGTGGTCGTCGTCGTCGAGTTGCTGCGCCTGCCTGGCGACACTGTGGTCCCCGTGCGCGGAACGGATGCCGCGGGATCAGCCGCCGATCAGCAGCTCGAGCGGTCCGCGAGCAAAGTAGATCGCGAAGCCGACCGCGACGATCCACAGCAGCGGGCTGATCTGCCGCGCCTTGCCGGCCAGCGACCGCACGACCACCCACGCGATGAAGCCCGCCCCGATGCCGTTGGCGATCGAGTACGTGAACGGCATGGCCACCACGGTCACGAACACCGGGATGAGCACAGATATCTCGTGGAAGTCGACGCGGCGGATCTGCGACATCATCAGCGCACCGACGATCACCAGGGCGGCCGCGGCGACTTCGCTCGGCACGATCGAGGTGAGCGGGGTGAGGAACATCGCGAGCAGGAACAGCACACCGGTGACGAGGTTCGCCACGCCGGTGCGCGCGCCTTCGCCGATGCCCGAGGCCGATTCGACGAACACGGTGTTCGACGAGCCCGAGGTCGCGCCGCCCATGACCGCACCGACGCCCTCGATGATCAGCGCCGACTTCAGCCGCGGGAAGTTGCCCTTGCCGTCGGAGAGGCCCGCCTCCTCGGCCAGCCCGGTCATCGTGCCCATGGCGTCGAAGAAGTTCGAGAACACCAGGGTGAAGACCAGCATGATGCAGGCGATCGCGCCGATCCGGCCCCAGCTGCCCACCAGATCGACGTGGCCGACCAGGCTCAGATCGGGCATGCTCAGCCACTGCGACGGCAGCGTCGGGATCGACATCGACCAGCCGCCGGGGTTCTTCGGACCCTTCGCACCCAGATGCCAGATGGCCTCGATGATCATCGACAGGACCGTGCCCGACACCAGTGCGATCAGCAGCGCCGCCTTGATCTTGCGCGCCATCAGGATGGCGGCCAGCAGCAGTGTGAGGACGAACAGCGCGGTGGGGATGGTCGCGATGGAGCCGTCGGCGCCCAGGCCCACTGGCGGGGAGCCCAAGCCGGTCGCCGACACGAACCCGGCGTCGACCATCCCGATGAACGCGATGAACAAGCCGATGCCCACCGTGATGGCGATCTTCAGTTCCATGGGGATGGCGTCCATGATCATGCGCCGCAGCCCGGTGGCCGACAGCAGCACGATGATCAGGCCGTCGATGATGACCAGCCCCATGGCCTCGGGCCAGGTCAGCTGCCCGACAACGCTCACCGCCAGGAACGAGTTGATGCCCAGGCCCGCCGCGAACGCGAACGGCAGTCGCGAGATCAGGCCGAACAGGATCGTCATGACGCCCGCGGTCAGCGCCGTCACGGCGGCCACCTGCTGGCCGTTCAGGGCGAGGCCGGCGACATCCTTCGTGCCGCCGAGGATGATCGGGTTCAGGATCACGATGTACGCCATCGTCACGAATGTGACGATGCCGCCGCGGATCTCGGTGCCGAGGGTCGATCCGCGTCGGCTGATCTCGAAGAACTTGTCGAAGCCGTTCTTAGCCGGACGGACGTCTTCTGCGGTGGTGTCGTGTGCAGGGGCAGTGCTCATAGGTGGGGGACCTCCGAGAGAAACATAGCGTCACCGGTCCGGTTGCACAGCATCTTTCAGGAATGTCTCGTCGCGTGCCTCGCTCGGTGCGTGCCGGGCGGGTGTTCGCGCGTGCGGCGCGCGGGTGTTCGCGGGTGCGCCGCGCGGGCGTTCGCGCGTGCGCCGCGTGCGCGTGTCCCGGGTGATTGCGGGGTGTTTGCGATCGTGCGGGCGTGCCCCCCGGGCGGATGCCACGGCTCTGGGTAGTCTCGATTCGCCCATGCATCGCCTTCTCATCGCCCTGCTCTCCGCGTTCGACGCGCTCATCGCGGCGGCCGTCGGCCTCGCCGTGGTGCTGGCTACGCTCACACTGCTGTGGGTGCTCGGCGTGGGCGCCCCGCAGTGGGACGCGCTGTGGCCGGCGACCGCCGTCGTCTGGCAGCTGGGGCACCTCGTGCCGTTCACCGTGCGACTGCCGGCGGAGTATCTCGCTGTGACCGGCATCCCCGACCAGGCGGCATCCTTCGTCGTCTCGCTGGCGCCGCTGGCGTTCGCGTGTTTCACGGCATACCGCGGGGTGCGCTCGGGCGTGCGCGCGGGGCGCAGTGGCGCGTGGGGTGCCGGGGTCGCCGGAGGCGCCGTCGCGTTCGCCGCCGTGAGCGTCGTGGTGGGCCTGACCGCGCGCACGCCGTTGGTCGAGGCATCCCTCTGGCAGGCGGTGCTGCTGCCCGTTCTCGTGTTCCTGCTGCCGTGCCTGGCCGGGGCCGTGGGCACCGTGTGGCGTGACGATCCGGGGCTGGTCGGGCGGCTTCATGAGTTCGTGTCGGACCTGCCCGGGCTGTGGCCGGAGGTTCCCACGCTTGCTCTGCGCGGGGCGGCTGTGGCGCTGAGCGGACTGCTCGGGGTCGGTGCGTTGGGCGTGGTGGTCGCGCTCGTGTTCCGTGGCGACGAGGTGATCTCGCTGTATCAATCGGCGAACCTCGACGTCATGGGCGTGGTCGTCGTCTCGCTCGCGCAACTCGCGTATCTGCCCACGCTCGTCGTCTGGGGTCTCTCGTTCGTCGCCGGACCGGGGTTCGCGGTCGGCGCCGGTTCCGCCGTGTCGCCGTCCGGCACGCAGCTGGGCGTGGTGCCCGGCATCCCCGTGCTCGGGGCGCTGCCCGAGACCGCCTCGCCCTGGCTGCTCGTGGTCGTGCTGCTGCCGGTCGGCGTAGGGGCGTTGGCTGGATGGGTGGTGCGCGGGCGGATGTCACGGGCGGTGGGCGGCGGGTATGGCGCGGGCGCGGGTTCGGGTTCGGGTTCAGGTTCGGGCGCGGGTTCGGGTTCGGGTTCGGGCGGCGCTGGGTTGGGTGTGCGCGGCGGCGGGTATAGCGCGGGTTCGCGCGGCGCCGGGGATGGCGTGGGGGGCGCTGGGGTGGG